>JANXZA010000040.1 GCA_025355745.1 Rhizobacter sp. | reverse complement strand
GAGACCGTGCCGCCGGGCATGACCTGGCCGACCATCACCTTCACCGGCAAGATGACGCTGTGGCTGGGCAAGCTGGAAGTCCAGCTGTTGCAGCTCGGCCGCGGCCACACCAAGGGCGACACGGTGGTCTGGCTGCCGCAGGAACGCACGCTGCTCAGCGGCGACCTGGTCGAGTTCGACGCCACACCGTACGCCGGCGACGCCTACTTCAACGACTGGCCGAAGACGCTGGCCAACGTCGCCGACCTGAAGCCGCTGGCGCTCGTGCCCGGCCGCGGGCCGGCGCTGGTCGGCGAGGCGCGGGTCCAGGAAGGGCTGTCCAGCACGGCCGGCTTCATCGCCGACGTGCGTGCCAGCGTGCAGGCCGGCGTGGCCGCGGGCAAGGACCTGAACGCGGTCTACAAGGACACCTTCGCCAAGCTCAAGCCGAAGTACGGACACTGGGTCATCTTCGATCACTGCATGCCGTTCGACGTGACGCGCTGCTATGACGAGGTCACGCAGTACCCCGACCCGCGCATCTGGACCGCCGAGCGCGACATCGAGATGTGGCACGCGCTCGAAGCCTGAGCGCGCCGGCGCGGCATGCCATGAGATTCGGCGACCTGTCCTCGCACCCCGGCCCGATCGACTTCCAGTCGCTCGCGTTCGACTATGTGCGCCACCCCGACCAGACGGCCGAACCGGTGGCGCGGCATCCGGTGGTCGTCGTCGGTGCGGGCCCGGTCGGCTTGGCGCTGGCGATCGACCTGGCGCAGCGCGGCGTGCCGGTCGTGCTGCTCGACAACGACTGCCTGCTCTCGACCGGCTCGCGTGCGATCTGCTTCGCCAAGCGCACGCTGGAGATCTTCGACCGGCTCGGCTGCGGCGAACGCATGGTCGCGAAGGGTGTGTCGTGGAACGTCGGCAAGGTCTTCTTCCGCGACGCCCAGATCTACAGCTTCGACCTGCTGGCCGAGTCGGGCCACGCGCGGCCGGCGTTCATCAACCTGCAGCAGTATTACGTCGAGGGCTACCTCGCGCAGCGCGCTGCCGAGTTGCCGCTGATCGACGTGCGCTGGCAGAACAAGGTCGTCGGCCTCGAGCGCCACGCCGATGGCGCGACGCTGACGATCGAGACACCCGATGGCCCGTACCGCCTGCGCGCCGATGACGTCGTCGCCTGCGACGGCAGCCGCTCGACGCTGCGCGAACTGCTCGGCGTGCGCAGCCAGGGGCGGGTGTTCCGCGACCGTTTCCTGATCGCCGACGTGAAGATGAAGCTCGATCAACCCGCCGAGCGTTGGTTTTGGTTCGATCCGCCCTTCCACCCGAACCAGAGTGTGCTGCTTCACATGCAACCCGACGGCGTGTGGCGCATCGACTTCCAGCTCGGCTGGGACGCCGACCCGGAGGTGGAGAAGAGACCCGAGAACATCGTCCCGCGGGTCAAGGCGCTGCTCGCGAACTCGTCGCTGAAGGACGTGCCGTTCGAGCTCGAATGGGCCAGCGTCTACACCTTCGCCTGCACGCGCATGGCGCGGTTCCGGCACGGCCGCGTGCTGTTCGCCGGCGATGCGGCGCACGGCGTGTCGCCGTTCGGCGCGCGCGGCGCGAACTCGGGCGTGCAGGACGCCGACAACCTGGCCTGGAAGCTCGCGCTCGTCGTCGGCGGCAAGGCGCCCGACGCGCTGCTCGACAGCTACGCGAGCGAGCGCGAGTACGCGGCCGACGAGAACATCCGGCATTCCACGCGCGCGACCGACTTCATCACGCCGAAGAGCGAGATCAGCCGCCTGTTCCGCGACGCCGTCCTCGAACTCGCGAAGACGCAGCCGTTCGCGCGCACGCTCGTCAACAGCGGTCGCCTGTCAGTGCCGGCGACCTTGCACGGCTCGGTGCTGAACACGCCTGATGCCGATGCGGGCACCGCCGCTTTCAGCGGGTTGATGGTGCCCGGCGCTGCGGCGGCCGACGCGCCGGTGCAGCGGGCCGATGGCGGCCGCAGCTGGTTCCTGCACGAATTGGGCGCTGGCTTCACGGCATTGATCGCAATCGGTGACGTGGGCGATGTGGCAGATGTTGACGATGCGGGCGTGGCGTTGGCCCGATCACTGCGGGACTTGCGTGGCGCCGGCAGCGCATTGAAGGTGCTGTGCGTTGTCACCGCGAACGGCGCGGCCGATCGCGACGTGCTCCTCGACGCCCTCATCGACACCGGGGGCGCGTTGACCCGCCGCTACGACCTGCGGCCCGGAACGGTGTGCCTGTTCCGCCCCGATCAACACGTCTGCGCCCGTTGGCGCAAGCCGACCGTTGCCCAGGTCGAGGCCGCGATGGCCCGTGCCCTAACGTTGACTTGAGGAAGCCTGCCATGGACCTGATCACTGCGCCGCATCTCGACGCGCCGGATGATTTCTACGAGGCGCTGATCGACGCGCACCGTGATCTCGAAACCGCTGCCGGCCACGCGCTGAACGCGCGCCTGGTGCTGCTGCTGGCGAATCACATCGGCTCGAGCGGCGTGCTGCAACAGGCGCTGGACGCGGCGCGCGCAGGAGCTCGATGATGACAAAGCCCGCTGCAAACGCTGCACCCGCGGCACCTGCTTCTTACCAAAGCGGCTTCGGTAATTCGTTCGCCACCGAGGCCTTGCCTGGCGCCTTGCCGGTCGGCCGCAACTCGCCGCAGCGCGCGCCGTACGGCCTGTATGCCGAGCAGTTCAGCGGCACCGCATTCACCGCGCCGCGCGCCGACAGTCGGCGCTCGTGGCTGTACCGCATCCGGCCATCGGCGACGCACCGACCGTTCGAGCGCATCGCCGCCGGGCGCATCGTCAGCGACTTCACCGCGCTGGCATCGACACCGAACCAGTTGCGCTGGAACCCGCTGCCGATGCCGCAGACGCCGACCGACTTCATCGACGGCATCGTCACGATGGCCGGCAACGGCAGCCCGGCGGCGCAGACCGGCGGCGCGGTGCATCTGTACGCGGCGAACCGTTCGATGCGGGCGCGCAGCTTCTACAACGCCGACGCCGAGATGCTGTTCGTGCCGCAGACGGGCCGGCACCGCTTCGTCACCGAACTCGGCGTGATCGACGCCGAGCCGCAGGAGATCGTCGTCATGCCGCGCGGACTGCGCTTTCGGCTTGAACTTCCGGACGGCAGCGCGCGCGGCTACCTGTGCGAGAACTACGGCGCCAACTTTCGCCTGCCCGACCTCGGCCCGATCGGCTCGAACGGCCTGGCGAATGCGCGCGACTTCCTGACCCCGGTGGCCGCATATGAAGACATCGACGAGCCGCACGAACTCGTCGCCAAGTTCATGGGTGAGCTGTGGTCGGCCGGCATGGATCATTCGCCGATCGACGTGGTGGCGTGGCACGGCAACTGCGCGCCGTACAAATACGACCTGCGGCGCTTCAACGCGATCGGCTCGATCTCCTACGACCACCCGGACCCGTCAATTTTCCTGGTGCTGCACAGCGCGTCCGACACGGCCGGTGTCAGCAACATCGACTTCGCGATTTTTCCGCCGCGCACGCTGGTGGCGCAAGACACGTTCCGCCCGCCCTGGTTCCACCGCAACGTGGCGAGCGAGTTCATGGGCCTGGTGCACGGCGCGTACGACGCCAAGGCCGAGGGTTTCTCGCCCGGCGGTGCCAGCCTGCACAACAGCATGAGCGGCCACGGCCCGGACGCCGCAACCTTCGAGAAAGCGAGCCACGCCGACCTGTCGAAGCCCGATGTCATCAGCGACACGATGGCCTTCATGTTCGAAACCCGTCTGGTGTGGCGCCCGACCGCACACGCGATGGCGTCGGCCGAGTTGCAGCCGGAATATTTTCGCTGCTGGCAGGGGTTGGTGAAGCACTTCGATCCGCAGCGGCGGTGAGGGGCGGCCCCGCAGACTGATTGATCCAAGTCGCGAATCAAGCTCCGTCACGCGCCCACGCCGACGATCACGCTTGAGGCCTTGAACACCGCCGTCGCCGCACCGCCGACGCGAATCCCGAGCGCCTTGACGCTTCGCGCCGTGATGATCGCGGCGACGCTGCCGCCGCCCGGCAGCGCCAGCACGACCTCGCTGTTGACGGCGCCCGCGACGACGCGGCTCACCGTGCCGGCGAGCTGGTTGCGGGCCGAGAGGCGCACGCCCTGCGCATCGGTCATCAGCAGGACCGACGCGGCCTTCACCAGCGCGAACGCCTTCACGCCGCGCTTCAGCCCGAGGTCGTTGCGGCTCTCGCGCGTCACGGTCGCGACGATGTGCAGGCCGCCGATGATGGCCAGCTCGATCTCGTCGTTCACAGCGCCGCCGCGCACCGCGTGCACGGTGCCGGCGAACTGGTTTCGGGCGCTGGTCTTCATCGCGATGCTTTCCATCAAGGCACAGTCGACGGTCAGCCCTCGGGCCTGGCGGTTCAGCCGGTCGACGAAGCGCGTGTGTTCCTCGCGGATCAACGCGAAGTTGCGCACCAGCGCCTCGCCGCGTGGCGTCAGGCGCGTCGAGCCACCGCCCTTGCCGCCGACGGTGCGTTCCAGCAGCGGCTCGCCCGCCAGGTTGGCCATGTCGTCGATCGCGTTCCAGGCGCCCTTGTAGCTCAGGCCCACGGCCTTCGCGGCCTGCGTGATCGAGCCGGCACGCGCGATCTCGGCCAGCAGCGCGATGCGCCGCGCGCCGGCCAGGTGCTGGCCATCGAGGCTCAGCGACAACTCGGCGCCGACGGTCAACGAAATCGGATCGGGTGTCATGCCGGCGTGGGTCTGGGCGACGTTGCGGACTCAACCATCACGCCGTCGCGAATCGACAGCGCCTCCTCGCCGAACCACTCGAGGTCGTCGGGGTCGTGCGTGATCATCAGCACCGGAATGTCGATGCGGCGCAGCAACTCATCGAGCTCGGTGCGCATGCGCTCGCGCAGGGCCGGGTCGAGGGCAGAGAACGGTTCGTCGAGCAGCAGGGCGCGCGGCGAGTTGACCAGAGCCCGGGCCAGCGCGGTGCGTTGCCGCTGGCCACCCGACAACTCGCCCGGGCGCTGGGCCGCCACGTCGAGCAGCTCGAAGGCGCGCAGCCAGTGCTCCACCGCCTCGCCGCCGACCTGCGCCGACGGGTTGCGCAGCCCGCGCGACAGACCGAACGCGATGTTCTGGCGCACGTTCAAACGCGGGAACAGCGCGTAGTCCTGGAACAGGTAGCCGAAGCCGCGGTGGCGGGCCGGAATGTCGATGCCCACAACACTGTCGAACAGCACCTCGGTGCCGAAGGCGATGCGGCCCCGATCCGGTTTCATCAGCCCGGCCAGCGCCTGCAAGGTCAGGCTCTTGCCGGCGCCCGACGGGCCGAAGATCACGCTGCGCCGGGCCTGGGTCGTGAAGCGAACCCGCAGCTCGAAGCGGCGCTGCGCACTGCGCACGGTCTTGTCGATGTCGACCTCGAAACTCATGTCGGCGTTAGGCATGCCAAGTCAACGCGCACGCCGCGCTGGCGAGAAGCGGCCTGCCACCAGCAGCACCACGATGCAGGTGATCGTGATGATGGCCACCAGCAGGTTTGCCGTTGCATCGTCACCGGCCTGAACCGCTTCGTGCACCGCCACCGACAGGGTCTGCGTGCGCCCGGGAATGCTGCCGGCCACCATCAAGGTGGCGCCGAATTCGCCGAGCGAGCGCGCGAACACCAGCAAGGTGCCGCCCAGGATGCCCGACCACGCCATCGGCAGCGTGACGCGAAAGAACACCGCCCATTCGTTCAGGCCGAGCACGCGCGCCGCGTTCTCAAGCTGCGGATCGACCGCCTCGAACGCAGTGCGCGCCGCGCTCAACAAAAGCGGAAACGCGACCACGGTGGCGGCGATCACCGCGCCCTGCCAGGTGAAGATCAGGTTGATGCCCAGGCTGTCGTGCAACCAGTGGCCGAGCCAGCCGTTCTTGCCGATCACGACCAGCAGGTAGTAGCCGACCACGGTGGGCGGCAGCACCAGTGGCAAGGTCAACACCGCGTCGAGGAACTCGCGCCCGATGAAGCGGCGCCGCGCCAGCAGCCAGCCGACCGCCACCCCGAGCAGCAGGTTGATGGCCGTGGCCCACGCGGCCACCTTCAGGGTCAGCGCCAGCGTGATCCAGATCGACGCGTCCATGGTCGCAGGTTCGCGGGTTCGCGGGCTCGCGGGCTAGGGCCGGGCGAAGCCGTGTCGCGCCAGCACGGTCTGCGCGGCTGGCGTCAGCACGAAGTCGACGAACTTGCGGGCCGCCTGCGGGTTGGGGGCGTCGGCCAGTGCGGCGATCGGGTAGCTGATGGGCGTGTCGGTCGGCACGGGCGCGGCGACGCGCACCTTGTCCTTCATGATCGCAGCGTCGGTGGCATAGACGAAGCCGGCCTCGACTTCGCCGCGCGCCACGTAGTCGAGCGCCTGGCGCACGTTCTGCGCGAAGACGGCCTTCGGCTCGATGGCAGCCCACAGGCCGGTGCCCGTCAGCGCCGCCTTCGTGTAGCGGCCCACCGGCACGCTGGCCGGGTTGCCGATCGCGACCCGTTTGACCTCGGGTCTGCGCAAGTCGGCCGGCGTCTTGAGGGCCAGCGTGCTGTCGGCCGGCGTGATCATGACGAGCGCGTTGCCGACAAAGTTGCGGCGCGAGCCTGGCACCAGCAACTGCTGCGCCCCGGCGCGGTCCATCGCTTGCGGGTCGGCCGAGGCGAACACATCGGCCGGCGCGCCCTTGGCGATCTGCGCCAGCAGCGCATCGGAGGCGCCGAAGTTGAACACCACCACGGTGCCAGGGTTCTGCGCTTCGAACGCGGGGCCGAGGTCGCGGAACGCGTTGGTCAGGCTCGACGCTGCACACACGGTCAGGTCGGCGGCGTGCGCGGCGAAGGACTGCAGGCAGGCGGACAACAGCAGGGCCGTGAACATGGCGCTGCGGCAACGGTGGGCGTGTGGCATGGAGGTCGCAATATAGCGCACTACATAGCGACGATTGGCCAGGGTGCCGGCGTCTGCCGGTCCTGCCCCTCATACGGATTCGCTTTCGGTCGCCTAGTAACCTCCGTTCGCCCTGAGCCCGTCGAAGGGCTTCGACAAGCTCAGCCCGAACGGACATTTATGCAATTGAATGCAAATCGGTATCAGCGGTCAGTGGTAGTCGTCTTCGAGCTGGTGGCGAACGGCCACGATGTTGACCGTCGATCTGCCTTCAATCTCGTAAAGAACGACGTAACCCGAGGCGCGAAACGGAATGATCAGCTCGCGCCGGAACGGGCTCTGGCCGACCTTGCGATAGATGAACGGCGAGCGGCCGAGCTGGCCTTCGACCTCGCTCTTGATGGCGTCGATGGCGTCTTGTACGGCGTCGAAATCCTCGACCGTCTGGGCGCGGTCGAGCATGAAGTCGAAGAGGTGGAGCAGGTCGTCGCGAGCGGTTTCGGTGTAGCGAACCTTGAACTCACCGGTCACCCGAGAACCCGTTTGCGTCGGGCGTCGAGCCGGCGCTGGAGTTGGGCATGCACGGCACTGGCCGCGAGGTACACACCCGAGCGTTTTGCGTCTTCGCTCGAACTCAGTCCGCGGGCGAGAAACTCGTCTTGCACACGCCGGCGATGGATCGTTTCACGCACTGCCGTTTCGATCAGGCTCGTGAGCGTTTCACCTTGTCGCAGCACGCTCTCGGCGGCTTCGCGCAACTCGGCGTCGACGCGCAGCGAGGGAAAAGTGGTGGTCTTCATCATGGCAGTTTGATGCGTTGCGTTGCGTTGCGTTTGCGACGCGCTCAGTGTACCTCGACGGCTCCGGCCCAACACCAGCGCTCGGTTCGGCGCTTCCGGGCGCTGCAGCGTGCAGCTCACCCGGCATCGGCCGGGATCACCGCGGTGGCCTCGATCTCGACCCGGGCCTGGTCTTCGATCAGCGCGCTGACCTGCACCGCCGTCATCGCCGCATTGAAGCTGCCGATCAGCTCGCGGAAGGCCGTGCCGATCTCGGGGTAGGCGGCCACGTACTCGCGCTTGTCGGTCACGTACCAGGTCATGCGCACGATGTGCTCGGGCTTCGCGCCGGCGACCTTCAGCACCTCGACGATGTTCTGCAAGGCCTGGCGGGCCTGGCCGGCAAGCGTGTCGCTGACGAAGCGGCCATCGGCATCCCAGCCGACCATGCCGGCCACGAACACCATGCGGCCGCTGGCGGCCACGCCGTTCGCATAGCCGCGCGGGCGCGGCCAGCCGGGGGGAAGAAGGACTTGCATCGGGACGGTCTCCATTCGATATTTCGAGTCAGGTGGAAATGACCAGGACTGCGCCGCCGCTCTCTTGGGCTAAAAGCCGGCTCAAGCCGGCTCGCGCAGCCGGAAGCGCTGCAGCTTTCCGGTCTCGGTGCGCGGCAAGGCGCTGCGGAACTCGATCGCGCGCGGGTACTTGTAGGGCGCCACCGTGGCTTTGACGAAGTCTTGCAGTGCCGTCACCAACGCGTCGCTGGCCTCGGAGCCGGCGCGCAGCACGACGAAGGCCTTGACGATCTGGCCGCGCTGCGCATCGGCCACGCCGATCACGGCGCACTCTGCCACCAGCGGGTGCTGCATCAGCGCGTCTTCAACCTCGACCGAGGCGATGTTGTAGCCCGCCGAGACGATCATGTCGTCGGTGCGCGACTGGTAGTGGAAGTGGCCGTCGGCGTCCATCAGGTAGGCGTCGCCGGTCAGATTCCAGCCGTTTTGCACATAGGTGGTCTGGCGCGCGTCGGCGAGGTAGCGGCAGCCGGTCGGTCCGCGCACTGCCAGCTTGCCGACCTGGCCAGCCGGCAGCGGCGTGCCGTCGTCGGCCACCACCCGCGCTTCGTAGCCCGGCACCGGCGTGCCGGTGGCGCCGGGGCGGGCGTGGGCTTCGTCGGCCGAGATGAAGATGTGCAGCATCTCGGTGGCACCGATGCCGTCGATCAGCTCGATGCCGGTGGCCTCGCGCCACAGGCTGCGGGTGGCCACCGGCAGCGCCTCGCCGGCCGAGACGCACTGGCGCAGCGCGGTCGTGCGCAGCAGCGCGCCCTGCGCGGCCATCACGCGGTAGGAGGTCGGCGCGGTGAAGAGCACGGTGGCGCCGAAGGTTTGGATGGCGTCGATCAGGTGCTGCGGTGAGGTTTTTTCCAGCAACACGGTCGAGGCGCCGACCGTCATCGGGAACAGCAGCAAGCCGCCCAGGCCGAAGGTGAAGGCGAGGGGCGGGCTGCCGATGAAGATGTCGTCCGGGCGCGGCCGCAGCACATGCGGCGGCCAGCAGGCGCAGACCGCCATCACGTCGCGATGAAAGTGCATCGTGCCTTTCGGCTGGCCGGTCGTGCCCGAGGTGAAGGCGATGATGCAGGTGTCGTCGGCGGCGGTATCGGCGTTGCTGAAGATGGGGCTGTGGCGCGTCATGCGCGCTTCCAGGCCGTCGGCATCGCGGCTGTTGAAAAGCATCGGCGTGGTCAAGGTCGGGCAGTGTGTTTGCGCGAGCCTGAGTTCATCGGCCAGCGCCGCGTCGCACAGCGCGTGGCTGACCTCGGCCTTGACGATCATCTGCGTCAGTTCCTTGGCGCGCAGCATCGGCATGGTAGCCACCGCAATCGCGCCGACCTTCATCACCCCGAACCAGCAGGCCGCCATCATCGGGTTGTTCGGCGCGCGCAGCAGCACGCGGTTGCCGGGCACCACGCCCATCTCGTGCACCAGCACGTTGGCGATGCGGTTCGCGCGGGCTTGCAGGTCAGCGTAGGTCCAGCGCACGCCGGGCGCCTGGATGCAAAGGCGCGCGCCCCGGCCTTCGCGCACCGGGCGGTCGAGCAACTCGTCGGCGCAATTCAGTTGTGCGGGGAACTGCAGGGCGGGCAGGTCGAACAGGTAGTCGGGCTGCTGCGTGGCGGGCGGCAGGTGGTCGCGCGCGAAGGTGTCGGTGTGGGCGCTGGTCATGGGGTTGGCTCATGGGCGGTTGATTCGGCCGGGCGGTCGTGCAGGACCCAATCTCGAATCATCTCGGCCCCTCACGCAGCAAATCCCGCCCGATGATCAACTGCTGCACTTCGGTCGCACCTTCGTAGATGCGCAGCGCACGGATCTCGCGGTACAGCCTTTCCACCGGCTGATTGCTGACGACCCCCAGGCCGCCCCACAACTGCACGGCCGCGTCGATCACCTGCTGCGCGCCTTCGGTGGCGGCGAGCTTCGCCATCGCGGCTTCGCGCGTCACGGTATGGCCCTGGTCGCGCATCCAGGCGGCGCGGTAGGTGAGCAGCGCGGCGCTGTCGATGATGGTCGCCATCGTCGCGAGCTTGGCCTGGGTGAGCTGGAAGTCGCCGAGCACGCCCTTGAACATCTTGCGCGTCGCGGCGCGTTGCAGGCTGTGGTCGAGCGCGCAGCGCGCGAAGCCGAGCGCGGCGGCGGCCACGGATGTGCGGAACACATCGAGCGTGCGCATCGCGACCTTGAAGCCATCGCCGGCAGCACCGATCCGTTGCGTCAACGGAATGCGGCAGTTGGTGAAGCGCAGCCGCGCCAGCGGGTGCGGGGCGATGACCTGGATGCGCTCGGCGATTTCGAAGCCCGGCGTGCCGGCATCGACGATGAAGGCCGAGATGCCGCGAGCACTTCGGGACGGAGTGCCCTGTGGCCCCTCGCCGGCTGCTTCACCGCTGCGCGCAAACACGACATAGAAGTCGGCGATGCCGCCGTTCGAGATCCAGGTCTTCTTGCCGTTCAGCACCGCGTGCTCGCCATCGACGCGGGCCTCGCAAGCCAGCGCCGCCACGTCGGAGCCGGCGTCGGGCTCCGACAAGGCAAAGGCGGCAATCGCATCGCCACGGGCGACCCGCGGCAGGTAGCTCATCTTCTGAGCCAGGCTGCCGTCCAGGCTGATGGCGCCCGAGCCCAGGCCCTGCATCGCGAACGCGAAATCGGCCAGGCCGTTGTGGCGCGCCAGCGTCTCGCGGATCAGGCACAGGCTGCGCGTGTCGAGCCCGTCCGATGCGCCGCCGACCGCCGTGCCCGCCACCGCATGGCGCAGCCAGCCGCCATCGCCGAGCGCGCGCACGCAGGCGCGGCAGGCTGTGTCCACAGAGGCATCGACATGGGCATTGGCATCAGTGCCATGACCCGCGTGAAGATGCGCGATGTGCTCGGCGGCCCAGGCGTCAAGCGCCTTTGCGAGTTCGCGGTGGCGCGGCTCGAAGAACGGCCAGTCGAGGTATCGGGTGTCGCTCATCGCCGCGCCTTTCGTTTGCAATGCGAGCTTCAGTTGCCCTGGAACACCGGCCGGGCCTTTGCACTGAACGCTTCATAGGCGCGCTTGAAGTCTTCGGTCAGCATGCACAGCGCCTGCGCCTGCGCTTCCGACTCGATCGCTTCATCGACGCTCATCGCCCATTCGTGCTGCAGCATGGTCTTGGTGATGCCGTTCGCGAAGGTCGGGCCGTGGGCGATGTCGTGCGCCAGCGCGCGGGCTTCGGCAAGCACCGTCTCGGGCGAACAGACGCGGTTCAGGAAGCCCCACTGCGCCGCCTCGTCGCCGCCGAGCGAGCGGCCGGTGTAGAGCAGTTCGCTGGCCCGGCCCTGGCCGATGATGCGCGGCAGCATCGCGCAGGCGCCCATGTCGCAGCCGGCCAGGCCGACACGGTTGAACAGGAAGGCCGTTTTGCTGCGAGCGGTGCCCAGGCGCAGGTCGGATGCCATCGCGATGATCGCCCCAGCCCCGGCGCACACGCCGTCGATGCTGGCGACGATGGGTTGCGGGCAGTGCCGCATCGCCTTCACGAGCGCGCCGGTCATGCGCGTGAACATCAGCAGCTCGGGGGCGGACAGGCTGATCAACGGGCCGATGATTTCGTGCACGTCGCCGCCAGAGCAGAAGTTGTCGCCAGCGCCGTGCACGACGATGGCGGCCACATCGTCGGCGTAACGCAGCGCCTCGAACAGATCGCGCAGTTCGGCGTAGGCGGCGAACGTCAGCGGGTTCTTGCGTTCGGGCCGGTTCAATGTGATGGTGCCAACGCGGTCATGCACGGCCCAGCCGAAGTGCTCGGCGCGGTAGGCGGCGAGGGGTTTGCGGTTGCCGGCGAGGAGGGTGGGGTGGGGGGTGGCCATCGAACGTTCCTTCGTGTCTTTGCATTGCTCCCTCTCCCCTGCGGGGAGAGGGGGAAGAGCGGGGAGAGGGAGAAGAGCTTTGGATGTCGTTGAGCTGCACCCGCACCCGGCCCAGCAAGTCCTGCAGTTGCGCCTTCTGCGCCAGGCTCATGCCGGCGAAGATCGCGATCACCCAGGCTTCATGCACGGTGGCAATCTTCGCGAACAGCTTGCTGCCTTTCTTCGTCAACGAGACCCGGTACGAACGCCGGTCTTGCGGCTCGGCCACGCGTTCGACCAGGCCTTCCTTTTCGAGCTCGTCAGTCAGGCCGGTCACGTTGCCGCCGGTCACCATCAGGAAGTGCGACAGCGCACGCATGCGCAGGCCGTCGGGGTGGCGCTGCAATTGGGCCAGGTAGTCGAAGCGCGCCAGTGTCATGCCGAACTCGGCGCGCAGGCGTTTGCGAATTTCGGTTTCGATCTGGGTGCTGCACGACAGCAGCCGCAGCCAGACCTTCAACGATTGGTGGTCGTCGCTGGCCATGTGGCCTTCGAGGCCGATGCGCTCGTCGTCGAGCAGCGGGTTGGCGTCGGATCGGGGGGCGCGCTTCATGCCGATTCCCGCTCGACCGGGCCGGCCCGGTCGGTCGCAAGCGCGGCCTGGGCCGCGAGCTTTTCACGCGCGAAGTTCGCCTCCATCTGCGGCTTGCCCGACAGGTACTGCTTCGGCCAGTCGATCTGCGTGTGGCCGATCTTCGCCGCTTCGGTGAGCGTCCAGGCCGGGTTCGCGAGGTGCGGGCGGGCGATGGCGCACAGGTCGGCGCGGCCGGCGGCGATGATGCTGTTCACGTGGTCGGCCTCGAAGATCGCGCCGACCGCGATCGTTGCGATGCCGGCTTCGTTGCGGATGCGGTCCGAGAACGGCGTCTGGAACATGCGGCCATAGACCGGCTGCTCCAGCTTGCTGACCTGGCCCGCCGAACAGTCGATCAGGTCGGCGCCCGCAGCCTTGAAGGCACGCGCGACCTCGACCGCATCGAGCGGCGTGATGCCGCCTTCGACCCAGTCGTGCGCCGAGATGCGCACCGACATCGGCAGGTGCTGCGGCCACGCGGCGCGCATCGCCTTGAACACTTCGATCGGATAGCGCAGCCGGTTCTGAAGGCTGCCACCGTACGCATCGCTGCGCTGGTTCGTCAGCGGCGAAACGAACGACGACAACAGGTAGCCGTGCGCGCAGTGCAGCTCCAGCCAATCGACGCCGGCCCGCGCTGCCGACTCGGTGCTGTGTACGAACTCGGCGCACACGCGGTCCATGTCGGCGCGCGTCATCGCGCTGGAGATCTGGCTCACGCCGGCCAGGTACTGCTGGCGCGAGGCCGAGACCAGCGGCCAGTTGCCCTCGGTCAGCGGCTGGTCGATACCTTCCCAGGCGACGCGGGTCGAGGCCTTCGCGCCGGCGTGGCCGAGCTGCATCGCGAACTTCGCGTCGCTGTTGGCGTGGATCCAGTCGGCGATGCGCTTCCAGGCGAGGCACTGGGCTTCGCTGTACAGCCCCGGGCAGCCGGGGGTGATGCGGGCGTCGGCGCTGACACACGTCATCTCGGCGAACACCAGGCCGGCGCCGCCCAGCGCGCGTGCGCCGAGGTGCACCAAGTGGTAGTCGCCGGCCACGCCATCGACCGCGCTGTACTGCGCCATCGGCGAGACGACGATGCGGTTCTTCAGCGTGATGCCGCGCACGGTGAACGGCGTGAACATCGGCGGCGGTGGTTTGTCTTGCGGGCCCAGCGCCAGGCCGCAGCGCCGCGCAAACCAGCGCTCGAAGCCTTCCAGCCAGGCCGGGTCGCGCAGCCGCAGGTTCTCGTGCGAGATGCGCTGCGAGCGCGTCAGCATCGAGTACATGAACTGCTCGGGGGGCAGCGCATCCGCGTAGCGCTGGCCGACCGACTCGAACCATTCCATCGCGTTCCAGGCCGCGTTCTGAAGGCGCAGCACATCGACCTTGCGCAGCGCCTGGTACTGCGCCAGCACGTCAGGGATGTGATCGACGGTGGCGCCAAGCCGCAGGAATTGCTGCGCCAGTTCGATCGCATCTTCGATCGCCAGCTTGGTGCCCGAGCCGATCGCGAAATGCGCGGTGTGCACCGCGTCGCCCATCAGCACGACATGGCTGTTGCCGTTGAACAGCGACCACTGCTCGCACTTGACGCGCTGGAAGTTCAGCCACGGCGAGCCGCGCAGGTGGCGCGCATTGCTCATCAGCTTGTGGCCGTGCAGGTGCGGCGCGAACAGCTGTTCGCAGAACGCCACCGATTCGTCGACGTTCAATGTGCCCAGCCCATGCGCCTTCCAGACGTGCTCGGGCGTTTCGACGATGAAGGTCGTGGTCTGGCCGTCGAACTGGTAGACGTGGGCCTGGAACCAGCCGTGTTCGGTCTTTACGAACGTGAAGTTGAAGGCGTCGTACAGGCGCGTCGTGCCGAGCCAGATGAAGCGGTTCGGCCGGGTCACGACATCGGGCTTGAAGACCTTGGCGTACTTGCGGCGGATGCTGGAGTTGACGCCGTCGCAGGCAATGATCAGGTCGGCGTCGGGGAAGTCGGCATCGGACTCGACCTCTTGCTCGAAGGCCAGCACCACGCCGAGTGCCTCGCAGCGGCGCTGCAACAGGTTCAGCAGCTTCTTGCGGCCGATGCCGACGAAGCCGTGGCCGCCGCTGCGGATGGTTTCGCCCTTGAACTCGAGTTCGATGTCGTCCCAGTGGTTGAAGGCAAGTTCGATGTCGGCGGCGGTCTCGGCGTCCCACTGGCGCATATTGGCCAGCGTGGCGTCGGAAAACACCACGCCCCAGCCGAAGGTGTCGTAGGGCTTGTTGCGCTCGACCACGGTCACGTCGTGCGAAGGGTCGGCTTGCTTCATCAGCAGCGCGAAGTACAGGCCGGCCGGGCCACCACCGATGCACACGATCTTCATGCTCGCTCCGTTCGCGCAGGGTTCAACGTGGCCACAAGTTTCGGTCAAACTAGTTTAGGTGTCAAATGAATTGTGAGCGCTTTTCAACGCGGCGCGGTGCGCAGGCGGCTGCCGGCTGCGCAAAGTAGTCTTGTAATTATCGCTACATACTTGTAGAGTAAACAACATGAATTCCTGGATCGCTTTGGTACTGACCCTGCCCACCGAGAACGCCACCGCGCGCATGCGCGCCTGGCGCGCGCTGAAGGCCTGCGGTGCCGCCGTGCTGCGCGACGGCGTGTACCTGTTGCCGCAGCGCGATGGCTGCCGCGCACTGTTGGCCGGCGTGGCCGATGAGGTTCGGGCCGCCGGCGGCGCGGCCCACCTGCTGCGGGTCGGCGCGGAATCCGACGCGCAATTCGAGGCGCTGTTCGACCGCAGCGACGGCTACGCGCTGCTGCTTGCCGACATCACCTCGGCCGGCGCGATGCTCGACGCGGGCAACGCCCTCGATGTGCTCAAGCAGACCCGCAAGCTGGCCAAGGCGCTCGCGAGCCTGATCGAGACTGACTACTTCCCGGCGGAAGCGCGCCGCCAGGCTGTGGCCGCCCTCGACGACCTGCAGGCCCGCGCCCACGCCGCGCTCTCGCCTGGCGAGCCGCAGGCGGTTGCGCGCGCGATTCCGCGCCTCGCGGCGACTGCGTATCAAGGCCGCGTCTGGGCCACGCGCCAGCGCCCGTGGGTCGACCGGCTGGCCTGCGCCTGGTTGATCCGCCGCCACATCGACCCGCAGGCGCGCTTCCTGTGGCTCACCGACCCGGCCGACTGCCCTCGGCATGCGCTCGGCTTCGACTTCGATGGCGCCGCCTTCAGCCATGCGGGCGCGAAGGTCACGTTTGAGGTCTTGCTGGCCGCCTTCGACCTCGAACAGCCGGCCTTGAATCGGCTCGGCGCGCTGGTGCATTTTCTCGATGCTGGCGGCGTCGAGCCGCCCGAGGCGAGCGGCGTGGAACGCGTGATGGCCGGCTTGCGCGAAGCGATTGCCGACGACGATCAACTGATGCTGGTGGCAAGCGGCGTGTTCGAAGGGTTGCGGGTGGCGTTCGAGTCGGAGATCACGACCCCATGAGCGAACCTAACGGAATTATCAGGCGTACACAGGCACCGCTGCCGGTGAGCTTCATGGAAGCGTTGCGCTTCTGGCTCAAGCTCGGCTTCATCAGTTTTGGCGGGCCGGCCGGGCAGATCGCCATCATGCACACCGAGCTGGTCGAGCGGCGCCGCTGGATCAGCGAGAAGCGCTTCCTGCACGCGCTGAATTTCTGCATGGTGCTGCCCGGCCCCGAGGCCCAGCAACTCGCCACCTACATCGGCTGGCTGATGCACCGCACGCGCGGCGGCATCGTCGCCGGGGCGCTGTTCGTGTTGCCGTCGCTGTTCATTCTGGTTGGCCTGGCGTGGGTCTACATCGCGTACGGCAACGTGCCGTGGGTGGCGGGCGTGTTCTTCGGCCTGAAGCCGGCGGTGGCGGCGCTGGTTGTGCACGCGGCGCACCGCATCGGTTCGCGGGCCTTGAAGAACCGCTGGTTGTGGGCGATTGCGGCGGCGGCGTTCGTGGCGATCTTCGCGTTCGACGTGCCGTTCCCGGCGATCGTGATCGGCGCCGCGTTGATCGGCCATTTCGGCGGGCGCCGGGCGCCGCAGCTCTTTGCGTTGGGCGGCGGCCATGGCGCGGCGCAGCAGGGCTTCGGGCCGGCGTTGATCGATGATGAGTCGCCCACCCCGGCCCACGCCCGCTTCTCGCGCCGCCGGCTCGCGCAGGTGCTGGGGATCGGCATGGCGCTGTGGGCCGGCGCGATGGCGCTGCTGCTCGGCAGCGTCGGCGTGAATGGCACGTTGACCCAGATGGGCTGGTTCTTCACCAAGGCAGCGCTGTTGACCTTCGGTGGTGCTTACGCCGTGCTGCCGTATGTGTACCAGGGGGCCGTCGAGCACCACCACTGGTTGACCGGTGCGCAGATGATTGACGGCCTGGCGCTGGGCGAGACCACGCCGGGCCCGCTCATCATGGTGGTGGCCTTTGTCGGCTTCGTCGGTGGCTGGGTGCAGCAGGCGCTCGGGCCCGAGGCTCTGTTCCTCGGCGGCGCGCTGGCCGCCACGGTCGTCACCTTCTTCACCTTCCTGCCGTCGTTCGTGTTCATCCTGGCGGGCGGGCCGCTGGTCGAGTCGACGCACGGCAACCTGAAGTTCAGCGCGCCGTTGACGGCCATCACGGCGGCCGTGGTCGGCGTGATCCTGAACCTGGCGCTGTTCTTCGCTTACCACGTGCTCTGGCCGCAGGGCTTCGGCGGGCCGTTCAGCGTCGCCTCGGCGTTGATCACGCTGGCCGCTGCGGTGGCGTTGTTCCGCTTCAAGGTCGGCGTGATTCCGCTGCTCGGCGCCTGCGCGCTGGCGGGTTTGGTCATCACGTTCGCGCGGCTTGTCTGACAGGCTTTCATTCACTGAACCCAAGGACACCGCATGACGGTCGATCTTCGCGCCCTTCAAGCCCTTCCCGCCACTTCGGCCGGATCAGCCACCGCCGCCACCGCTGCGGCCACGCTGACACCCGCCATGGAACTTGCCTTGTCAAGCAATTTTGCCAGTGTGGCGCGATGGCGCGACGACTTCATCGCCCTGGTCGAGGCCCATGCCGATGAACCTGGCCGGGTCGAGCTGGCCTTCGCCGCGCGCGATGGGTCGCTGGTCAACCGGTGGGTGCGGCCCGAAGCCGGTTCGGACGCGTCGGTGTTGCTGGCGATGCCGCTGCCCACCGATGATGGTGCGGCTGCGCATGCGTTCGTCGCGGCCATCGATTGGGCGCCGGCCTACCAGCGCTACCAGGACGCCGTGCACGCGGCGAGCGAGCCGTTCGCGGCCGGGCAGGGCGATGTCGGGCCGGCCGGCGAGTTGGCGCTGCTCGACGTTCGCCGCGCCGGCGTGTTCGCGGCCGCCAGCTCGATGCTGCCCGACGCGACCTGGCGCGATCCGGCCAGCGTCGTTGATTGGGCCGGTGAATTGCCAGCCGGCCGCAAGGTGATCGTGTACTGCGTCTACGGCCACGAGGTCGGCCGCGTCACCGCGCTGCGCCTGCGCGCCTGCGGCGTGGACGCACGCTTTCTCGATGGCGGCATCGACGCCTGGCAGCGCGCCGGTTTGCGCACCGTTCCCAAAGAAGGCGCGTCGTGAAGTGACCCGATCGGGCGTGCAGGGAACCTCGCGCAGCTGCGCCTCCGTGGCATCGAACACCGCATTGCCGATGGCCGCCGCGATGGCACACGGCGTCGGATCGCCGACGGCGAAGGAGGGCTGGTCGGAGCGGTCGGTGCGGGCTGCGGAAGAAAGCCTTGTCGAGATGGCGCGGGTTGACGCGCACGTTCGGCAGCCTGTAGCCGATCCCCGAGTTCTGGAACAGGAAGCCGACCCCGTTGCCGGAGCTTGTGGAATGGGGTCTTTGGGTGGGTGCTCGCGGCCCGCAGGGTCAGTGGATGTGCAGTCCCCCGCTCACGTCGAGCACCACACCGGTGATGTAGGCCGACTGTTCCGAGGCCAGGAACAGGCAGGCGTTGGCGATGTCGGCCGGCAGCGCCAGCCGGCCGAGCGGCACACCTTCGGCGACGCGGCGTTTGCCGGCATCATCGATCTTGCCGATCAGCAGGTCGGTGTCGACCATGCCCGGCGCGACGGCGTTGGCGCGGATGCCGTCGGGGGCCAGTTCGCGCGCCATCGCTTTGGCCAGCGTCTGGAGGGCGCCCTTGGCCGCCGAATAGTGCGGGCCGCCGAGGATGCCGCCGCCGCGCTGCGCCGCCACCGAACCCATGCAGACGATCGCGCCGCGCCGGCGCGAGCGCATGTGCGGCACGACGGCGCGCGACATGTTGAACGCACCGCGCACGCTGCTGTCCATCACCAGGTCGTAGTCGGCCTGCGTGCTGTCCAGCAGCCGCTGCGACTGGCTGACGCCGGCGTTGTTGACCAGGATGTCGATGCGGCCGAACAGCTCCAGCACACGCTGCACAGCGCTGCGGCACGCGGCCTCGTCGCGCACATCGCAGGCCAGGCCGAGGTGCTGCAGGTGCCGGTCTTGTAGCGGGTCGCCGATGGCGCGGGCGGCCTGCTCGGCGGCCTGCGCATCGAGGTCGAGGATGACGACGCGTGCGCCTTCTTCGGCAAAACGCCGGGCCGTCGCCCAGCCGATGCCGCGCGGCGATGCGGCGCCGGTGATGATCGCGACCTGGTCTTTCAGTTGCATGGTGCTGGTCCGCGTGAAGTATGAAAGTGTGCAGCGGTCAAACAGCGGTCAAACAGCGGTCAAACAGCGGTCAAATGCCGCGCGCGCCCGACGCGAGAAAGCCGCCGTCCACCGGCAGCACCACGCCCGAGGTGTAGGCGGCATCGTCAGACAGCAGGTACATCACCGCCGCAGCGATCTCGCGGGTCGTGCCGTAGCGGTTCATCGGAATGGCCTTCGAATACTCGTGGCGAAAGCGTTCGGTGTGCAGCACCTGCGTCATCGGCGTGTCGACCGGGCCGGGCGCCACCGCATTCGCCGTGATGCCATGCTCGGCGAGTTCCACCGCCATCTGCCGCGTCAGCGCGATCACCGCGCCCTTCGATGTGCCGTAGGCGGTGCGCCCGCTGCCCACTGCGCGCATGCCGGCCACCGAGGCGATGTTGACGATGCGGCCCCAGCGCCGGCGCAGCATCAGCCGCGCCGCGGCCTGGGCGCACAACAGCGTGCCGGTGACGTTGACGTTCATCGTGGCGACGAAGTTGTCGAGCGGGAAGTCGAGGAAGGGGAAGACCTTCGCGATGCCGGCGCAGTTGACCAGCATGTCGCAGCGCCCGTACTCGCGCTCGACCCGTTCGAAGGCCCGGGTGATCGATTCGGCGCTGCCAACATCGATCGCCAACGCGGCCGCATGGCCGTCGCCTGCACACAGATCTTGCGCGGTCGCCTGCGCGGCATCGGTGTCGAGGTCGGCGACGAGCACCTGGTGGCCGGCGGCGGCCAGGCGCCGGCAGACCTCGGCGCCAATGCCCATCGCGCCGCCGGTGACCAACGCCACTCGGCGTCCAGGAGGTTCGGAATCGGCGTGCGTTGACATGAGAATTCTTTCAGCAGAAGGGTTCAGAGAAAACCGATCGAAATCCACGGCACCATCGCGACCACCAGCAGGCCGACGAAGAGTGCCGCCAGGTAGCCCATGATGGGCAGGATGCCCTCGTCGGGATTGACGCGGCCGATCGCGCAGGCCGCGTAGTAGCCCACGCCGAAGGGCGGCGCGAACAGGCCGATGCCCATGGCCAGGATCACCACCATCGCGTAGTGAACCTCGTGGATGCCGACCGCCTTGGCGATCGGGAACAGCAGCGGCCCGAACAGAACGATCGCCGGAATGCCTTCGAGCACACTGCCCAGCACGATGAAGGCGACGATCGAGACCGCCATGAAGCTGGCCGCGCCGCCGGGCATCGCGCGCATCGCCTCGCTCAGCGCGCGCGAGAAGCCCGACTGCGTCAAGCCCCAGGCCATGGCGGTGGCAGCGCCGATGATCAGCAGGATCGAACCCGACAGGCTGGCGGTGTCGACCAGCATCGGATAGACGCGCTTCCAGTCGAACTGGCGGTAGATCAGCAACCCGGCCGCGACGCCATAGGCGATGCCGATGGTCGAGACCTCGGTGGCGGTCGCCACGCCTTCGACCACTGCGGCGCGGATGATGAAGGGCAGTGCAAGCGCCGGCACGGCGACAAGGAAGGCGCGCCCGACCTGGCGGCCGCTGGCCCGCGTGACGCCGCTCAGGTCTTCGTTGCGGTAGCGGGCCCAGACAACCGCCATCAGCGTGACCGCCAGCACGGCGCCCGGCAGCAGGCCGCCGGTGAAGAGCGCGGCGATCGACACGCCCGTGACCGAGCCGATCGTGATCAGCACGATGCTCGGCGGGATGGTCTCGGTCTGCGCACCGGTGGCGGCCAGCAGCGCGACCAGGTCGCCTTCCTTTGCACCGCGCTTGATCATCTCCGGGAACAGCACCGGCGCCACGGCGGCCATGTCGGCGGCCTTCGACCCGGAGATGCCCGAGACCAGGTACATTGCACCGAGCAAAACGTAGTGCAGGCCGCCACGCACATGGCCGAGCAGGCTGGCCAAAAAGCCCACCATGGCGCGCGCCATGCCGGTCATCTCGATCAGCTGGCCGAGAAACACGAACAGCGGCACCGACAGCAGGATCAGGTGGCTCACGCCTTCGTCCATGCGGCCAACGACGATCAGCACCGGCGTGTGGGTGGTCAGCATCACATAGCCCAGCGTGGCAAGGCCAAACGCGAACGCGATCGGCACACCCGCGAACACCGCCGCCGCAACGACGACGACGAAGAACACCACCAGATTGAAGTTGCCCAATTGCCGCCACAGCGGCTGCAGCAGCGTCATCAACACGATCAGGCCGACGGTCAGCGCCAGCGCCAGCGCCACCTGTCGCGGTCGGCCTACCTGCACCAGCCGCAGCACCGCGAACAGCGCCATCGCACCGAAGCCGACCGCCATCGCCGCGACCCGCCACGAGTTCCTGATTTCGAGCGCCGGGGTCCGCATCACCGCTTCTTCGACCGCGTACTCCCAGGCGTGCGGCAGGATCAGCACCAGGAAGGCCAGCGCTGCGGCGGTGGCCAGCAGGTCGAGGAAGGCGCGCGTGGCAGGCTGCAGCTTGCTCACGACGGCCGTCATGCGCATGTGGTCGCCGCGTTCGAAAGCGACCGCCGAACCCAGCATGGCCAGCCACAGGAAGAGGATCGAGGCCAGCTCATCCGACCAGATCAGCGGGTTGTGGAACACATAGCGTGCGATCACGCCCGCCAGCAGCACGCCCACCTCGGCCGCCACCAGCAGTGCCACCGGCACGCCCAGCACGCGGGCCAGCGCGGCCTGCATGCGGCGCGCCCAGCCCGCCGCGGCGCCTCGCGGGGTGCCGTCGTCGGGGACGCGGACCGGGACGGAGGTGGCCTGCATCGTTCAGCCCAGCTTGCCGGTGTATTTCTCGAGCAAGGCCCAGGCTTCCTCGCCGTACTTCTGGCGCCACTCGGTGTAGAAGCCCGACTTGACGAGTGTGGCGCGGAAGGCGTCGAGCTTGGGGTCGTTGAAGACCAGGCCTTTGGTGCTCAGCTCGCCGCGCAGCGACGAGTTGAGCTTGGCGCCGTCGGCGCGCATCTCGAGCGCGGCCTGGTTGAGGTTCCTGGCAATGATCGGCCGGGCCTTTTCGGGGATGCGGTCCCACACCTTCTGGTTCGTCATGCACCACCAGCCGTCCCACATGTGGTTGGTCATCGAGCAGTACTTCTGCACCTCGTACAGCTTGGCAATCGAGATGATGGCGAGCGGGTTCTCCTGCCCGTCGACAACCTTGGTCTGCAGCGACGAATAGGTCTCGGCGAAGCTGATCGATGCCGGCGATGCGCCCAGATTCTTGAACAGCGACGTCCACAGCGGGCTCACCGGCACGCGCATCTTCAGGCCCTTGAGATCCTCGGGCGTGTTGATCGGGCGCACGCTGTTGGTGACTTGGCGGAAGCCCGAACTCCAGATCGTGTCCATCGCCAGCAGGCCGACTTTCGGGAACTGGCCGCGCAGGAAACTGCCGAGTTCGCCGTCCAGCGCCTTGTGCACGGCGTCGTCGTTGGCCCAGGCGAAGCCCAGGCCCCACATCGACGAGATCGGCACCAGCTGCGACAACACGTTGACGCCCGAGATGGTGAAGAACTCGAGCCCGCCGGCGCGCAGTTGCGACAGCATGTCCGAGTCGTTGCCGAGCTGGTTGTTCGGGAAGACGTTGATCTGCACCTGGCCGCCGGTCTCTTTCAGGATGCGCTCGGCAGCCTCCATCGCGCGCACGTTCAGCGGGTGCGTGGCCGGTACGTTGGTACCGAACTTGTAGGTGAACTCAGCGGCGCGTGCCAAACGCGGCAGCACGAGTGCGGGCACGGCGGCCAAAGCGGCACTGCCCATCAGAACTCGGCGGCGGGTGAGGTGGGACACGGTCAGTCTCCTTGGTGTGAAGGCATGGGTGGGTGCTGCGGCACCGGCAGCGGCGCCGCACGGCGCGGCACGAAAAGCGCGCAAGGCGGGTCGGCAATCAGCGCGTCGTCCTTGATGCAGCCGGTGCCGACGCTCTTGTGATCTTTTTGCAGCGTGTCCGGCCGAGAGTATCGATCCCGTGCTTGGCGATCAAACGATATGAACTCGCCGGGCTGTGAGGAAAGCTCACACAGCCACCGGGAAAACCCGACTCGCCGGCGCAGGCGTCAACGCGTGGCGCGCAGGGGCCGGAAGAACTCGCGGATTTCGTGGGCCAGCACCTCGGGCTGTTCGAGCGCGGCGAAGTGGCCGCCCTTGGGCTGCGTCGTCCAGCGCCGGATGTCGCTGTACAGCCGCGCGGCAACCGAACGCGGCGGGTGCAGGATCTCGCGCGGGAACTCGACGTAGCCCATCGGCACATCCACCGTCTTGCCGGCCGGCACCGGCCACTCGCGGTGCAGGCGCGCGTAGTACGGCCAGAACGAAGAGCCGATGGCCCCGGTGGCCCAGTACAGGGTGATGTTGGCGAGCATCTCGTCGCGCGGGACGGCGCTTGCAGGGTCGCCGTCGTTGTCGGTCCAGCTGCGGAATTTTTCGACGATCCACGCCGCCAGGCCGGCGGGCGAATCGTTCAGGCCGAAGGCCAGCGTCTGCGGCTTCGTGCCCTGGATGGCCTGGTAGCCGGTCTCCTCCTTCAGGAAGTGGTTCAGTTCATCCTGGAAGCGCCGCTCCTCGGCGGTCGGGTTTTGCAGCATCTGCGGGTCGCGCCGCACCGCCAGCAGGTTGAGATGGATGCCGATCATTTTTTCGGCGTGGCGGTAGCCCAGGCGCGACGTGATGAACGCGCCCCAGTCGCCGCCTTGTGCGCCGAAGCGCGGGTAGCCGAGAACGTCGGTCATCAGCGCGGCGAAGGCATCGGCCATCTCCTCGGCTCCGAAGCGCACTTGCCCCGGCTTGAACGACAGCGTGAAGCCCGGCAGCGACGGCGCGACGACCGTGAAGGCGTCGGCCGGGTCGGCGCCGAAGCGCGCCGGGTCGGTGAGCATCGGAATCAGGCGGCGGAACTCGAACACCGAGCCTGGCCAGCCGTGCGACAGCAGCAACGGCAGCGGCGCCGGCCCGTCCTTTTGCGCCTTCCCCGGCTCGTGGATGAAGTGCAGGTCAATGCCGGCCAGCGGCACGGTGAACTGCTGGAAGCGGTTCAGCGCGGCCTCGTGCTCGCGCCAGTCGAACCCGGTGCGCCAGTGTTCGGCAAGCGCCTGCATGTAGGCGACGTTGCTGCCGGTGGCCCACGGTTCGCCAGGCGCCTGGTCGGGCCAGCGCGTGCGCGCCAGGCGCAGGCGCAGGTCGTCGAGCACGCCGTCTTCAACGTGCAGGGAGAAGGGCGTGGGCGTGGGCGCGGGTGTGGCTGTGGCTGTGGGTGGGCTGGCAGGCTGCGTCATGACGTGGAACTCCTTCAAGAGCGCCGCACCGTTGCGGCAGAGAAACTGACGACCGATGCCGCCGTGGCGCGCTGGTGCGCATCGGGCTCGATACGGCGGTGACTCGCAGGCCGCGCTCGGCAACGCCCCATGCCAGCGCCTTGCCAGCCCGCCGCGAAGGCAGCGTCAGATCGTGCGGCCGCCGTCGACCGGCAACTCGACCCCGGTGATGAAACGGCCCGCGTCGCTGGCCAGGTAGAGCACCGCGCCGGCCACGTCCTCGGGTGTCGACATGCGGCCGAGTGGAATGCCGGCGACGACCTTGGCGCGGTTCTCCGGCGTGTCGGGCGCGCCGAGAAACTGCTCGATCAGCCCGGTGGCGCCCATCACCGGGCACACCGCATTGACGCGGATGTTGTCCGGCCCGAGTTCGGCGGCCATCGACTTCGACAGCAGGTTGACCGCGCCCTTCGACGCGTTGTACCAGGTCAACCCCGGGCGCGGCCGGATGCCGGCGGTCGAGCCGATGTTGATGATCGATCCGCCCTTGCGCTCACGCATCAGCGGCACCACCGCCTGGGCCATGTAGTAGATCGACTTGACGTTGACGTTGAAGACGCGGTCGAAGGTGGCCTCGTCAACATCGAGCATCGGCTGATTGCGGTGCGTGATGCCCGCGTTGTTGACGACGATGTCGGGCGGGCCGAAGGCGTCGATGCAGGCCTGTACTGCGGCATGGACATCGGCGCTGCTGGACACGTCGCAATGATGGGCCTTCGCATTCGGGCCGAGTTCAACCGCCACCTTCTGTGCCTTCGCCAGGTCGAGGTCGGCGATGAGCACGCGCGCGCCCTCCGCAACGAACAGCCGCGCAATGCCTTCGCCGAAGCCGCCGGCCGCGCCGGTGACGATGGCGATCTTGCCGTCGAGTTGTTTCATTTCATGATCCTTCAATGGAACGATGTCGGGCCGTGATGTCAGGGCCAGAGAATTTGCGTCTCGACCGAGATGATCGGGTCGATATCGCCGGCGAAGTTGGGCAGGTCGGCGAGCAGCGTCTTCCCCTCGGGGCTGTTGAACGACGCGACCAGCGCCTCTTCCGAGTCGAACCAGAGTTCGGAGAAGCCGTCGTAGTCGAACTTCGGAAAGCGTTTGCGGTCGACCAGGTTCACCGAATAGCGTCGCAGCCCGGGCAGGCGCACACACAGCGCCGCGTGTTTGTTCAGCCAGTGATTGACGAAGTCGTCGTGAGACATGCCTTCCTTCTTGCGAAGAATGCCGAGTCGTTTGGTGAAGGTCTGGGCCATGGTGGATTCCTTGGGTTGAATGGGTTGTTATGGGGAGCTTGTCGACTTCGATCGACGCGCGTCCTGCGTCGCGTGCGTTGCTTGCGCTGCGTGCTCTGCATGCATTCGGACTTGGCAGGCGTCGGTGATCGCCCCGTGTGAAGCGTCCGACACCAGGCGGGCGAACTTGGACAAGACCCCACGCGTGTAGCGCGGCTCCGGGGCCACCCAGGCGGCGAGGCGGCGCGCAATCTCCTCGGCCCCGAGGTCGATATCCAGGCGCCGGCTGCGCACATCGATCGTGATCCCGTCGCCGTCCTGCAGCGCCGCGATCGGGCCGCCAACGGCCGCTTCCGGCACGATGTGACCGATGACGAAACCGTGGCTGGCGCCGGAGAAGCGGCCGTCGGTGATCAGGGCCACGCTTTCGCCGAGGCCGGCACCTTGCAACGCGCCGGTGACGAGCTGCATTTCGCGCATCCCGGGTCCGCCGCGCGGCCCTTCGTGCCTGACCACGATCACATCGCCAGCAACGATGCGGCCTTCCTTGATCGCCAGAAACGCGTCCTCCTCGCGCTCGAAGACGCGCGCCGGCCCGCGATGCGCGTCGCGCTTCTGCCCCGACACCTTGATCACGCAACCGCCGGGCGCGAGGCTGCCGCGCAGGATCGCAATGCCGCCTTCCTGCTTGATCGGCGACGCGAGCGGCCGGATCACGAGCTGACCCGGCGTCTCCTGCGCAAGCCCGACTTCCTCGCCGATCGTGCGCCCGCTCACGGTCTTCTGACCGGGCAGCAGAATCCCGGCGTCGAGCAGACGCTTGCCGACCAGCGGCATGCCCCCGGCATCGAACATGTCCGGCGCGGTGTAGCGGCCCCAGGGCTTCAGGTCGGCGAGGACGGGGGTCATGCGCGAGATGCGATCGAAGTCGTCGATCGACAAGTCAACGCCAAAGTTGCTCGCCATCGCCAGCAGGTGCAGCACCGCGTTGGTGGACCCGCCCGTGGCCATCACACCGGCAATGGCGTTCTCGAAGCTCTGTCGCGTGACGATCGAGCGCGGCGTGATGCCATCGCGCAGCAACTGCATCACCAGCTTGCCGCCTTCGAAGGCAAGGTCTTGCTTGCGCGCGTTGATGGCGGGCACGCCGTTCCAGCCCATCGGTGAAATGCCGAGCAACTCGCAGGCTGTGGCCATGGTGTTGGCTGTGAACTGGCCACCGCAGGCGCCGGCACCGGGGCAGGCGTGGTCCTCGACGTCCTTGAGTTCTTCGAGCCTGATCGTGCCGGTGTTGTAGGCGCCGATGGCCTCGTACACATCCTGGATCGTCAGGTCGCGCCCCCCATAGACACCGGTCGGCTCGGCGCAACGCCCGGCCATGATCGAGCCGCTGTACAGGGTGAGGCCGGGAATGTCCAGGCGCCCCAGAACCATCGCCATCGCCGGGATCGTCTTGTCGCAGCCCGAGATCGTCACCAGGCCATCGAGCAGGTGCCCACGGGCCACCAGTTCAACCGAGTCGGCAATGAGTTCGCGGCTGACCAGCGAGGTTTTCATGCCCTCGCTGCCGGTCGTGATGGCGTCATTGATGGCGATGGTGTTGATCTCGATCGGCGTTCCGCCGGCCGCGCGCACGCCTTGCATTACCCTCTGGGCGAGTTCCCGATGGTTCGAGTTGCAAGGCATGGTGCCGATCCAGCAGTGGGCGACGCCGATCTGCGGCCGCGCCAGATCCTCGTCGGTAAAGCCGGCGCCTTTCATCATCGCTCGCGCGGCCGCGCGGTCCGGCCCGTCGAGCAGGGCGCGGCTCTTGTGTCGCGGATCGATCGTCATGGTGCTTGTCTCCCGGGGGCGGTAGCGGAGCTGCAGAACGCGCTACAAGGTTCAAACCTTCTTGTTGATCGTCGATGCCATGTAGTTGTCGAAAGCGCCGTCCGAGAAGCGCGACCACAGAATCGCGTCGTCACGAAATTTCGCGTAGCTGGCGTAAATCTTCTTCCACTTCGAATTCTTCTCCGACAGTTCGGCATACAGCTCGTGGGCCGCCTTGAAGGCCGCATCGGCCATGTCGCGAGGGAAGGGCCGCAACTGCACTCCGGCACCCACGAGTCGCTTCAGCGCAGCGGGATTGCGCGAGTCGTATTTCGCCTGCATGTCGGTATGCGCTTCCGCGCAGGCGGCTTCGAAGATCTGCTGATACTCCTTGGGCAAGGCCTCCCAGGCCTTGACGCCGACATACATCGTGATCTGGCCGCACCCGTCCCAATAGCTGGGGTAGTGGTAGAACTTGGCAATCTTGTGCAAGCCCAGTTTCTCGTCGTCGTACGGGCCGATGAACTCGGCGGCGTCGATCGTGCCTTTCTCGAGCGAGGTGTAAATCTCGCCACCGGGGATGTTCTGCGCCACGACGCCGATCCTCTCGAGCATCACGCCACCGAAGCCGCCGATGCGGAACTTCACGCCCTTGATGTCGGCCAGGCTTTTTATCTCCTTGCGAAAGAAGCCGCCCATCTGGGTGCCTGTGTTGCCGCACGGGAAGTTGACGATCCCGTAGTCGTGATAGAACTCGCGCAGCAGGCCAAGGCCGCCGCCGTCCTTCATCCAGGCCGTCATCTGGCGTGAGTTCAGGCCGAACGGAATCTGCCCGTCGAGTGCGAACGTCGGGTCCTTGCCGAAGAAGAAGACCGACGCGGTGTGGGCACATTCCACGGTGCCTCCCTGAACCGCATCGAGCACGCCGAACGCGGGAACCAGTTCACCAGGCCCGTGCACGCTGATCTCGAAGGCACCTCCGGTGGCAGCGCCGACCCGTTTCGAGACCTGCTCCGCGGCCGCATAGATGGTGTCCAGATTCTTCGGCCAGCTCGATGCCAGACGCCATCTGATCTTCGGCGGTGTCTGCGCGATGGCAGGGGCAGAGAGTCCGGCTGCGGCCGCAGTCACGGCACCTGCGATGGCCTTGCTTGCAAATGAACGACGTTTCATGATGTCTCCAATGTCGCGTGAAAGAGGCGAGCGACTGCCCTCATTTGTCGGTGCGTTTGGTTGGACGAATGGCACGGGCCGGACCGATGGCACCGGCCGATTGCCGAGCGGGAGCTTGCGGAGTCGCTGCCTGGGAGCGCAGGAACTGCTGAATTTCGACCAGTGTCTCGGCGTGCGCTTCCTCGGGAATGAAGTGGCCGCAATCGAGTGCCTTTCCGCTCACGTGCTGCGCGACCTCACGCCAATCTGCCAGGCAGTCGAACTGCTGGCCGATGACACCGCGGGCGCCCCAGAGCACGTGCACCGGCATGTCGATCTTGCGGCCCCGGTCGGCACGGTCATGCTCCAGGTCGATGCCGCCCGCGGCGCGGTAGTCCTCGCAGCTGGCGTGCACGGTGCGTGGATCGGAGAAGGCCCTGACGTACTCGGCCAGTGCGTCCTTCGCGAAAGGCTTCAGACCCTTCGCGTTGAGACCGCTGCCGCAGAGAATGTTGAACGGCACGACGGGCGCCAGCATCTGCTCCGGCAACGGGGCAGGCTGGAGCATCAGGAACCAGTGGTAGTACGCGCGTGCGAACTCCATGTTGGTCGACTCGAACATCTTCAGCGTCGGCGAGATGTCGAGCACCGTGAAACTGCGCACCACGCTGCGGCCGTGGTCGGCGGCCATCCGGTGCCCAACGCGGCCGCCCCGGTCGTGACCCACCAGGTGGAACGAGGCGTGGCCGAGCCTGCGCATCACCTCGACCATGTCCTGCGCCATGACCCGCTTGGAGTAGTTCGAGTGGTCGGGCAACCCCTTCGGCTTCGAAGAGTCGCCGTAGCCACGCAGGTCGGGGCAGACCACGGTGTACTGGCGTGCCAGTTGCGGTGCGATCCTGTGCCAGGTGGCGTGCGTCTGCGGATAGCCGTGCAGCAGCAGCACCGCCGGGCCTTCGCCGGCCGTGACCAGGTTGATCGTGGCCCCCTGCACGCGGATGCGGCGCTTCGTGAATCCCGGGAACAGGCTCATTTCGATACTCCTTCGGATGCTTTGTCCGGCTGCGCTGCGGGCTTGTCCTTGTCTTCCAACACACCGGGCATCACCGGGGCATCGTTGAGCGGCTCCATCGGAGGCGCTTCGATGCGCACCTTGTCGATGTCGATCACCGCGTCCTTGTCGAGCCACGACGTGACGAGACCCGGCCAGACGATCACGATCGCCACCATCACGATCTGCAGCAGCACCCACGGGATGGCGCCGAGGTAGATGTCCGAACTCTTGACTTCCTTCGGCGCGATGCCGCGCAGGTAGAAGAGCGCGAAGCCGAAGGGCGGATGCATGAACGAGGTCTGGATGTTGACGCACAGCAGCACGCCGAACCACACGAGATCGATGCCCAGCTTCGCCGCCACGGGTGCCAGCAGCGGGATCAGGATGAATGCGATCTCGAAGAAGTCGAGGAAGAAGGCGAGGAAGAAGACGAACACGTTGACGAAGACCAGAAACCCGACCACGCCCCCCGGCATGCCGGCGAGCAGGTGCTCCAGCCACGGCCCACCGTCGACGCCTTGAAAGACCAGGGTGAAGATCGAGGACCCGATGAGGATGAAGATCACCATGGCGGTGAGCCGCATCGTCGACTCCATGCCCTGCCAGACCAGCGCCCAGGTCAGGCGCCGATGCATCGCGGCGATCACCATGCCGCCCACCGCCCCCATGGCGCCGGCTTCGGTGGGTGTCGCGATGCCCATGAAGATCGTTCCCAGGACGAGGAAGATCAGGACGATCGATGGAACCATCCCCATCAACACCTTCGAGACCAGCGCCCAGCCGAGCGGCTGGCGCGCTTCCTTCGGGATCGGTGGCACCCACTTCGGGCGGAAGATGGCGACGCCGGCGATGTAGGCAATGAACAGCAGCGTCTGCACGATCGACGGACCAATCGCGCCCTTGTACATGTCGCCCACCGACTTGCCGAGCTGGTCGGCGAGCACGACGAGCACCAGCGACGGTGGAATGAGCTGAGTGATGGTTCCCGAGGCCGCGATCACGCCGGTTGCCAGCTTCATGTCGTAGCCGTAGCGCATCATGATCGGCAGGGAGATCATCCCCATCGCGATCACCGAGGCCGCCACGGTGCCGGTGATGGCTCCCAGAATGGCACCGACGATGATCACCGCGAAGGCCAGGCCGCCGGGGACGGGCCCGAACAGTTGGCCGGTTCCTTCCAGCAGGTCTTCGGCCAGGCCGCAGCGTTCGAGGATCGTTCCCATGAACGTGAAGAACGGGATCGCCAGCAGCAGATCGTTCGAGAGAATGCCGAAGACGCGCAGCGGCAGGCTGCCGAGAAACTGGGGCGGGAACATGCCTGCCGCGACCGCCACCAAGCCGAAGCCCAGGCCCAGCGCGGCCAACGAGAAGGCGACCGGATAGCCGATCAGCATCACGATCACCAGGCCCGCGAACATCATCGGGGCCATCAGTTCCTGCGAGATCATTGGAGCGGCTTCTCGTAATGAGTGTCCATGTTGTACTGGCCGCGCAGGTACGCGATCCGCTTCAGGATCTCGGCCACGCCCTGCAGCGCCAGGAGCGCCGCGCCGACCGGGATGAGCACCTTGGCTGGCCAGCGAATCAGGCCCTGCGCCTGGCTCGACATCTCGCCGGTAAGGTAAGAATCCCAGGCGAGAGGCCAGGACAACCAGCACATCAAACTCGCCATCGGCAGCAGGAATAACGCCGCGCCGAGGATGTCGATCCAGGCGCAGACTCGCGATGAGAAGCGGCCGTAGAAGACGTCGACGCGCACGTGCTCGTTGTACGACAGCACGGCCGGCGCGCCCAGCATGACGATGCCGGCAAACATGTACCACTGGAGTTCGAGCCACCCGTTCGAGCTCATGCCAAAGGTGTAGCGAACGCTGGCGTTGAGCGCGCTCACCAGGCACGCCAGCAAGACCAGCCAGGTGGCCAGCAGACTGACGCGTCGATTGAGCCAATCGACGAAGCGGACAAAGACGAGGCAAGCCCTCATGTCACTTCCGGGGCGCACACCACAGCACGCACCGGCGACGCGGCCTTCAGTGCGGCGCGCACCTCGCAGGCGGTGGCAAGCCCGCCGCCGGCGGCGGCGATCAGCCGCCGGGCGCGCTCGGTCAGGGCCTGGTTGCTCAAGGCGCAGCCCATGGGCGCGTCTTCGAGACCGACCCGGACGTGGCCGCCGCGCGCCACCGCGGCCTCGATCAGCGGCTCGATCTCGACCCCCAGCCCGGCCACCATCCACAAGGCACGCGGCGCTTCCAGCGCCAGCAGTTTCAGGTAGGCGTCCAGAGCCCAGCCGGCGGGTGGAAAGCCGAAGGCGATGTGGTCGGAGAACATCAGTCGGTAGATGGGCACCGGCGCGCCGGGATAGGCCTTGTGCAGCGCTGCACCCAGGCGCATGAAGCCGGGCTCGTAGATGGCAAACGAGGGTGTGATGCCGTACTTTTGCGCCAGCGCCAGCCCGTGGCGGATGTGGGATTCGGGGTTCGCGTAGACGAATCCTGGCCTGCCCGCCGCGATGTCGGCGTAGTGCGAGATGTTGGTCGAACCGGGGTCGACGACCGCCCACTCGATCAGCCCGGCCTGCAGCAGTTTCTCCACCGCATCGAAGCGTTGTGCCGGGGCGAGAGGCGTCGGCGCATCGACGCTGCCGGCGAACGGCAGCGTCGGATAGCAGATGACATCGGCCCGCGCACGGATGCGCTCGATGATCGGGGCGTAGATCTCGAAGTCGTCGCGCTGGCGCCCGGTGACCGGGTCGTAGGCGTGGAAGTGCAGGATCGAAGCCCCGGCATCGACGCAGCGCATGGCGTCGTCGAAGATCTCGTCGGCGAGCACCGGAATGAGCGGTTGTCGGGATCGCGACCACGGGCCGTTGAGGGCCACTTCAAGCCATACCGGTGCAGCCATGTCAGTCTCCTCGGTCGTGGTCACTGCACTCAACTGCTGCACTTAACTGCTGCGGGTGATGGCGTGGATGCTCTCGGTGATCGCGTCGCGCTCGAACACCTTCTTCCAGTCCGGCGCAAAGATCTCGGTCTTTGCCCGCTCCACCGCGCGATTGGCGGCGTCCGACATGCGCACGCCCGGAAGTTGGTTGAAGAGAATCGCCAGCTCGACGTTGATGTGGCCGAGCACGAAGTCGAATGCCGCCTGTTCGGGCACGCCACGCCGCACCGCCTCGTCGGTCGCTTCGCGGATCACGGTCAGGCAGGTGGCGGTGATGGTCTCTGAGAGCACCGGCTCCAGGATCGCCATCTGATCGACGCTGGCGCGGTGCGCACGCAGCACCGGCGCGTACATCCGCTTGGCCACATCCTCCGCCAGCGCGTAGTGCGCTTCCGGCCCGCGCATCAAGGCACACACGATGGCCTGCTTCGCCTTCAGGCCGCCGAAGTAGTCGCGCCGGGCTTCGGGGTCGGTCTCGTCGTTGAAGACCGAGGGGTGACACGGGTGGGCGACGAAGACGGTCAGGTCGGGCCGATCGGGCAGTTCGCCGGCGAACGGGGCCGCGGCATCGAGCGCGATCAGGATGGCGCCGTGCTTGAACTGGCCCACCAGCTGGTGCGTGACCTTGCCGATGGCGTTGTCCGGGATCGCCAGGATGACGACATCGGCCTGCGGCAGCGCGTCTCCGGCACTCTTCGCGCTGAGGCCCAATTCCAGGAGTCGCGCGCGGCCGACCTCGCTGACCTCGACATGCGACATCTCGTAGGGCGAACTGCGCAGATTCGCTGACACGCGATAGCCCATCTTGCCGCCTGCGCCCAGAACCGCAACCTTCGTCATGCTGACTCCTTGTCCGGTGAAGCCCGCTGCGGAATCCGATTCCGACAGCGGGCGGTGAAATGGAAGAAACCGATCTCAGCCCCTCAGCCTGTCAGACGTTGCCGCGTGTCGCCGCGTATCGCCGCGTTTCGCCGCGTCGGGCGCGGTCAAAGAAGTGAACGTCGCCCATCTGGCCGCCTTTGAGCGCGACCTCCATGCCATCCAGCTCCGCGGTGCCGGAATGCAATCTGCACAGCGGCGCCCCCGGCGCCAGGCGCGCGGCGATCGTCAGCGCGTCGGGCGCCAGAACCTGCGTCACCTGGCTCGAGGTGTCGCCGCCCGACAGCACCACCCTTCGCAGCGGCACGCGGGCCAGGATGTCTTTCGTCACCTGGCCCAGCCGCAGGCCCAGGAGGCGACCGCCCTCGTGCCTGGCCTGGCTTCGCGTCTGGCCTTGTGCCACCAGCGCATCGAGCATCTCGTCGATGCGCGGGTCGGCGGGGCCGCGCGCGGTGTGCAGGATCACGCTGCGCTGGTGCGTCAGATGATCGGCGGCGCGCGCCACGAGGTTTTCGCGCGCCTGCGGCCAAAAAGCGTCGTCCACCAGATGGCGGGCGCTGACGGGCAGTTCGACAAAGCCCGCTGCCACGGCGGCCTCGATCTGCATCGCCGTCAACCTGGAGGCACTTCCGGAAACCGCCAGCACCCGGTCGACGCCGCCGAAGGAGTCGAACCGGGCGGGGCTGCGAGTCGGCAGGCCCGCTTCGCTCCACCACTGGGTCAATGCGTACTGGACGCCCGAGGAGCCGACCACGAAGAGGCCATTCCGGCGCTGCGCCTCGCGCTCGATCAGGCGGCCGATTTCCGTGAGATGCGCGGGAGTCGAGGCGTCGAACAGCAGCGCATCTGCAGGCTCGCGCAGCAGAGTCGCCATCGCACTGTCGATGGCATCGCGGCCCTGGTCCAGTTGGGGCAACGTGAACTTTGCGACCGCCAGGCCCGCCAGGCTTGACTGGCGCGCCAGATGCACGCCGAGGTCGGCTTCGTCCATCGGCGTGACCGGATGGACGCTCATGATCGGGTGCCGGTCGATCCGGTAAACCTTGCCGTCGGTGCCGGAACGGGCGAACAGGTTGCCGAACAGGCAGTAGCGGCCCAGGGCGGGGTTGCCGGCGACGACCGGCACCATCCCGGCGCCCAGATGCTGGCGCGCAATCTCGATGACGCGCCCGATGCTGCCGATTGCCGGCGAGCTGTCGAAGGTGGAACAGACCTTGTAATGAACGATGGGCGCCAACGCCGACAAGGCCTGAAGCAGCGGCGGCAGCGCCGCATCCATCTCCTGCGGGCTCATGCCACGGCTGTCGCCGGCGATGCCGATCGCATCCAGGTGAGCGAACTTCTGCAGCGCCGCCACGGTCGGCGGCTTGAGGAAGAGCGCGCATTCGAGCCCGGCGAACGCAAGTACTTCGAGGGCGTCGGTCGACCCGGTGAAGTCGTCGCCGTAGAACGCCAGCCGCAGCGTGTCGGCCTTCGAATTGGCGGGCGCGATCAATGGTCTCCTCCGAACTTTGCGATCGCTGCGCGCAGTGCCGGATGGTCATGCGCGTAAGCCTCGAGCGTCACTCCCGCGACGACGGCTTCCCACCCTTCGCGCATGCTGGCGACACCGCCCGCGATGCCAAGTGGGTGGCCGATGATGCCGCCACCGGCGAGGTGCATCAAGTCGGTGCTGGCCAGCGCAGCGTACATGGCCGGCGCCTGCCCGGCCCATTGGCCCGACGAGAAGACCGGCATGATGGGGCGCAGCCCCGCAAACGACGCCAGGCACGACCTGGCCGATCGGATGACCGAGTCGTCGGGCTCCCAGAACTTGCTTCTCAGACCGTTCACGTGCAGTTGATCGACGCCCGCAAGGCGCCAGAGCTTCTGATAGGCGACGAAGTCGAACCCCAGCGCAGGATGGCGGGTGAGGGCGCCCCAGCCGTTGCGGTGCGCGTGGATCGGCAGCTCGCTGTAGCTGCGCAGGTGCTCGACGCCGGCAAAGCCGACGCCATTCACATTGACCATCACGCAGGTGCCGCCGAGCGCCACGACGGCATCGTGCCGGCGCCGCATGTCGGCGATGCTGCCCGAGATGTTGATCGCGTACATCGGCATGCGCCCCAGGCGATCGGCGTGGCGGTGCAGCACCGGCATCACTGCGCGCAGCCGCTGCTCGAAAGGCGCATAGGCGGGGTCGACGAGCAGTTCGTCGTCCTTGATGAAATCGATGCCGGCCGCGCACAGCGCATCGACGGTCTCGGCGGTCTGCTCGGCTGAAAGACCGATGCTGGGCTTGATGATGCTGCCGATCATCGGGCGAGCGGAGACGCCGGCCTTTTCGAGCGTGCCCTGCAGGCCGAACTGCGGCCCCGGGAAGCGCGCCGCGTAGTCGGCCGGCAGGTCGATGTCGAGCAAGCGCAAGCCGGTCACCTCGCCCAGCTCGAACAGGTTGCCGGCGAGCGTGGCCAGCAGGGCCGGCAGATTGGCGCCGACGTTGGCCACCGGAAAGGCGATCTCCACCCGCCCGCGATGGAATGCGCTTCCCGCGGCCCGGCGCTCGGCGTGGGTGCTGGGCAGGCTCGGCTGCTGCGTCGGGGGCAGCAGTTCGATCTGCGTGACCCGGGCCCGAGCCCGGTCCTTGAGCGCATCGGTCTCGCCCGGCAACGACAGGAAGGTTCCGCTGGACTGCTCGCCGGCGATGACTTCGGCGGTCCGCTCGATCGGCGTGCAACTCTCGACCAGATAGCTCGCTCGAAATTCGGCGCGCGGCGTTGCGGTGGGCATGGGGGTGACCTGTGACGATTCCATCAGACCGCTGCGCCACCGAGATGCAAGCTGCAAGGCGCACGGTATGAGGGGAATCGTAGTGAGGGGCCGCCATGTCTCCTAACGATATGATCTCGACGGGCTGCGACGAAAACTCACAACCATTCCCGGCGCCACCGGTTAATGCCATGCCAACCAACCTTCCCCGGCCTTCCCTGAACGCGCTGCGCGCCTTCGAAGCGACGACCCGTCTGGGCAGCATGAGTGCCGCAGCTGCGGAGCTGTTCGTGACCCACGGTGCGGTCAGCCGACACATCCGATCGTTGGAAGATCAAATGGGCGTGACGCTGCTGGAGCGCAATGGTCAGTCGAGCCAGCCGACTGCCGAAGGCGCGCGCCTGGCGGGGGGCCTGGCGACGGCGTTCCGCCTCATCCAGGCGAGCGTCGAGCAACTCAGACCGGGGCCGCTGACGTTGTCGTGCTCGGCGTCGATCATGATGTACTGGTTGCTGCCGCGCATCGGCAGGTTTCACGACAAGCACCCCGGGGTCGAGATCCAGTTCAACATGAACTACGACCGCATCGATTTCGTGCGCGACAGCATCAGCGTGGCGATACGCAATTCGTCGATCAAGCCACCCAAAGATGCAGCCTTTCGGGACTTGATGGTCGAGTGGATCGGGCCGGTGTGTTCGGGCGAGTACAGGGAGGCCGCTGGCCTCGAATCGATCGACGACCTGGCCCGCGTTCGGCTCCTCGCAACCAAGACCCGGATGGAGGCGTGGCCCGACTGGACCCGGGCTTCAGCTTATGCCGGAGATGCGCTCAAGATCTCGAACCGCTACGAGCACTTCTATCTGCTGATCCAGGCGGCCGTCTGCGGCCTTGGCGTGGCCATGGTGCCGCGGATGCTCGTGCAGGACGATCTGCATTCGGGCAAGCTGGTGGCGCCGTTCGGTTTCGTCCCCAGCCATCGCAAGCTGCTGCTGTGGATCGCGCCGCAACTGGATGGCCGCGCCGATGTCGAAGCGCTGGCGACGTGGCTGGCGGACGAAATGAGAGCCACGGAGCTGGTGCGGTCCAAGGGGCGACTGGAAGGCCCGCAGCGGGCCTTGAAGCGTCCGCACGGATCGCGGAGCGCCGCGACCTCGGCTCGTGCACCGGCTCGATCGCGGCGCAAGCCTGCGTGACCAGGCCAGGCTTGACCACGGCGATGTACTTCTCGATCACGGGTTAGACCATTTCGTCCATCCGCGCACGCTCAGCGGGCGAGACTTCGTTGACGAGCAGGCCCACGCTGTCGAATCAAATCAGACGCCGACGAGCGGGGCCAGCGCCGTGCGCAGCGGCTGCCCTGGCGCAAGGCCGAGCCGGCGGGCCGCCTCGTTGACGTGCGAGACGATGCCAAAGTCCCACGTGTCCTGGGCATCGCCGATGCGGGCGCTGGTGTGGGCAACGGCGCCGGCTGCAACGCCCCGGGTCTGGAGCATCGTCAAGGCGGCGATCCCGGCGTTGTCCTTGCCGACGCCTGCATCGTTGAAGAACACCGCCTTCAGCGGTACCTCGAGCGCAAACTCGCCCGAGCTTGCCCCGCCGTGGGAGGCCGAGACGACGATCGCGCCGATGTCCTGCGGTGCCACCTTGGTGATCGAGTCCATGATCAGGATCGACCCGGCGGGCCCGCGCAGCACTTCCTTCTTCAGCATGATTCGTCTCCGTTGAGTTGTCCAGCCGTGGCCGGAGGGCGGCGCTGGCCGCCTCGGACCACAGCGTGCCGGCATCGTAGTAAGGCCATCGGCCTCGATCAAACGATATGATTTCGATTGACTGTGCGAAAAACTCACACGCCGCAGCGCCGGATGTCGACCGCAAATCGCGTCGTCTGGTGGCGATCGAGGCAAGCTTCCGGCGGGCCATCCGCGATGCCTGCCGACCCGATCGGGGTGTGGCTTCCTCACTGCTGTGGCGGCTAAAAAAGCGAGCCGGGGCATGGCCCCGCAACTTGTGCAGTGCAAGGTTTCAGATGGTGGCAATTCCGAGGCCACGAAAAGTTGGAAGGGGTCATCACGCTGTGGGCATAGAGCTGCAACGTCGGCAGAGATCCGGGGGCGTTGGGCCCGCAAGGTACGCGAATCGCCTCCATCGAGACGTTAGACTCATCTGCAAACCGGAGACAAAAATGCACCACAAGCTGACGCGAATTCTGGTAACCCTCGGCATTGCCGCAGCGGCCTGCTCAACCATTCCGATGGCCTTTGCCGCTGACCCGATTCGCATCGGCCTGGTGGCGGAGGTGACCGGCCCCAATGCGGAAGCCGGAGCCAATACCGTCAACGGTGCCAAGCTCGCGGTCGACGAAGTCAACGCAGCGGGCGGCGTGCTGGGTCGGCCGTTTGAGCTGAAGATCGAAGACAACCAGAGCACCAACCCGGGCTCGGTGCTGGCAGTGTCGAAGCTCGGCAGCGAAGGCAATTTCGCGGCGTTGATCGCGCCGGTGCGCAGCACGCAGGTTCAGGCATCGGCCCAGGTGATTGCCAAGCTCGGCATCCCGACGATGATCGGCGGCTCCGACTACGGCCTGACGCATTCAGGTCATTCCTGGCTGTTCCGCGCGCGCCCCAACGACAGTTATTCGGCCAAGGTGATCGCCGATTACGGGGTGGCAACGCTGAAGGGCAAGAAGTGGGCAATCGTCCATTCGACCGACACCTTCGGCGTCGGCGGCAAGAACATGCTGGTCGAGGAACTGAAAGCGCGCGGTATCACGCCGGTCCTGATTCAGGGCTACACCAACAACTCGCAGGACTTCACGCCGATCGTGCTGGCGATCAAGCAGTCCGGCGCGGACATCCTCTCGTCGTACACGCCGTTTTCGTCAGACGCCGGTATTTTCGGGACCCAGCTGCGCCAACTCGGCGTGACGATTCCGTGGATCGGTTCGGCCACGCTGGCCTCGGACAGCACGATGAAACTGGGCAAGGAGGCGCTTTACGGCACCTATTCGGTGGTTGATTTCTTCGCGGATGCGAATGCCGAATCGAAGGTTTTCGCCAAGAACTACGCGGCCAAGTTCGGCCGCGACGCCGATTTTTATGCCAGCTGGTCGTATGACTCAGTGAAGATTCTGGCGCTGGCGATGGCGAAAGCCAAGGGCACGCAGCCCGACGCCATTCGCAAGGAAATCCTGGCGATCCGCGGCTTCAAGGGCGCTGAAGGCGAATACAACTTCGACCAGAACGGCGACGGCCTGCACGGCTACAACATCGTCAAGAACGACCAGGGCAAGCTGGTGTTCATCGATCACATCAAGTTCACGCCCAAATAGTCGCGCCCGGCGGTCGCCCGAGGTTTGCGCCAGCGACGACAACCCAAGGGTTCGATGAGCAATTTGTCGTTCAACCTGCAGCTGCTCTTCTCGGGCCTGGCAGTGGGCGCGGTCTATTCGCTGGTGGCGCTCGGGTTCGTCCTCATCATTCGGGCCACCAACGTCGTCAACTTCGCGCAGGGTGATTTCGCGATGATCGGCGCGTTCGCGATGGTGACGATGTTGACGGCATTGAAACTGCCGTACTGGCTCGCCTTCGTCCTCGCGTTGGCGGTCATGACGGTGTTCGGCGTGGTCTTCAACTACGCCGTCTATTACCCGTTGCGCAACCGCTCGTTCCTGCCGGTCATCATCAGCACGCTGGGTGCATCGATCTTCATGCAGAACACCGTGCTGGGAATTTTCGGGCCGCAGCCGCGGCCGCTCGAAAAGGTCTTCAAGACGCCGGGCTTCGAAGTGGCGGGCGTGTTTCTCGACAGCCAGTACCTGGTGATCCTGGCAGTCACCCTGATCGCCGTTGCTTTCCAGTACTTCTTCTTCGAGCACACGCTGCTGGGAAAGAAGCTGCAGGCGACCTCGCAGGACAAGGACATGGCGCGCCTGGTCGGCATTCCGGTGGCCTGGATGATCGCCATCACCTTCGTCTACAGCGCCACCCTGGGCGGGCTGGCCGGCATCCTGATCGGCCCCGTGTTGTTCGTGTCGATCGGCATGGGATCGATCATCGCGCTGAAGGCGTTCTCGGCAACCGTGATCGGCGGCTTCGGCGACGTCACCGGTGCCATCGTCGGCGGCCTGCTGCTGGGCGTCGTCGAGAGCTTCGGCGCCGCTTATATCTCGGTTCCCTACAAGGACGCGTTTGCATTTCTGCTCTTGCTCATCTTCCTGTTGATCCGGCCGCAAGGGATCTTCGGCGAGAAGATTTCGGAGAAGGCATGACGATCCAGACTTCGGCGGCCGGCGCATCGGCTCCTGCCTCGGCTCATGCGCCTGCGCCCGCCCCGGCGCGTGGCTTTCGCGTCGGCGCACTCGCGCTGCTGATGCTGTTCGCCGCAGCGCTGCCGATGCTTCCCTTCGTCGTCAAGGTCAACCCCTACATCCTGAACATCTTCATGCAGGCGGCGACCTATGCCGTCGCGGTATTGGGGATGACCGTGGTGCTGGGCTACACCGGGCAGATCCATCTGGGTCAGGCTGCGTTCTTCGGCATCGGGGCCTATTCCGTTGCGCTCGGCACGCTGGTGCTGGGGCTAAATTTCTGGCTTGCGCTGCTGCTGGGAATCGTGCTGGCATCGCTCGCCGGCTTCGTTCTTGGCCTGACCACGCTGCGCGTCGGCGGGCACTACCTGGCGATGGTGACGATCAGTTTTCAGGTGATCTTCGACCTGATCCTGACCAACTGGATTGGCCTGACCCGTGGCCCGGACGGCATACCAGGCATCGGCCGGCCCTCGCTTTTCGGCTACACGCTGGCCGACGACAAGGCCTACCTGCTGTTCTGCGTGCTGGTCCTGTACCTGGTGATCTTCGGCGTCTGGTGGCTGCCGAAAACCCGGCTCGGCCGCGCCATGCAGGCGGTGCGCGAAAACGAGATGGCCGCCGAGGTCTCGGGCGTGGCGACGCTGGTCGTGAAGGTCGTCGCCTTCACCCTGTGCTCGGCCCTCGGCGCTGTCGGCGGTGCGCTGTATGCCGCAGGTTTCGCCTACATCAGCCCCGACAACTTCTCGTTCAAGATCTCGATCGAGTTCCTGACCATGACCCTGCTCGGCGGCTCGCAGTCGCCGTTCGGCGGTGCGCTCGGCACGGTGCTGCTGATCCTGCTGCCGGAGTGGCTGCGCTTCCTGAAAGAGGTCTACATGGCCGGCTACGGCCTGGCAGTGATCCTGATCATGGTGTTCATGCCCGAGGGCATCTGGGGCATCGTCGCGCGGGCATGGCGTCGGCTGCGGCCGCCGCGGCCGCTGGTCCATGGGGCGGTCGAGCCGTTCAGGCTCGACTTCCCGCTGACCGACACGGCGCCCGTGTTGCAGCTGGTGAATGTGCAGAAGCATTTCGGCGGCGTTCGTGCCGTCGATGGCATCGACATCGAGGTTGCCCGCGGCACCGTGCACGCGCTGATCGGGCCGAATGGCTCGGGCAAGACGACGACGTTGAATGTGCTCAACGGCATTTACCGGCCGACCGCCGGGCAGATCATCGTCGACGGCGAGGACCTCACCCACGCCAGCCCGCATGTGCGCGCCGGGCACGGCGTCGGCCGCACGTTCCAGAACATCCGCCTGTTCCCGGCGCTGTCGGCGCTCGAGAACGTCATGATCGGCGCCCAGCGCGCGCACAACCCGATCGAACGCAGCGAATCGGCGCTGCGCCAACGAGCCCTGTCGACGCTGGATTTCGTCGGCCTGCTGGACCGTGCCGACCGGGTCGTCAGGAGCCTTCCGTACGGCCACCAGCGGCTGGTCGAGATCGCCCGCTCGCTGGCCGGCTCGCCGACGCTTCTGTTGCTCGATGAACCCGCTGCCGGACTGAACCAGACTGAAAAGCAGGAGCTGGTGAAGCTGCTGAAACGCCTGCGCGGCCACGGCATCACGATCTTTCTGATCGAGCACGACATGGGTTTGATCGTCCAGGTTTCCGACCGGATTTCGGTGCTGAACTTCGGCAGGAAAATTGCCGAAGGAACGCCTGACGAAGTGCTCCGCCATCCGGACGTGATCGCCGCGTACCTCGGAGAGAGCGCTCATGCCGCTGCTTGAGCTGCGCGAGGTCGCGAGTTTCTACGGCAGCGTTCAGGCGCTGAAGGGCATTTCGCTGCGCGTCGAGCCCGGCGAGATCGTCACGCTGCTTGGTGCCAACGGTGCGGGCAAGAGCACGACGCTGCGCTCGATCTCCGGACTGATGCGCCCGGCCTCGGGCGAGATCTTCTTCGACGGCCAGTCGATCAGCCGCCTCGGTGCCGAGGCGATCGTGCGGCTCGGGATCTCGCATGTGCCCGAAGGGCGGCGCATCTTCCCGGGTCTGACGGTCACCGAGAACATCATGCTTGGTGCCTCCGGCCGCGCTCGCGTTTCGAAGGCGCAGCTGCGCTCCGAAGTCGGCGAGATGTTCGCGATCTTCCCCGACCTCGAGCGCCTCGAGAAGGCGCTCGGCTGGAGCCTGTCCGGCGGCCAGCAGCAGATGCTGGCGGTCGCCCGCGGCCTGATGGCACGGCCGAAGTTGCTGATGCTCGACGAGCCGTCGCTCGGCCTGGCGCCGATCATCGTGCAGCAGCTGTTCGCGGTCATTCGCGACCTCCAGCAGCGCGGCATGACCATCCTGCTGGTGGAGCAGAACGCGCACATGGCGCTTTCGGTGGCGCACCGCGGCTATGTGCTGGAGACCGGCAGCCTCACCGTCGAAGGCAGCCCCGCCGAACTCCTCGACAACGAGGACGTGCGCGCTGCCTACCTCGGCGGCGCCAGGCCGGATGCCGCGAAGTGAACTGAGATGACGATCGCACGCGTCGTGACGGTGGACGACCTGCGCCAGCGCGCCAGGAAGAACCTGCCCAAGGCGATCTTCGAGTTCATCGACGGCGGCGCCAACGACGAGCAGACGCTGCGCGCCAATCGCGCACATTTCGCCGACATCGACTTCGTGCCGCGAACGCTGGTCGACGTCAGCGAGCGGCGCCAGTCGACTCGCATCCTCGGCCAGGAGGTGTCGTCGCCGTTCATCCTCGGGCCGACCGGGCTGGCCGGGTTGCTCTGGCCCGATGGCGACCTCGCGACGGCGCGGGCGACGCAGACCGCGGGGGTCGGCTACTGCCTCAGCACGAACTCGAACGCATCGATCGAGAGCGTCGCGCGGCGAGGCTGCAGCAGCTTCTGGTTCCAGCTCTATATCCAGCGCGATCGGGCCATGGTGCGCTCGCTGGTCGACCGGGCCGCCGCTGCCGGATGCCCGGTGCTTTGCCTCACGGTCGATCTGCCGATCCAGGGGCCGCGCGAGCGTGACCAGCGCAATGGCTTCACGGTGCCGCCACGGCTGGGGCTGAGTAATGTGCTCGACTACGCGCGCCATCCCGGCTGGCTGGCGCGCATGGCGCGCGGCCCGCGCATCACCTTCGGCAACCTGGAGCAGCCGGGGCCGCCGGAGCAGCAGAAGGCGGCCCTGGTGACGCTGGCACAGCACATCAGCACGCAGTTCGATCCGACGGTGACGTGGAAGGAAGTCGACTGGATCAGGTCGGTCTGGCCGGGCCGCATCGCGCTCAAGGGCATCTTGCACGCGGGCGATGCCCGCCGGGCGGTGGAGCACGGCGTCGACGCGGTCATCGTGTCCAACCACGGTGGTCGTCAGCTCGATGGCGCCCCTTCCGCGATCTCGGCACTTCCGCCGATCGTCGATGCGGTCGAAGGCAAGGCCGAGGTGCTGATGGACGGCGGAATTCGCCGCGGCAGCGACATCGTCAAGGCGCTGGCGCTCGGTGCCAAGGGCTGTCTGATCGGGCGCGCCGGCCTGTACGGTCTGGCGTCGCACGGCGAAGCCGGTGTGGCCCGTGCGATCGCCATCCTGAAGGCGGAAATCGATGTGACCCTGGCACTGCTCGGCCGACCTGACGTCGCTGCGCTCGATCGCACTGCGGTATCACTGGCGCCCGGATCCCGCATGGCACCTCGGTGAGGCGCTAACACGACGAGCTCGCACGGATGCGGAGTGCCGTCGGTTTGCAGACGCGTTCACCGCATCGAAGGCAAGTTCTTTGAACAGTGCGAGCTGCACGGGAACCACTCGAAACAAACGTTATTTACAGGCAGGTTAATGAGGGTTCAAGGCAGGCTGCGTAGACGTTGCCCGGCAGCTTAAAGAGCGTATTTCCGATCGCTGCGGGCCTGCCTGCACTGCCGATTCCAACCATGCCCATGGCGGCTACACCGTGATGGCCATGCCCCGGTAGATGCGCGAGCGATAGCGCGAGTCTTCGGCATCGGGCAGCGGCGCGCCGGCCAGCAGCACCGCGCGGCCGAAGCGCCGCACTTCCTCCTGATGCTCAGCCTGGTTGCGGGGCTCTTCGCTTCGCGCGCGACGAGTCAGATTGATCTGGTTTACCGGCACATCGTGCACCAGACGTTCGTTCTCCACCGCCAGCGTGGCGGTGAACGCATGCAGCGTGGTCTTCACGAAGTTGGCCATCGCGAAGCCGGCACCGGTGGGGTCGACACCGGCGGGCACGTCCGGCGACACCAGCACCAGCTGCGTGCCGTCGATCAGGCTGGCCTTGCGGGCGACGCGGAACTGGTGCGTCAGTTGTTCCTGCACCATCTGCCTGAACTCGCCGGCGTCGAGAGACGCGGCAGCGTCTCCGCCGAGCAGCTTGTCCGGCAGCGGCGCGAAGGCCGTGCTCACGATGGTGGCCGGATAGCCGTGACGCGACAACGCAGCGTCGATGCCGGCTTCGAGGTCGTCGCCGACGGCCGCGGCGTGCACCAGGTCGGCCGGCACGTCGCGCAGCGCAGCGCGCATCGCGGCCGCACCGTCTTCGGTCTGCGTCAGCAGCACGACGCGGCCGACATGGCATTCGGTCACCAGCTGGCGCGCCGCCTCGGCCAGGTATTCGACCAGGTGCTCGCCGATCAGCCAGACGGTGCGCCCGCGCATCATTTCCAGGCGCTCGCGCTTGGCACTGCCGAAGAGTTCGCGCTCGGTGATCGAGCGCTCCAGGCTCAGGCCGCCCGAGGGCCTTCACGCTCGCGCACCGTGCCGTGCAGGCCGTAGGCGGCGGCGATCTCCTCCAGAACGCGGAACACCGCCTCGTAGATGCCGACGTCGATGATCTGGCCGCGCCCGGTGTGCTCGGCATGTCGCAGCGCGATCATCGCGCCCACCGCACCGAACAGGCTGGCGATGTAGTCGCCGAGCGGCACGGTGCCCGGCAGCACCGGCGTTTCGCCCGGGTAGCCCGCCAGGTAGTTCAGGCCGCCGAAGGCCTGGGCGATGTGTGCGAAGCCCAAGCGGCGGCGGTACGGCCCGGTCTGGCCGTAGCCGGTGACGCGCAGCATCACGAGCTTCGGATTCACCTCGTGCAGCACGTCCCACGTGAGGCCCCAGCTCTCCATCGTGCCGGGGCGGAAGTTCTCGACCAGCACATCGGACTTCGCGACCAGCTTCAGGAACAGCGCCACGCCCTCGGGCTGCAGCAGGTCGCAGGTGACCGACTTCTTGTTGCGGCTTTCGCTCAGCCACGCGAGCGTGGCTTCGGGCTGCGCGGTGGCGGTGCCGAAGCGGCGCATCGGGTCGCCGCCGTCGGGGTGTTCTACCTTGATGACCTCGGCGCCGAACTCGCCCAGCAGCGTGGCGGCATAGGGCCCGGCCAGGAAGTTGCCGACGTCGATGACGCGCACGCCGTGCAGCGGGTCCGATGAAGCGTGCGGACTGTCGGGCGATGCAGCGTCAGCGTTCACGGGCAGTCTCGGTGGCGCTGTCGGCAAGGCCGCGCGGCGTGTGGGTTTCGATGCCGTGAGGTTAGGTTTGCGAGTGCATTGCGCTGCCGGGTGGATTCCCGCGCAGATCCTCAGACATTCTGAAGCCAGCATCGGATTTCCTTATGGACTCCGACCGCAGATTTGCCGGTGCCCGCATCCCGGCCTGCGGCCACTGCAGCTGGGCGAGGTCGATCAGGCGATGACTGCCTCCCAGCCCCGGCACGGGAGGTAGCGCCAGGAGCCGCCAGCGTCATCCAGCCGGAACAGATGCAGCCACTCGTTGTCGATCAACTGGCGCACGGTGGCGTGGATCGCGATGATCCGGTCGATCGGCTCCTGCGGTGCCTGGATGAAGACGCTCAAGCGCAGCGGCGTGTGGCGCCAGTTCTCGCCGTCGTGCACCGACTGCAGTGGCAGCCCGATGCGCAGGTCGCCGCCGTTGCCTTCGAAGACACCGATGCGGCCACCGACAACGTTGTGAAGCACCTTGTTGCCGCTGCCGTAACGCAGGTTGTCGACCACCGAGGCGTGGTACTGCAGGTTGATCCAGTTCGTCACCACCATCGGTGCCGTCATGATCAGTTCAAGCACCTTGAAGCCTGGGTCGCGCTGCCACAGGTAGTCGTGCAGGAAGCTGCGGCCGGCCAGGTTCAGGTGGCGGCTGCGCGAACGCGGCGCGACGATGAAGGCAGCGCAGTCGGCCAGGCCCCATTCCGGGCGCACTTGAGCCCAGTCGGAAGTGCGCGCCGTGATCGCCTCTCGCAACGCTGCGGCGTTGGTCGCCAGGTCGGCCAGGCCCAGCGCAGCGGCACGCTCGGCTCGCGCCTGCCGGCCGGCGTCGGCCAGCCAGCCCTTCAACGCTGCCAGGTCAGCGGCGTGGCTGGCGGGCAGCAGGTCGGTGTCGTAGAGCCGCATGTCGTCGGTGGTGGTGTTGTGCAGGCCGGCGATGAACACCGTGTTTTCCGGCAGCGCCATGCCGCGCTCGCGCAGGCCGGCACGGACCTCCGGGTCGTTGAGCAGATGGGTCAGCATGCGCGCGTTGACCTCGCCGGTCTGGCCGCCGCAGGCGCCGCAGTCCAGGCCGGCAGCGTGCGGGTTGTTGGTGCTCGCGCTGCCATGGCCTGCCATCAGGATGAGCCGGGCCCAGCCTTCGGTCAGGCCCATCGCGCCCAGTGCGGTGGCGGCCATCTGACAGCGGGCAGCCAGATCGGGTCCGCCCTGGTCAGGCAGGCGCGGCCGCAGCTGGTCGAGCCGGCCGGCCGGCAGGTCGGTCTGCTCGACGCTCGGGCGGTCCCGCTCGCCGCCGAGGCGGTTCTTCAGAAGCTTCGGCGCGTAGAGCAGCCCGCAGGATTCGACGAAGGAAAAGCTCGAGCCGGCGCCGGCGCGGAAGGCCTGCCATTGCTGGCGCCAGGACAGTCGCTGCCGGCGCCGGCGGGCCAGCACCTCGCCCAGCGACGGGGTGTCGCAGACGTCGGTGACGCACAGCCCCGGCGCCATCAGGCCGGGCAGTTGCGGGCGCAGCATGGCGCTGCCCAGCGGCTGGTACTCGACGAACATGGCGAAGAAGCCGGCGAAGCCCAGCGTCTGCACCGCCGGGCTTGCCGCTTCCAATGCACGGCGATAGACCTCCGAGCGCACGTCGATGCAGAACACCGCCTGCACTGCTGGCGTTGTGCCGGCTGTGGGCGGCGTAACGGGCTGCGTAACGGGCTGCGTAACGGGCGGCGTAATGGGCGGCGCGACGGGCGGCGCCACGGGCGGCGCGGCGGCCAGCCCACGGCAGAGGGTTTGTTGGTAGGCGCGCTCCAGCGCCTGTTGCCACAACCAGTCGTGCGCCTGCGCGGCCTGGGCGCGGGCCATGACCCGTTCGGCGTTGCCCCAGGCGCTGGCCAGCCGGTCTGCCACGCCAGCCTGCGGATGGCCTTCATGCAGCAGCCATTCCCAGGCCAGCCGCACTGCCAGCAGGTGCACGATCTGCTCGTCGTCGCCCTGCACCAGGCGCTGCTGCCAGCGCTGGTAGGCACACCACGAAGCCCAGCCGTTCAGGCTCATCAGCAGCGCGGTGAAGTAGGCCTCGTGCGCGGCCTGCGGGATGCGCAATGCGCGCGTCGCGACGGCAATCAGCGCGCGCGGGTCGGCGGGCAGGCCGGCCAGCCGGGCGGTGAAGCCGGTATAGCCCATCAGCATCGCGGCGCTGAAATCGTGCGCCGACTGGCGCCTCCAGCTCGGGTACAGGCCGGCGCTGCGGTCGGGGCCCCAGGCGGCTTGTCCCTGGTCGAAGTAGGCAGCGCAGCACTGGCTCACGTGGTGCGTCACGTACTGGCTCCAATCCATGGCATGCGACAGGTCACGCTGCGCGTCGACCACCTGGGTGGCCAGCGGCAGTGGCTGCAGCGCCGCAGCCGCGCTGTCGACGCTGGCCAGCAGCTCATCGACGGTGCACCCGGCGCCGGCCGCCGCGATGGCCGCCTGCAAGTGCTCGCGGTTCACGCGACCGGCCTGGAACTGCGCGCGGTACCAGGGGCGCGGCATCAGCATCGGGCTGCCCGACAGCGCGGCCAGTTGCGCTGCTGCCGTGGCGATGGGCCGCTCCAGCTGGCCCCAGTACGGGTTGACGGCAATGAAGCGGTCCAGCGGCCAGGTGGGAGCGATGCGCGCACAGGCGCGGTCAGCCGCTGCGTGCAGTGCCGTGTCCAGCGAAACGAGGGGTTCGATCACAGCGTTCATGACGGGGCTCCAGGGGCACGGGTGGCGGGCCGGGTGGCGGGTGTCGCGGGGGTGGCGGATGTGGCGGGCAGGCGTGCCGGCCACAGACGAAACGTGAGCCGGGTGAAGAGCTCGTCCAGGTACAGGCCCGCAAACAGCCACGGATACAGGCCACGGGCCAGCCGGCCCTGCGGCCAGGCGCGCACCGCGCCCTGCACGACGAAGAGCGCTGCAAAGCTGACGCCGACCCAGACCACGAGCGCCGGAGCGGGGTTGCCGCCGACGGCGGCCAGACCGAGCCAGCGCGACAAGACGACGTGCAAGCCGAAGTACACCAGGGCCAGCGCACCCGCGCCGGCCAGGCCGGCCAGCGGCCACAGGCCGCCGGCACGCAGCGTGGTGGCACTCAGCAAGGGTGCCATGGCCAGCGCCAGCACCAGGCCCACCGCCCACAGCGCCGGCGCTTCGGCGGGCTTCAAGCCCCACACCAGTGCCGCAGCGCTCACCACGGCCATGCCGACCAGCCCGCCCAGCAGCCAGCGGCCGACACCCACCGCAGCCACGGCTGGCGCCATCTGGCGCAGCCGGTTCTGCTCCACCGCTGCGCCGGCAGTCAGAAAGGCGTGGGCCTTGTAAAGCGAGTGCGCCACCAGGTGCAGCAGCGCCAGGTCATGCAGGCCCAGACCGCATTGCATGAGCATGAAGCCCATCTGCGCGCAGGTCGACCAGGCCAGCGACACCTTGATGCTGATGCGGGTCATCATCACCAGTGCCGCGACCACGGCCGTGATGCTGCCCACCACCACGAGCAGCGCCTGCGCTGCCGGCACGTCGGCCACCAGCGTGCCCAGGCGAATCAGCAGGAAGCCGCCGAGGTTCACGACACCGGCATGCAGCAGCGCCGACACCGGCGTCGGCGCTTCCATCACCTGGATCAGCCAGCCATGCACCGGCAGCTGCGCGCACTTCAGCAGCGCGCTGGCGGCGATCAACAGCGCGGCCGCCTGCAGCGCTGCCGGCGGCTGTGGCAGGGCCTGCGCCACCGCCATGGCCTGGTCGATTTCCAGCGTGCCGAGCGTGCTGACCAGCAGCGCGATGCCGCCAAGCAGGAACAGGTCGGCCACGCGGCTGGCGAGAAACTTCTTGTGCGCGGCGATCAGCGCCTGCGGCCGCCGGTCGAAGAAGGTGAGCAGTCCGTGCAGGGCCAGGCTGGTGGCGATCCAGGCGAGCGCCAGCACCAACAGATTGTTCGTCAGCACCAGCAATGACACCGCGGCCAGCGTCAGCAGCAGGCACCGGAGATAGCGCGGCTGCCCGCGCTCGCCTGCAAGGTAGGGCTGCGAGTAGCCGACGATGACCCAGCCGATGAAGCTCACCAACAGCAGCATCGTTCCGGCCAGCGCGTCGCTGTACAGGCTCCTGTGGACGGCCGGCCCGGCGCCCGGCAAGAGCAGCGCGGGCCCGCGCATCAGCCCCGGCCCCTGCACCAGCAGCCAGCCCAGCGACAGCAGCGCCGCAGCGCCGGCCAGCGCGGCGCCGCCGCGCGCCAGTCGCCAGCCCGCCTGCGGCGTGCGCGCCAGCGATCCCGCGGCCAGCGCAGCCAAGGCATAGCCGAGGGGCACGGCACACAGCAGCGCGGCGCGCAGCGGCGGCAGGTCGGCGAGCAGGGTAGTCATCGAAGGCCCTCCGGGCAGTTGATGGACGGGACTGTGGCCGCAATTCAACTCGCCGTAAAATACATTGATTCGAACAATCAAATGCATTAAAACGAACGTTAGCGCAGCTCGGCGAACGGCTTGATACGATCTGGGCGCCGCACGAATGCCACCCCACGCCATGCACATCACCCTGCGACATTTGAGGATCTTCGAAGCGGTGTCGCGCTGCGGTTCCTTCTCACGGGCTGCGGCCGAACTGCACCTGACGCAGCCGGCCGTGTCGATGCAGATGAAGCAGCTGGAGGAGCAGATCGGGCTGCCACTGATCGAGCAGGTGGGCAAGCGCATGTTCCTCACCGAAGCAGGGCGCGAGCTGCAAGGGCACGCGCGCGACATGGCATCGCGCATGGCCGATTTGAATGCCGCCATGGACCAGTTCCGCAGCCTCGAACGCGGCCTGCTGCGGCTGGCCGTGGTGTCCACTGCCAACTATTTCCTGCCGCCCCTGATTGCCGACTTCAACCGGCAGCATCCGGGCGTGCGCGTCAGCCTGCAGGTCGCGAACCGTGAGGTCGTGTTGCGCGCGCTGGCCGACAACAGCACCGATCTGGCGATCACGGGCAGGCCGCCGGACAGCCTGGACATCGTCGCCCAGCATTTCATGGACAACCCCCTGGTCGTCATCGCCGCGCCCGCGCACCGGCTGGCGACGCTGCAGGCGGTGCCGCTGCACAGCCTGGCCGAGGAGACACTGGTGGTTCGCGAGCCCGGCTCGGGAACGCGGGCTGCGGTGGAGCGCCACTTTGCATCGCATGGCGTGGCCTATCGCGTGGGCTGCGAGTTCGGCACCAACGAAGCACTGAAGCAGGCGGTGCGAGCCGGGCTGGGTCTGGGCGTGGTGTCGGTGCAGACCATCGAACTCGAACTGCAAACCCGCTGCCTGGTGGTTCTGCCCGTGGAAGGCTTTCCCATCGTCCGCCAGTGGTACCTGTTGCAGCGCACGCACAAGCGGCTGTCGGACGCGGCGCGGACCTTCCGCGAGATGCTGCTCGGGCTCGACCCGTCGACCTCGCTGGCGGCTGCCCGGAGTGGCCGCGGGCGGCCGGCGTGAGGCGCATCGAAGCGCAAGCCCGGCGCCCTGCGAGTCGATCATGTCGCGCCTGAACTTCCATCACCTGCACTACTTCTGGGCCGTGGCCAAAGACGGCAATCTGACGCGCGCGGCCGAGAAGCTGCATGTTTCGCAGTCGGTCCTGTCCAAGCAGATCAGGCTGCTCGAAGAGCAGCTCGGTCAGCCGCTGTTTGCACGCGTGGGCCGCGTCCTCAAACTCACCGAGGCGGGGCAACTTGCGCTGGGCTATGCCGACACCATCTTCGCGTCGGGCAGCGAACTGGTGGCGCTGCTGCGCGAGGGCCGGCGCGAAGCACGGCAGGTGCTGCGAATCGGCGCCGTCGCAACCCTGTCGCGCAACTTCCAGGAGAACTTCATCCGCCCGCTGCTGCAGCGCGACGACGTCGAGCTGATGCTGCAGTCCGGCAGTCTTGTCGACCTGCTGGGGCGGCTGCGGGTGCACACGCTGGACCTGATCCTGTCGAACCGGCGGGTCCATTCCAGCGCCGAAGACCCGTGGCGCTGCCGGCGCATCGCGCGCCAGCCGGTGAGCCTGGTGGGCAAGCCGCGCGCGCGGCGCAAGGCCTTTCGCTTTCCCGAGGAACTGGCCGAGGTGCCGCTGCTGCTGCCCGGCCGCGACAACGACATCCGGGCCGGCTTCGACCTGCTCTGCGAGCAGTACGGCCTGCGCTACCGGTTGCGCGCCGAGGCGGACGACATGGCTCTGCTGCGCCTGCTGGCGCGAGACTCCGACAGCGTCGCGCTGGTGCCCACTGTGGTCGTGCAGGACGAGTTGCTCAGCGGCAGGCTGGTCGAGTACGCGGTCGTGCCGGGCCTGTACGAAAGCTTCTTTGCCATTTCACTGCAAAGGCGTTTCGAGCCGCCGCTGCTGAAGAGCCTGCTCAAGCAGTCTGAGGAAGCATTCCTGGCACCGCTGGTTGGCTGAGCGTGGCTGACGCGGCATGGCCGCGCCACCCCGCGCCACCCCGCGCCACCCCGCGCCATCAGCGCCCTGCGGGTCTTCGAACGGCGGCACGGCACAATCGATCGTGCGCATTCGGCCGACGACCCAGCACGCCACGGCGATCAACAGGATCGCACCGCTTTCGTACAGCAACACCACCGGGTCGGCTTCCTTGCCCTGCAGGATGATCAGGCGGCTCAACGCCGTCATCGCGATGAACAGCGGCAGCACGATCAGGTTGCGCTGCCGGCTGTAGAACGCGCCGAGCATGCCGAGGACCTCGGCGTAGATGAACATCAGCAGCAGGTCTTGCAGCGCGACCTTGCGGTTCTCGACCAGCAGCATGATTTCCTGGCCCATCGCGATCACCGTGAAGCCGGCGATCACGACCAGGAACAGCTTCTCGGTCGCGTCGATCGTGTGCTTGATGTTCACGTCTGTTCACGTTGACCCGGCCATGCCGTGCGCCTGGGCGCGTGTTTTCCACAGCGACACCAGCACGCCGCCGGCGATCAGACCGAAGGTCACCGCCAGGGAAATGGCCGGCAGGAACTTGCCAATGAAGCCGACCAGGAAGATCTTCGTGCCGATGAATACCAGCACCAGCGCGAGCGCGTACTTGAGGTACTTGAAGCGGTGGATCATCGCGGCCAGCGCGAAGTACAGCGCCCGCAGGCCGAGGATCGCGAAGATGTTGCTCGTGTAGACGATGAACGGGTCGGTGGTGATCGCGAAGATGGCGGGGACCGAGTCGACCGCGAACACCAGATCGACGCATTCGATCAGGATCAGCGCGAGTAGCAGCGGTGTGGCCCAGCGCCGCACCTCGCCGCTGGCGGGGTCGGCCTTGCGGACCCAGAACGCATTGCCGTGCAGGCCCTCGGTGACCCGCATGTGGCGCCTGAGAAACTTCAGCAACGGGTTGTTGGGAATGTCGGGCACATGGTCGGCCAGCAGCCACATCTTGATGCCGGTGAATATCAGGAAGGCGCCGAACAGATAGAGCACCCAGCCGAAGTGGGTGACCAGTGCCGCGCCCAGGCCGATCATGATCGCCCGCAGCACGATCACGCCCAAAATGCCCCAGAACAGCACGCGGTGCTGGTACTGCCGGGGGATCGCGAAGAAGCCGAAGATCAGCGCGATCACGAACACGTTGTCCATCGACAGCGACTTCTCGATCATGAAGCCGGTGTAGTACGCGATGCCGCTGGGCGCGCCCAGGTACCACCACACCCAGGCGCCGAACGACAGGGCGATGCCGATGTAGCCGGCCGACAACAGCAGGCTTTCCCGCACGCCGATCTCGCGGTCGTCGCGGTGCAGCACGCCCAGGTCGAAGGCCAGCAAGGCCGCAACGATGGCGGCGAACACCAGCCACATCCAGGCGGCCTTGCCGAGAACGTCGGCAGTGACGAGCGAAGTCAGGGGTTCCATCGGGTGGTCGGGTGGTCGGTTGTCGGTGGTCGGTGAACTGGTTTCAATGCGACCCGGCGGGTAGCAACGGGCTCAACATTTCGTGGTGCAAGCCCCACTGCTCGACCGCGCTGACGAGCACGACCGACTCGCCGTCGGCAACGTGGTCATCGGCCTCGGCCACGGCCACGCACAGCCGCAGCACCGTGACGCGCAGGGCCGGGCTTTCGATCTCGGCCATCAGCTGGCTCAACGTTCGCGGGTCGACCTGGCAAGCGCCGACCCAATGCGGGTCGCTTGCTTGCAGCAGGTCTTCGCAGAAGCCTTGCAGAACGCTGTGCATTGCATCTCGTTCGAGCCCGAGCTGGCGATAGGCGCCGACGCGGTCCAGCACGTCGAGTTCGGTCCTGGAAACGTGCCCGTCGGCCACAAGGGTCAAGGCGACGATGCGGGCGGCGGCCTGCGGGCTGTTAGTGGGGTAGCTGCGCATGATGAAGTCCTTGGGTGCCAGGGTGGGGTTCACTCATCCGATCCACCCAGGCCGAACAGGCTGAGCAGGCTGGTGAACAAGTTGAAGATCGAAAGGTACAGGCCGACGGTCGCCAGCACATAGTTGGTCTCGCCGCCTTTCACGATGCGGCTGGTCTCGTACAGGATCAGCCCGGCCGACAGCAGGGCCACCATCGCCGAAACCGCCAGGCCCAACGCCGGGAGCTGCAGGAACGCGGCCGCCAGCCCGGCGAGCAGTGCGATCACCATGCCGGCAAACAGGAAGCCGCCGATGAAGCTGAAGTCGCGCCGCGTGCTAAGCACCCAGGCCGAAAGCGCCAGGAAGGCGGTACCGGTGGCGGCCAGGGCCAGCATCACGACCTGCCCGCCGGCCGGCGCAGCCAATGCCTTGGAGAGCAGCGGCCCGAGCGTGTAGCCGAGAAAGCCGGTGAGGCCGAACACCGCCGCCAGTGCCCATGCCGAGTGCTTCAATCGGTGGACCGCAAAGAGCAGGCCGAAGCAGCCGACAAGGGTCAGCAAGATGCCCGGCGCCGGCCAGCGCAGCGCCACGCTGGCACTGGCGACAGCGGCGCTGAACAACAAGGTCATCGACAGCAATGCACAGGTGTTGCGCAGCACGCGGCGGGTGTCGGCGTTCGGTTGCGATGCGGCCACCACGACCGGCAGCGCACGCGAAGTGGCCGCGCTGGTGGCTGCCTCGGTAGGTGCCCCGGCGGTTGCGCCGGCGGTTGCGGCATGAGGTTGGTATTCCATGGTGAGCTTCTCCTTCGGTGTGAATCACCGGCGAACCATAGGCGGGACGGGGGCTCGTTAAAAGCAGACAATGAAGGACCGACAGTTCCGGAAAACCTGACCATGAGCCTGAGCTTCAGCTACCGCCATCTCTACTATTTCTGGGTCGTCGGCACCGAGGGCGGCATCGCCCGCGCGGCCGATCGGCTCGGCATGGCGGTGCAGACCGTGAGCACGCAAGTGCGTGAGCTGGAGCGCTCGCTCGGCCATGCCTTGCTGAAGCCGGCGGGGCGCGGACTGGTGCTGACCGAGGCCGGCACGGCGGCGATGCAGCAGGCTGAGCAGATCTTCGCGCTCGGCGCGCAACTGCCGGCCTTCGTGCGCGACGCCGTCAGCGCGCCCACCGTGCGGCTCGCGGTGGGCATCTGTGATGGACTTCCCAAGCTGGTGGTGCGCAGCCTGATGCAGCCGGTGATCGACGCGCCGCACCTGCGGTTGCTGTGCCACGAAGGCGACCTCTCGGACCTGCTGGCCGAGCTGGCCCTGCACCGGCTCGACCTGGTGCTCGCTGACCGGGCGGCACCGCCGAATCCGAACGTCAGGGTCTACAGCCATTCACTGGGCGCGTCGCCACTGGCCTGGTACGCGTCACCCGCGCTCGCCGCTGCGGCGCGGCGCGGGTTTCCGCAGTCGCTGGCCACGGTCCCGGTGTTGTTGCCGACGCCGCATGTGGCGGTGCGCGCACAGCTCGATCAGTGGTTCGAAAAACAGGGCATTCGGCCGCGCATCGTCGGCGAATTCGAGGACAGCGCCTTGCTCAAGACCTTCGGTGCCAGCGGCATGGGCGTGTTCCCGGCGGTGGCGATGGTTCACGCTGAACTGACGACGCGCTATGCAGTCAAGCGGGTCGGGCCGTGCGAAGGCGTGAAGGAACAGTTCTTCGCGATCGGCACCGAGCGCAAGGTGCAGCACCCGCTGGTGCAGCGGATCTTGCAGGCGCGCATCGCGGCATCAGGCGATCGGTAGACCGGGCTCGCAACGCTGCGCTGTGCTGCGCCGCGCTATTCCGCCGCGCGACAGGTCGGCGAGACGGCGGGCCGTCGAGTCGCAAGGTCATCGGGCCGGCTGACCCTTCACCCGTTCACCCGTTCACCCCTTCACCCCTTCAGCAGCGCCACCCCGCGCACCGCTTCGCTGCCCGGAAACACCTCGGTGTTCAAGGCCCGGCCGGCGACGTGCAGATGGTCGGCAAGCACGCCTTTCAGCACGCCGCGCAGGTCGGTGGTGGTGCGCAGGTCGCGGCCTTCGAAGCGGTCGCGCGCGGCCAGCCCGGGCCAGTCGGCGATGACGCGGCCACCGCGCACCGCACCGCCAAGCACGAAGGCCGCGCCGGCGCTGCCGTGGTCGGTGCCGAGCGTGCCGTTGATCGCCACCTGGCGGCCGAACTCGGTGGCCACGACGATGACCGTGCGGCCCCAGGTGCCACCGGCGACGAGGCCAGCGCGCAGCGCCGCCAGGCCAGTGTCGAGTTGGCGCAGCCCGTTGGCGAGCGGCCCGTTCGGGTTCGCCTGGTTCGCATGCGTGTCCCAGCCGCCCATTTCGAGCACTGCCGCCTGCGGCCCGCCGGGCTGGGTCAGGAAGTCGGCGGCACGTTGCGCCAGCACGGTGAAATTGCCGCGCCGTGTCGGGCCTGCGGCGTCGTTCATCGCCATCTCGCCGGCGGGGGCCGGGTCGGCCGGCATCGCGTCGTCGAGGTGCAGCGCCCGAGCCCGGTTCAATGCGGTGGCAAGCGCCGGGTCGTCGGCATACAGACGCTCGAGGCGGGCCACCAGATCGGCCGCCGGGTCGATGGCGCCACCCTTGCCGAGCGTCGGCGCCCAGGTGTCGACCACGCCGGGCCCGCGCAGCACCAGCGGCACGGTGGTGCTCAAGGCGATGCTGCGCGTGCTGCGTGCGCTGCTTGTGTTGGGGGATGCGAGCGCCCGGCCGAGCCAACCGGTGGCGATGTCGAACGGCCGCGTGCCGCCGCTTTCCAGCACCTGCTGGGCATCGAAGTGGGAGCGCTCGCGGTAGCTCAGGCCGGTGGCGTGCACGACGGCGAGTTCGCCGCGGCCGTACATCGCGTGGAGTTGCATCAGGCTCGGGTGCAGGGCAAAGATCGGATCGAGTGCGAGCGCCGTGCCGGCAGCCGGTGCGAGTGCCCCACGGGCGGTGGCGAAACTCGCATCGCCCACCGCCGGCACCGCCGCCAGGCCGTCCAGCCCGCCGCGCAGGATCACGAACACGAAGCGGTTGCCGTCGGGCGCCGCGCCCGTTCCGGCCACGCTCAGTCTGGACGTTAGCCCGAGCGCGCCGGCGCCGAGTGCGCCGGCCAGCAGGCTGCGGCGGGTCGAGTTGAAGCGGATGTTTTCCATCATGAAGTCCGGTGTGTGGTGTGGCCGTGGAGCGGATCAGCGGCGCTGGAATTCCGGCGCCATCAGCAGCAGCGCCAGCGCCTGGCCGCCATCCGCTGCACGCTCGATCTGGGTGCGCGTGGCGGGGCTCAGCAAAGGCCCGAGGCTTTGCGATGCCAGCGCCCGCGCATCGACGCTGCTGCCCAGCCGGTCGGCGATCCGGGTCGACCATTCGATGCGTTTCCAGACCGCGTCCGGCCCGAGCCAGTCTTCGGCGCGGTCGCTCCAGCCGGCCGGCGAGGGCGCGCCCTGCACCCGCTGGCCGAGCGCGGCGATGCCGCCGGGCGCGCCGAGTTCGCTGCGCTCGAACCCGCGCATTGAACTCGCCGAAGTGCCGCGCAGCAGCCGCACCGCCGAAACCACCAGGGCCTCGGGTGTCTTCAGCTTCACCGGCTGCGCACTCCAGGCTTCAGGGCTGCGGATCAGCTCGCGGTACACGGCCGGCAGGTCGCCGCCACTGCGCAGGTAGGTGGCGCGCAGGCGCTCGACCAGTGCCGGTGGCGGGTCGTCGGCGACGAAGTGGCGCGCCAGCTTGGTCGCGACGAAGCGCGCCGTGGCCGGGTGCAGCGCCAGGTCGTGGAGCACGCGGCGCAGACCTTCCGGCCCTTCCGGATACGAGGTGCCGAGCACCGTCTTCGCGCCGGGCTCGTGCCAGGCCGCATCGAAGCGCTGCG
>JANXZA010000029.1 GCA_025355745.1 Rhizobacter sp. | reverse complement strand
GCCGCCTCGTCGACCCACGCGCCGCGTTTCCTGCTGCTCTACGGCTCGTTGCGCGAGCGCTCGTACAGCAAGCTGCTGACGCTCGAAGCGGCGCGCCTGCTGATCGCGATGGGCGGCGAAGTGCGTGTGTTCGACCCGGCCGGCCTGCCCTGGCCGGACGCCGCGCCCGAGAGCCACCCGAAGGTGCAGGAACTGCGCGAGGCCGCCACCTGGGCCGAGGGCATGGTCTGGACCTCGCCCGAGCGCCATGGCGCGATGACCGGCATCATGAAAGCGCAAATCGACTGGATTCCGCTGAGCATCGGCGCGGTGCGCCCGACCCAGAGCAAGACGCTGGCGGTGATGGAGGTATCGGGCGGCTCGCAGTCGTTCAACGCCGTCAACCAGTTGCGCGTGCTCGGCCGCTGGATGCGCATGCTGACGATCCCGAACCAGTCGTCGGTCGCCAAGGCCTTTCTCGAATTCGACGAGGCCGGCCGCATGAAGCCCTCGGCGTACTACGAGCGCCTGGTCGATGTGATGGAAGAGCTTGTGAAGTTCACGCTGCTGACGCGCGACGTGGCGCCCTACCTGGTGGACCGCTACAGCGAGCGCAAGGAGAGCGCGGACGAGTTGTCGAAACGGGTCAACCAGCGCGCGATCTGAACGGCCCGGCGCAGGCTCTCCGGGTCACGGCCCTGACACGCCGTTGCGGCACGCTTCGCCTGCAGGCGCGCCGTTGTGCGCCACGGAGCAGGGCGATGGGGCAGCAAACAAAGCAGCAGGCAGATCGGCAAGCAGTCTGGCGATGGGTATTCCGCGATCCCGTCAGCGGCCGGATCCGCACCGACGGCCGCATGACGGAGCGCGAAGCCGCGCGCTACCCGGGCGCGATGCGTATCGCCGGCGTTGGCCGCGACCCGCGATGCGCCGACGAGCGGGTCGACTTCGAAGACACCCAGGCCGGCAGCTTTCAGGCCACCGGGTCGCACCTCGACTGAGCGCGGCCGAGTCGTCAGCGTTGCACGATGACCTGCAACGCAACCGTCAGCGCCTGCTCATACGCGACGTCGGCTGGGATGCGGCCGGGCATGGCCGCAGCGTTGGCGGGCGGCTTGGGCGCCAGGCCTGACGCGGCTTGCGCCAGCGCCCGAAACATCGACACCGGCAGCATCGACGCACCTTGCCGACCAGACGTTGCGGCCTCTTGCAAGACGCCCTGCAACGACACCCCGGCCAGCCGCCCGGCGGCGTCGAAGACTGGCCCGCCGTGGAGCGCCGACGGCCACTCGATGCCGAGCTTGCGCAGGCCTTCGCGACCGTCGGCAGCGCCCAGAAAACCTTCGCGCAGGGTCGGCCAGGCCGGCATTGAATCGGCCGCTGCCGGGTAGCCGATGACGAAGCCGGGGCTGCCGGCGAAAGGGTCGCGCGGCGCGAGCGTCGTGGCCCCCAACGGCAGCGGATCCAGCAGCCGCAGCAGCGTCACACCATGCTCACTCAAGGCCTGCGCCGCGCTGCCGTCGGGCACCGCTTCGGTGGCCCGGCCGAGGCCGTTGCGGACCCAGATCCGGCGCGCACCCTCGATCGCCATGACGGGCACGAGCGCGGCCTGCCCGCCGCCCACCAGCACACCGGCCGCGACCGTGCGCGCGTCGTCAGGCAGGGCCGGTTGGGCGCCCTGCATCAGCGCCTGCGGCGCCATCCGGTGCGGCGCGAGCAGTAGCACGCCGGCGGCAATCGGCACCTCCTTTTTGAAGGCCTGCCGGGTCGCTTCGACCACCGCGTCGTGCGGCGCGCGGGCCTGCGTCTGCGCCAGCACACGCAGCGCCTCGCCGGGTTGGCCGGCAGCGCGCAGCAGCCACGCATAGAGAGCGCCGGCCGACGGTTCATCGGCATGTGCGCCAGCGGTGTGGGCACAGAACGCGAGCGCCTGGCGAAACTCGCCGGCTTGCAGGGCCGCGCGCACCAGGCCCATTTCGATGGCGCCGTCGTGCCGCATCGCCGCAGCCCGCTCGAAGCCGACGGTGGCGGCTGAGGTGTCGCCGTTGACCAGCGCCTGCTCGGCCTGCGCCATCAGCACCGCCACGGCGGTGCTGATCGGCTCGGCGCGCGGGATGCCGGCCGCGCCGGCGGTACAAGTTGCGCAGACCACAAACGCAGCCGCAGCAGCGATGACGATGGAGCGCGCGCCGGGGCCAGACTGCGAGCCGCCGCGCCCGAAGCGCCGCACAGGCCTGACGCCAGTCAGGTCAGTCAGGCCCGTCAACCCAGTCAAGGCAGCCGCGTCACGCGCGGCACGTTGAACGCCGGGCTGGCCGGGTCGTACGCGGCCATCGGCGCCTTGTAGCCGCCCGCCAGATAGGCCACCAGCGCGTCGATGTCCTGTGCGCCACCGAGCAGGTTCTGGCCGCCCGCCAGCACCGTGAAGCCGTCACCGCCGGTGGCGAGAAAGTTGTTCACGGTGACGCGGTAAGTCTTGCCCGGGTTCAGCACCACGCCGGCACTGACCAGCGTCTCGGGCGCGGCCATCGCCACCGGCGGGACCGCGATCACGTCGGTCGGCGTCAAGGTGAGTTCGCTCACCTTGGCACACGGCGCACCGGCCGCGCTCCAGGTGTACCTGACCCCATTCGAGACCTGCAGGATGCGCTGCGTCGCCTGGCCGAGGCAGCCGACGAACTGCTGCTCCAGCAGGTTGCGGATCTGCTGCGCGGTGAGCGTCATCGTCACCAGGCTGTTGCCGAAGGGCTGGACCGTGAACGCTTCGCCATAGGTCACATCGTGCGGGTAGCTCGGCGCCGTGAAGCCGGGGCTGCGGATGCCGCCCGGGTTCATGAAGGCCGCCACCGCGCCGCCGAGCGCGGCCGGTTGCGTCGCCTGCAACTGGGCATCGGCGATCAGGTTGCCGGCCGGTTGCTCGCCCGCGCCGTTGGCTGAGTTCGGCAGCGCCGCAGTGATCGTGCCGATGACCTGATTGGCAATCGGCGAGACCAGCGCGTTGTAGCCGGCGACGATGTTGCGCACGCTCGGGTCGGTGGCGATTGCGGCGTTGATGGCCGCGTCGCTGCGGTCGACCAGCCGGTTCGCCACGCTGACCGCAGTCACGTTGCGCGTGGCCGCGTCGATGCTCAGGTCGATGTCGGTCAACACCCGGCCGAAGGCGCTGGCGCTGGTCACCGGAATCAGCCGGCCGGCCTTGTTGGCCAGGCCGGTCGGGCGCGGCGTGCTGACCGCCACGCCGTTCACGACCTTCACATCGAGCGTGCTCGCCGAGCAGTTGTAGGCCGAATGCGTGTGGGCGCTGATGACCAGATCGACGGCGTTGTCGAGCCGCTTCACGACCGCGCCGATGTCGGAGTCGGTGCCATCGGCGTTCTTCAGATTGCCGTCGCAGCCGTTGATGTCGCCGACGTTCGGGCTGGTCTGGAAGCCGCCCTGGTGCACCAGCACGACGATCGCTTCGATGCCTTGCGCGCGCAGCCGCGGCACCAGCGCATTCACCGTGTCGGCCTCGTCGCGAAACTCCAGCCCGGCCACGCCGGTGGGGGTGACGATGCGCGGCGTGTCCTTCAAGGTCATGCCGATGAAGGCGACCTTGATGCCGTCGAAGGTCTTGATGCCGTAGGCCGGCAGCAGGGTGCGGCCGGTCGCGGTCTCGATCACGTTGGCCGACAGCCACTTGAACTTCGCGCCGTCGAAGGTGCCCGGTGCGCCCGAGCCCAGGCCCTTGCAACTGTTCGGGTCGGGCGCGCCGTTGGTCAACTTGCAGCCGCCGTTCTGCAGGCGCCGCAGCTCGGCGCTGCCCTTGTCGAACTCGTGGTTGCCGACCGACGAGAACTCGACGCCGATGCGGTTCAGGGTCTCGACCGCCGGCTCGTCGAAGAACAGCGCCGAGATCAGCGGCGAGGCGCCGATGAAGTCGCCACCGCCCACCACCACGTTGAGCGGGTTCTGCGCCTTCATGCGCGCCACGTAGGCGGCCAGGTACTCGGCGCCGCCGACGGCAGGTCGCAGCGCCGGAGGTATGGTGGTGTTGACGCCGAACGTGCCCGGCGACTGCAGGTTGCCGTGGTAGTCGTTGAAGCCGATCACCTTGACGACGATCGGCGGGCGCGGCTGGGCCTGCGCCTTGGCACTGGCCAGGCACAGCAGGCCGGCCGCCAGTGCGGTGGCGAACTGGGTGGCTCGGGCGGGGTGGCGGGCGGGGTGGCGCACGTGAAGATGAGCAAAAGATTTCATCGGAACTCCGGGTCGCGGTACAGGGCGCGGTACAGGGCGCGTCGCATGGCGCGGTGAGGTGGTGCGGTGAGGTGGTGAAGCTGGGACAGGAAGCGCGATCAACGCCGACGCCGCAGCCGCACGCCGACCAGGCCGAGGCCGGCGAGCAGCAAGGCATAGGTCGATGGCTCGGGCACCGCCGGAGCCACCGCCGCGACGGTCAGGCGCACCGCGCCGACGGTGGCGTTCAACGCCACACCGTTCAGCAGCACCGACTGGTCGAGCCGGCCGCTGATGCGGTGGCTGCCGGCGCCGAGCAGGAACACGCCCTGGCTGAACGCCGGGTTGACCAGCGCGGCGTCGAAGTCGAGGCCGACATCAGGCGCGCTCGCGTAATCGGTGACCGGCACGGCCGACGTGGCGCCGAGCGCGTTGCCGAAGTCGGTGAGCCTGAAGGTGTCGCCACCGAAAGCGCCATCGATCGCCGTGAAGCGCCCGACCTGGCCGGCGCCGATCGTGAACGTGAAGGTCAGCGGCGTGCCGAAACCGGCGCCGGGCGCGCTCGAAAAGTCGATCCATTCGGTGCCGAAGACGAGCGAGTCGAGGTCGCTCACATTGAACTGCTGCCAGCTGCCGTAGCCGGCCTGGCCGCTGCTGGTGACCAATGCCACATCGGTGGCCTGCGCGGGCAGTGTGAGTGCAGCAACCAGCGCGCAAACAGCCCAGGTTTTGGGTTTGAACATCGTGCGATCCTCGAAGTCGGTGGGGGTACTGCGCGCCCGCATCGAGCGGCGCGCAGCACATGAAGCCACCGACTATCGAGACCCCGCATGACGCAGCCGTGAACGCTTCGTGTCAATCGCGTGTGGGGCTCCACCAAGGTTCAAACTCACCACCGCAGAGGCGCGGAGAACGCAGGGTTGCGCAGAGCAAAGACGAAGAGTGAATTTCTCTGCGGTCCTCTGCGGTCCTCTGCGTTCTTCGCGCCTCTGCGGTGAGTGAGTTGGCTCTTGCACTTGAGGCGCGCCGATTCGCCCTCCCCCTCAACCGTCGCTCGGCGCCCGGCTCAGCTCGTTGTTCGACGTGACCAGCACCTGCAGCATCCGCATGAACTCGGCCCGCTCGGCCTTGGGCAGCGGCGCCAGCATGCGCTGCTGGGCGCGCTGCATGTCGGGCAGCAGCAGCTTGAGCAGGGCGTGGCCGGCCGGGGTGAGCGTCAGCCGCCGCACCCGCCGGTCGTCGGGCGAGGCGCTGCGCGCCAGCAGGCCGCGCGCCTCCAGGCGGTCGAGCACGCCGGCGGTGGTCGAGGTGTCCAGGCCGATGCTGGCGGCCAGCGTGCGCTGGTCGATGCCCGGCGTGTCGGCCACGGTTTGCAGCGCGGCGTACTGCACCGGCGTGACGCCGTGGGCGCCGGTCTCCTGCAGAAACACGGCCACCGCAATCTGGTGCAGGCGCCGGATCGAGTGGCCGGGCAGGCCGTTCAGGTTCGACTTCTTGTTCATGCCTGCTTGCTTGAGGGTAAACGCGAATGTGCGGTTCAAATGCTATCACTACACTTATCGTCAGTGTGCTGATTATCAGCGTGCCCAGGCAAAACACCTTCACCCGCCACCCGCCCGCCTTCTCATGACCACCCTATCGCCACGCGCCCCCACCCTTCCCGTGCTGGTCGCCGGCGGCGGCATCGGTGGCCTGGCGGCGGCGCTGGCGTTGACGCGCCAGGGCCTGGACGTGCGGGTGCTCGAACAGGCGCCCGAACTCGGCGAGATCGGCGCCGGCGTGCAGCTCGGCCCGAACGGTTTCGCCGCCTTCGACGCGCTCGGCATCGGCGCCACGGCGCGCGCCCGTGCCGTCTACACCGACGAGATGGTGATGCATGACGCGCTCGACGAAACCCTGGTCGGCCGCATCCCGGTCGGCGAGGCTTTCCGGCTGCGTTTCGGCAACCCGTATGCCGTGATCCACCGCGCTGACATGCACGGCGCGCTGCTCGACGCGGCGCGCGCCAGCGGCCGGATCGAGGTGCTGACCTCGACGCAAGTGGTGCGAGTCGAAGCCGGCACTGGCAATGGGGCCGATCCTGACCCCGACACCAACCCCGACACCAACCCCGACTGCGTCACCGTCATAGACGCGCACGGCACCCGGCATCGCGGCGCGGCGCTGATCGGCGCCGACGGCGTGAAGTCGGCGGTGCGCGCGCAGTACGTGGGTGACGCTGCGCGCGTCTCCGGCCATGTGGTCTACCGCGCGGTGGTCGACAAGTGCGACTTCCCGCCCGATCTGCAATGGAACGCCGCCAGCATCTGGGTCGGCCCGAACTGCCACCTGGTGCACTACCCGCTGCGCGGCGGCGAGCAGTACAACGTGGTCGTCACCTTTCACAGCCGGCAGGCCGAGGAATGGAGCGTCACCGAAGGCTCGGCGCAGGAGGTGCTGAGCTACTTCGAAGGCATCTGCCCGCGCGCGCGCCAGTTGATCGAGCTGCCGAAAAGCTGGCGGCGCTGGGCCACCGCCGACCGCGAGCCGATCGGCCAGTGGACCTTCGGCCCCGGCCTGCGCACGACCCTTCTCGGCGACGCCGCCCACCCGACCCTGCAATACCTGGCGCAAGGCGCCTGCATGGCGCTCGAAGACGCGGTGACCCTGGGCGAAGCCCTGCGCGTGCACCGCAACGACTTTCCCGCTGCCTTCGCCCACTACCAGCGCTCGCGCATCGCGCGCACCGCGCGGGTCGTGCTGTCGGCGCGCGAGATGGGCCGCATCTTTCATGCGAAGGGCGTCGAGCGGCTGGTGCGCAACGAGCTGTGGAAAGGCCGCTCGCCGGCGCAGTTCTACGATGCGCTGGAATGGCTGTACGGCTGGCGGGTCGAGAATTGCCTGTCCGCCTGAAGCGTTGATCTGAAACTGCTGGAGATTTCCCCATGCGCTATGTCTTCGAACCCGAACCGCAAGTCACGGTTCCGATTGCCGGCAGCGACGCGCTGTTCCCGGTGCGCCGCATCTATTGCGTCGGCCGCAACTACGCCGCGCATGCGCGCGAGATGGGGTTCGACCCGGACCGCGAGCCTCCGTTCTTTTTCTGCAAGCCCGACAACGCCATCGTCGTCTGCGCACCCGGCCAGACGGTGGCCGTCGCCTACCCGCCGCAAAGCAGCGACTACCAGCACGAGATCGAGCTCGTCGTGGCGATCGGCAGCGGCGGGCGCGACATCCCGGTGGCCCGCGCCCACGAGCATGTGTTCGGCTACGCCGTCGGCCTGGACATGACGCGCCGCGACCTGCAGATCCTGTCGCGCGACAAGGGCCGGCCGTGGGAGCTGGGCAAGGCCTTCGACGCCTCGGCCCCGATCGGCGAGCTGCATCCCGCCTCGGTCATCGGCCACCCGGGCGCGGCCGCCATCTGGGTTCAGGTCGATGGTGCCGACCGTCAGCGCAGCGACATCGCCAAGCTGATCTGGTCGGTGCCCGAAGTCATCGCCAACCTTTCGACTTTCTTCGAACTGTGCCCTGGCGACCTGATCTACACCGGCACGCCCGAAGGCGTGGGCAAGGTCGAGCGCGGCCAGACGATGGCGGGCGGCATCGACGGCCTGGGCGAGTTGCGGGTGCGGGTGGTCTGACATGGCCAACGCCGCCACCACCACCAACCCCGCCAACACCGCCGCGCACGCACCGGCATTGCGCCTGCACGATTTCTTCAACAGCTCGGCCGCCTACCGGGTGCGCATCGCGTTGAATCTGAAGGGGCTGGCCTGGGAGCATGTCGGCGTGAAGCTGCGCAGCGGCGAGCAGAACCAGCCCGGCTACAAGGCCTTGAACCCGGCCGGGCTGGTGCCGATGCTGGAGGTCGATGACGAACATGTCACCCAGTCGCTGGCGATCATCGACCACCTCGACCGCCTGCAACCCGCGCCCTTGCTGGTGCCGGCGGGCGGGCCCGCACGCGACCGGGTGCTTCAGATCGCCCAGCTCATCGCCTGCGACATCCACCCCCTGAACAACCTGCGCGTGCTGAAGTACCTGGTCGGCCCGCTGGCCTTGACCGAGGCACAGAAGAACGCCTGGGTGGCGCACTGGATCGGCCTGGGCTTCGACGCGCTGGAAGCGATGCTGCAAAGCGATGGCAGTGCAGGCGACGGCGACTGGTGCGTGGGCAGCGCGCCGACCCTGGCCGATTGCTGCCTCGTACCGCAGGTGGCGAACGCGCGCCGCGCCAACATCGACGTGGCGCGCTGGCCGCGCATCCACCGGCTCGACGCGCGGGCCTGCCGGCACCCGGCCTTCGCGGCCGCCGCGCCGCAGCGCCAGCCCGATTTCATTCCCGCTTGAAGCGGCAGTGAGGCACCAGCATGAACACGACCACCGCCACAGTCACCGCCGCGCCCGCCCCCACGCCGGCCATTCAAAAAGAACGCGAGGCCTTCTACGGCCGCGCCGACACGCAAAGCCTGGCGCCCCTGTGGACCCGCCTCAAGTCGCTTGTGCCCGCAGCCCCCACGCCGGCCGGCGTGGCGCACCGCTGGGCTTATGCCGAGGTGCGGCCCTATGTGCTTGAGTCGGCCGCCCACATCAGCGCCGCCGAGGCCGAGCGCCGGGTGCTGATCCTCGAGAACCCGGGCCTCAAGGGCAGCTCGCAGATCACCAACTCGCTCTACGCCGGGCTGCAGCTCATCATGCCGGGCGAGCTCGCGCCGGCGCACCGCCACACCCAGAGTGCGCTGCGCTTCATCATCGAAGGCAGTGGCGCCTTCACCGCCGTGGACGGCGAGAAGACGCCGATGCAACCCGGCGACTTCGTCATCACGCCCTCGTGGACCTGGCACCACCATGCGCACGAAGGCGCGGCCGGCACCGATGCGCCGATGATCTGGCTCGACGGCCTGGACATCCCGATCGTCGCGCTCTTCAACAGCACCTTCCGCGAGGACCACGCGCAGGATGCAGCGGCTGTCACCCGCCCGGTCGGCGATGCGCTGGCGCGCTATGGCAGCGGCCTGCTGCCGGTCGGCTACCGCCACCGCTCGCTCAACTCGCCGGTCTTCAACTACCCCTGGGCCCGCACCCGCGACGCGCTGCACGCGCTGACCCTGGCCGGCGCGCCGGATGCGCATGCCGGCCACCTGATGCGCTATGTGAACCCGATCGACGGCGGTTGGGCGATGCCGACGATGGCGACCATGATCCGGCTGCTGCCGGCCGGCTTCGCCACCCTGCCCTACCGCTCCAGCGACAGCATGGTGTTCGTCGTCGTCGAAGGCAGCGGCGCCTTGCGCGTCGGCGAGCAGCACTTCGCGCTGCACCCGCACGACGTGCTCGTCGTGCCGGGCTGGATGGCGCACACGCTCCACGCCAGCAGCGATCTGGTGCTGTTCTCGTACTCCGACCGCGTCGCGCAAGAGAAGCTCGGCTTCTTCCGCGAGCAGCGGGGTTAGGCTGGGCGCCGCGCCGCTTGCGGCTTGCCCAGCGCGTCAACCATCCACCACCCCACGACACCACCCGGAGACACCCACCATGCAACGCAGACTCCTCCTCACCGCGCTCGGGCTCGCCAGCCTGCTCGCCAACCCGGCGCACGCCGCCGAGCCGCTGAAGATCGGACTGGTGCTGCCGATGTCCGGCCCGTTCGCCGACTACGGCAAGCAGATCGAGCGTGGCGTGCGCCTGTACATCGCCGCCAACGGCGACACGGTGGCCGGCCGCAAGATCGAACTCATCATCAAGGACGACAGCCCGGGCACCGCCGGCGACGTGAGCAAGCGGCTCGCGCAGGAACTGGTGGTGAAGGACAAGGTCGATGTGCTGGCCGGCTTCGGCCTGACGCCGGCCGCACTCGCCGTGGCGCCGATCGCCACCGAGGCGAAGAAGCCGATGGTGGTGATGAACGCCGCCACATCCATCATCACCGCACGTTCGCCGTACATCGTGCGCACCTCGCACACCCTGGCCCAGGTCAGCGCGCCGATCGCCAGTTGGGCGGCGAAGAACAAGATCAAGACCGTGTACACCCTGGTGGCCGACTACGGCCCGGGCCACGATGCCGAAGGCCAGTTCAAGAAGACCTTCACGGCCGCCGGCGGCGAGGTGGTGGGCGAAGTTCGGGTGCCGGTAAAGAACCCCGACTTCGCGCCCTACCTGCAACGCATCAAGGACACCAAACCCGACGCCGTGTTCCTGTTCCTGCCGCCGGGCGCCGAGACGATCGCGTTCATGAAGGGCTTCGCCGACCGAGGCATGGCGCAGGCCGGCATCCGCATCATTGGCACCGGCGACCTGACTGACGAGGACATCCTTGACGCGCTCGGCGAGCCCGCGCTCGGCGCAATCACGGCCTTCCATTACGCCCAGTCGCACAAGTCGGCGGAGAACGCGGCGTACACGGCAGCGTACGCAAAGGCGTATCCGAAAGAGCGGCCGAACTTCATGTCGGTGGCCGGATACGACGGCATGCACGTGATCTTCGAGGCGATCAAGAAAACCGGCGGCAGCGCCGATGCCGACAAGTTCATCGAGGCCGCAAAAGGCCTGAGCTGGGTCAGCCCGCGCGGCAAGATCATGATCGACCCGGCGACCCGCGACATCGTCCAGACGGTGTACATCCGCAAGGTCGAAAGCGTCAGCGGCAAGCTGCAGAACATTGAGTTCGATTCGATGCCGGATGTGAAGGACCCGGGCAAGCCCTGAGGATGCGGTTCCGTTTCTTACTCCCTCTCCTTCTGGAAGAGGGAGCAAACAACCCATGACCATCCTCTTCGACGGCATCGCCTCCGGCTTGCTGCTGTTCCTCATCAGCGTCGGCCTGTCAGTGACGCTCGGGCTGATGAACTTCGTGAACCTGGCGCACGGCGCGTTCGCAATGCTCGGCGGCTATGTCTGCGTGCTGCTGCTCGGGCGTATGGGCGTGCCGTTCCTGCTGACGCTGCCGGTGGTGATCGTCGTCTGTGCCCTGGCCGGTGTGCTGCTCGAGCGAACGCTGTACCGCCGCCTGTACGGTGCCTCGCACCTCGACCAGGTGCTGTTCTCGATCGGCCTGGTGTTCATGTCGATCTCGACCGCGCACTTCTTCTTCGGCGCGCAGCAGCAACCGCTGCAACTGCCGGCGTACCTGCGCGGCCAGTTCAACCTGCCGGGCATCGACATCGGCGTGTACCGGCTGTTCCTCGTGGCGGTCGGGCTGGTGGTGGCTGCGGGCCTGCAATGGATGCTGGTGCGCACCCGGTTCGGCGCCGAGCTGCGCGCCTCGGTCGACAACCCGCGCGCCGCGCGCGGCCTGGGCATCAATGTCGACCGCGTCTTCAGCATCGCGTTCGCGCTCGGCTCGGCGCTGGCCGGCCTGGGCGGCGCGCTCGGGGTCGAGGCGCTCGGCATGGACCCGGAATTTCCGGTCAAATACATCGTCTATTTCCTAATCGTCGTGGCGGTCGGCGGCAGCGGCAACATCCTCGGCTCGCTGTACGCCGCGCTGCTGATCGGCATTGCCGATGTCGTCGGCAAGTACTACCTGCCGCAGATCGGCGCCTTCGTGATCTACGCCGTGATGGTGGTCACCTTGATCGTGCGCCCGCAAGGCCTGTTCGGCAGAAAGGCAGCGCGATGAGCACCGAGCCGGTCGCCGCGATCACGCCGGTCGAGCCGGTCGACCCCATCACCCCGGTCGACCTCCTGCCGCTGAAGCGCGCCGTCCGGTGGCGGCCGTCCGAGCTTGCGTTCTGGCTGCTGCCGGTGCTCGCTTTCTTCGCGTTCCCGCAGAGCCACCTGCTGCTGAGCCAGATCGCGATCGTCTCGCTGTTCGCGCTGTCGCTCGACCTGATCCTGGGCTATGCCGGCATCGTCTCGCTCGGCCACGCGGCATTCTTCGGCGTCGGCGCCTACACCGCCGGCTTGCTGGCGGCGCATGGCTTCGGCGACCCCTTGCTCGGGCTCGCGGCGGCCCTGGCCATGTCGGCGCTGATCGGCTTCATCACCGGCTTCCTGGTGCTGCGCGGCACCGACCTGACGCGGCTGATGGTGACCATCGGCGTCGGCCTGATGCTGTTCGAGGCTGCCAACAAGCTGACCCGCTACACCGGCGGAACCGACGGCCTGCAAGGCATCGAGATGACGCCGCTGCTCGGCCGCTTCCGCTTCGACATGGCCGGCACCACCGCTTACCTGTACGCGCTGGCGGTGTTGTTCGTGATGTTCTGGATCGCGCGCCGGCTGGTCCATTCGCCGTTCGGCATGAGCCTGCGCGGCATCCGCCAGAACGCCCTGCGGATGCCGGCGCTCGGCACGCCGGTGCACCGCCGGCTGATCGCCATCTACATGATCGGCGCCGGCTATGCGGGCGTGGCCGGCGCCCTGCTGGCGCAGACGACGCAGTTCGTCTCGATCGACGTGTTCAGCTTCTCGCGCTCGGCCGAGGTGATGCTGATCCTGGTGCTCGGCGGCACCGGCGGTCTGTACGGCGGGCTGCTCGGCACGATGGTGTTCGTGGTCGCGCACGACCTGCTGTCGGGCATCAACCCGCAGTACTGGCAGTTCTGGCTCGGCCTGCTGTTGATCGTCGTGGTGCTGTTCGCACGCGACGGCATCCTGGGCGCGCTGCGGCGCATCGGTGCGAAGCTGAAACGAAGGTCGCCATGAGCCCCGCGCTGCAAACTCGCAACCTGACGAAAAAGTTCGGCGGCTTCATCGCCACCGACAACATCAGCTTGAACGTGGCCGCTGGCAGCCGCCACGCGCTGATCGGGCCGAACGGCGCCGGCAAGACGACGCTGATCAACCTGCTGACCGGCTTCCTCGAGCCCACCTCGGGCGCAGTGCTGCTGGCCGGCACCGACGTGACGGCCCTGTCGCAGCACGCGCGAGTGAAACGCGGCGTGGCGCGCACCTTCCAGATCAACCGGTTGTTCGCCGACATGACGGTGCTCGAATCGGTGCTGCTGGCAGTCAACGAACGGCGCGGCCTGGGCACGCGCTGGTGGCGACCGGTGCGCGCGCACGCCGATGCACTCGATGAAGCCGCGCAACTGCTGACGCAGCTGCGGCTCGGCGCGGTGGCGAACGAACGGGCCCGCAACCTGGCCTACGGCAAGCAGCGCCTGGTCGAGATCGCGCTGGCACTCGCCGCCCGGCCGCGCGTGCTGCTGCTGGATGAGCCCGCCGCCGGCGTGCCGACGAGCGAAAGCCGCGAGCTGTTCGAGACGATTGCGCAATTGCCGCGCGATGTGACGGTGCTGCTGATCGAGCACGACATGGACCTGGTGTTCCGCTTCGCCGACCGCATCTCGGTGCTGGTGAATGGCGCCATCCTGGTCGAGGATGTCCCCGACAAGATCGGCAGCGATCCGCAGGTGCGCCAGCTCTACCTCGGCGAGGCCGCGCATGTCTGAACTGCTGCGCATGGACGATGTGTGGAGCGGTTACGGCGAGGCCATCGTGCTCGAAGGCATCAGCCTGGCACTGGACGAAGGCGACAGCCTGGCCCTGCTCGGGCGCAATGGCATGGGCAAGACGACGCTGATCGCCACCCTGATGGGGGCGGCGCGCCAGACCCGCGGCGCGATCCGCTTCAACGGCCAGGACATCGCCCGGCTGGCCGGGCACCGCCGCGCTCACGCCGGCCTGGGCTGGGTGCCACAGGAGCGCGACATCTTCGCCTCACTCACAGTCGAGGAAAACCTGCGCGTCGTGGCGCGGCCAGGGCCGTGGAATCTGGAGCGCGTCTACGCCACGTTTGCGCGCCTGCACGAGCGCCGCGCCAACATGGGCAACCAGCTCTCGGGCGGCGAGCAGCAGATGCTTGCGATGGGCCGGGCGCTGATGCTGAACCCGCGCCTGCTGCTGCTCGACGAGCCGCTCGAAGGCCTCGCGCCGCTGATCGCGCAAGACCTGCTGCGCGTCGTCGGCGAGATGGTGCAGGAGGGCCGCACCGCCGTCATCCTGGTCGAGCAGCACGCGCATCAGATCCTGCCACTGACGCGCCAGGCCGTCGTGCTGGAACGCGGCCGGGTGGCGTGGCAAGGCGCGAGCGAGACCTTGTCGGCGCAGCCCGGCCTGCTGGACCGGCTGCTGGGTGTGGGGGCGCGCTGAGCGCATCGAACCGGGCTCGGTACGTCCTGCGCTCGGCAAGACCCGCGCGTTGCGCATTCCGTCAACCGGCACTGCCATTGCGCCAGCCGATGCACGCCGGCTCGCACACCTGGCGCTTCCGCTTGGCAGGCCGCCGCGTGAAACTTGCCGCATCGAATCAGGAGCCCTGCGATGCTGCCCAGCCACACGCCCCACACCGTCTACCTCAGCGTCCAGGACATCATCCGCCTGGTGCGCCACAAGGGCCTGCCGGCGTGCATTGCCGGCGTGGCCGCGCGCATCGAGCGCGACTTCCTGCGCTGGAACGAATTCGACAAGAGCGCCCGCGTTGCCAGCCATTCGCCGCACGGCGTGATCGAGCTGATGCCGATCGCCGATGCCGAACACTTCGCCTTCAAGTACGTCAACGGTCACCCGCTGAACACACGCTGCGGCCTGCCCACGGTGATGGCCTTCGGCGTGCTGGCCGACGTGGCCACCGGCGCGCCGCGTCTGTTGTCGGAGTTGACCTTGACCACCGCCATCCGCACCGCCGCGATGTCGGCCGTGGCGGCGCGGGCGCTGGCCCGGCCCGGCAGCCGGGTGATGGCGCTGATCGGCAACGGCGCGCAAAGCGAATTCCAGGCGCTGGCGTTTCGCGACCTGGTCGGTGTGCGCGAACTGCGCCTGTTCGACACCGACCCCGCCGCCAGCGCCAAGCTGGTGGCCAACCTGCGCGGCCAGGGCCTGGTCGTCCACACCTGCCGCAGCACGGCCGAGGCGGTGCGCGGTGCCGACATCGTGACCACGGTGACCGCCGACAAGCGCAACGCAACCATCCTGACCCCCGACATGATCGAGCCGGGCATGCACCTCAATGCGGTCGGCGGCGACTGCCCCGGCAAGACCGAACTGCACCGCGGCGTGCTCGCGACTGCGGCGGTGTTCGTCGAGTTCGAGCCGCAAAGCCGCATCGAGGGCGAGATCCAGCAGATGCCGGCCGACTTCGCCGTTACCGAGCTGTGGCAGGTGCTGGCCGGGCACCGGCCGGGCCGCAGCGGAGCGGCCCAGGTGACGGTGTTCGATTCGGTCGGCTTCGCGCTCGAAGACTATTCCGCACTCTGCTTCATGCGCGATGCGGCGGCCGAACTCGGCATCGGCGACAGCATCGAACTCGTGCCGCAGGCCGCCGATCCGAAGGACTTGTTCGGTCTGCTGGGTGAGCCGCGCGGTGACGGGAAGGACGGGCCGCTGGCAGCCGATCTTCGGCCAGCCTTGATGGCGGGCGAAAACGCACGCGCCTAACTTACTTTCTCAGCGGTAAGTAGCCAGCAGGATGCTCGTCTCGGTGTTCGCGATGCCCTTGATCAGGCGCACCCGCTCCAGCAGTTGCGACAACTGCGGCATGGTCTGGGCGCGCAGTTCGGCGAGCAGGTCCCAGCGGCCGTTCGTGTCGTGCAGCGCCTCGACCCCGGGCTCGCCCAGCAAACTGGCAATCACGGCCCGGGTTTGATTGCCGTCGACCAGCACGTGCATCCAGGCGCGGATCGCATCCGGCTCGGCATCGGGCCGCAGGCGCACCGTGTAGCCGACGATGACCTGCTCGTCTTCGAGCTTGCGCAGCCGGTTCGTGACCGTGCCGCGCGAGACGCCGAGCTTGGCCGCCAGCGCGGCCACGTTCATGCGCGCGTCGTTGCGCAGCATCGAGATGAGCTGCCGGTCGGTGTCGTCCATGGCCATCGCGAATTATCTTCCGGCGGCCGCTGCGAATCTTCGGCTCATGGGCTCATGGTGTCACGAGCTTGTTGGCGTTGTCGCGGCTCTGCACCGGCCGGCGCAGGTTCAGCGCCGGCACCTGTCCACGGCCCGCGCCACACCGCGCAGGATCTGCACTTCGTCGAGCGTCAACTCGGCCCGGTTCAACAACTGGCGCAGCCGCGGCAGCAGCTTGCGCGGCACCGCCGGATCGAAGTAGCCGATGCCTTCGAGCGTGCGCTGCCAATGGTCGATCAGGCCTTGCACGGCTGCGTCGTCGGCGCGCTGCGGGTCGGGCGTTCGTTCTTCGACGGTGTGGCCGCCGAGCGCCTGGCGCCAGTCGTAGGCGACGAGCTGCACCGCCTGCGCCAGGTTCAGCGAACCATAGCCGGCGGCGGTCGGAATGCTGATGCAGGCATGGCAGCGCCAGACGTCGGCGTTGCCCATGCCGAAGCGCTCCGAGCCGAACACGAACGCCACGCGATGGGTGCTGGCCGCCAGGCTAACCATTAAGTCACGCGGCGCCAGCGTCGGCGGGCCGAAGTCGCGCGGCGTCATCGCGGTGGCGCAGGCGCTGGTCACGCCGACGAGGGCGTCGGCCAGCGTCGGCACCACACGCGCGCGCTCCAGCACATCGGTGGCGCCACTGGCCATCGCCAACGCTTCGGGCCGTTGCGCAACGTCGTCGAAGCGCGGCGCGACGAGCACCAGATCGGAGAAGCCCATCACCTTCATGGCCCGCGCCGCCGCGCCCACATTGCCCGGGTGGCTGGTGCCGATCAGCACGAAGCGGGTCGCATCGGGCGGGGTCGACGGCGGGGTGGAGGGCGAGGTAAGGGGCAACACAGGCAGCAGGATAAAATTGGGATTATCCGCAGTGCCTGGCTCTTGACTGCCATTCGTCATTTCGCCAGCGCGCGCTCTTTGTCCCCGCCCGCCTTGCGCCTGCCCTGCGCCCCAGCCACCTCGATCGGTTTGCCCATGTCCCAAGCGCTCCACCCCATGCTCAACATCGCCGTCAAGGCGGCACGCAGCGCCGGGGCCATCATCAACCGCGCGTCGATGGACCTGGACCTGCTGAAGGTCAACACCAAGGCGCCGAACGACTACGTCACCGAGGTCGATCACAAGGCCGAGGCCATCATCATCGAGATCTTGCTGGGCGCCTACCCCGGCCACGGCATCCTGGCCGAAGAGTCGGGCCGCGCGCATGGCGCGAAGCACAGCGAGTACGTCTGGATCATCGACCCGCTCGACGGCACGACCAACTTCATCCACGGCTTTCCGGTCTATGCGGTGTCGATCGCGCTCGCGGTTCGCGGCCAGGTGCAGCAGGCCGTGGTCTACGACCCGACCCGCAACGACTTGTTCTACGCCTCGAAGGGCCGCGGCGCGTTCCTCAACGACAAGCGGTTGCGCGTGTCGAAGCGCACGCGCCTGGCCGACAGCCTGATCGGCACCGGTTTCCCGTTCCGCAAGGGCGACAACTTCAAGCGCTATCTGCAGATGTTCGAAGCCGTGATGCAAAGCTGCGCCGGCCTGCGCCGCCCGGGCTCGGCCGCGCTCGACCTGTGCTACGTGGCGGCCGGCTACACCGACGGTTTCTTCGAGACCGGCCTGAGCCCGTGGGACATCGCCGCCGGCTCGCTGCTCGTCACCGAGGCCGGCGGCTTGATCGGCAACTTCACCGGCGACGCCGACTTTCTGTACCAGCGCGAAGTGGTCGCCGGCTGCCCGAAGGTGTATGGCCAGCTCGTGGCCTTGCTGAGCCCGTACACGCATGTCATTGCGGCCGTTGCTGCGGGGCTTGAAGAGCAGCCGGCCGGCCCTGATGCCGGCTTGTTGACGCCGGAGTTGACGCCGGAGACGGCGCTGCTGGCCGGCATGCAGGCTGCGGGGCCCACAGAGGTGCACGCCGAGCCCGCCATCGCGACCAGCCCAGCCAAGGCCGACGCCCTCACCGCGCCGGTCAGGAAACCCGCCGTGCGCATCAGCAAGGAGAGCATGGCGCGCGAGAAACAGGCCGCAGCCGACGCCGATCGCAAGCCGCCGCGCCCCCGTGCGCCGCGCGCGGGCGACGCGCCGTTCTGAAGCGGGCGGCTCATCAGGCAACCTGCGTGCTGCGCACTCCTGAATCGCGCTTTCCCGATCTGCCCGGCTACGCGTTTGCCGGCCACCACATCGACGACCTCGAAGGTTATGAAGGGCTGCGCGTCCACCACGTCGACGAAGGCCCGGCCGACGCGCCGCACGTGTTCCTGTGCCTGGTCGGACAGCCCACCTAGAGCTACCTGTATCCTGATTCGCGACATGGCTCAGCCACGAATGCGCCCAAGCGAATGCGGGTTTGTCGTGCAGGCGGCGTGAGTGAGGCGCTGGAGTATTGAGCGCAGATCGAAACGCCGATTGAATCGGTACTGGAACTCGGCGAGGTAGC
>JANXZA010000255.1 GCA_025355745.1 Rhizobacter sp. | reverse complement strand
GGCTGCGCGAAAGGCGGCAGTTGCGCCGTCACCATCACGGCCGCGACGTTCTTCAACTGCATGCTGGTACCGGCCGGCACCGTCACGCCCATCTGCTGCAGCAAGGCGTTGATGCTCTGGGTCGTGAACGGGGTCGAGGTGGTCTGGTCGCCGGTACCGTCGAGGCCGACGACGAGGCCGTAGCCGACCAGCTGGTTGGTGCGCACGCCCTGCACTGCCGCCACTTCCTTCAGGCGCATCGCCTGGCCCGGGGCCGGCCACCACAGCGCGGCGGAAGCGAGCAGTGCGGCGCCGAGGATCAGCTTGCGAAGGAGTTTGTCGGTGACGTGCATGGGGGCATCCGGTGATGACCCATTCTGGGCAAACTCAAGTCGGCAGAACGCTCAAAAAGAAGCGTCCCAACCAGCCTATTCCCTGCGCGTCGGCCTGCTGGCCCTTGCCACGCTGCTCGATCCGCACGTTGGCGATCTGGGCTGACGCGACGGCATTGCCGGCCTGGATCGCGCGCGGGTCGACCTGGCCCGAGAAGCGCAGCACATCGACGTTGTGGTTCACGCCGATCTGCTTCTCGCCGGCGATGATCAGGTGGCCGTTCGGCAGCACCTCGATCACGGTCGCGGTGATGGTGCCGGAGAAATCGTTGCTGTTCACCGTGCTGCCTTTGCCGGCAAAGGTGTTGCTCGAATTCAGGCCGACGCTGGCGCGCCCGGCCGTGAAGGAATTGAGCGCAATGCCGGGCAGCGCGGTCACGCCGCCGCCCACCGTGCCGCTCTTGTCGATCGAACTGGTGCTGGTCTGGCTGGCGGAAATCTTCTCGACGATCTGCACCGTGATGGTGTCGCCGACGAGGCGCGCGCGGTGGTCTTCGAACAGCGGCCGGTACTGGCCGGCCTGGAAGATCGAGCCGTTGCTGACCGGCGCGATGGCAACGGCTTGCGGCCGCAATGAGGTGGGCTGCGCCACATCGACCGGCGGGCGCTTGTTGAGCGTCTCGCTCACCGTGTCGCAACCGGCGAGGCCGAGGGTCACCACCGCGGCCGACACCGCCAGACCGATGGAATTCTTGTGCTTCATGACTCAGGTCCTGAAAGTTGCTTGACTCGTCTGCGCGCCATTCATAAATTCAAACTCACCACCGCAGAGGCGCGGAGGACGCAGAGGATCGCAGAGGAATTCATTTACTTCTTACTCTGCGTAACTCTGCGTCCTCTGCGCGTCTGCGGTGAGTGAGTGGTCTCCTGACTTCCAGGCCCACCGATCACCGATCAAGTTCCCGGTCGCTCACAGCTGCGTCAACCGCGCCAGCATGTCGTCGGAAGTCTTGATTGCCTTCGAGTTCAGCTCGTAGGCACGCTGCGTCTGGATCATGCCGACGAGTTCCTCGACCACGTTCACGTTCGAGGTTTCGACGAAGCCCTGCTGCAACAAGCCCAGGCCGTTCTGCCCGGCGGTGCCGGCGTTCGGCGTGCCCGAGGCCGCGGTCTCAACGTAGATGTTCTGACCCTTCGGATCGAGGCCGGCCGGGTTCACGAAGTTGGCCAGCGGCAGCTTGCCCACCGCCTGCGGCGTGGCCTGCGTCGGCAAGGTCACGCTGACTGTGCCGTCGCTTCCAATCGTGACACTGGTGGCGGCGGCCGGGATCGTGATGCCGGGCTGCACGGTGTGGCCGTTGTTCGTGACGAGCTGGCCGGTGGCGCTGACCTGGAACGAGCCGTCGCGGGTATAGCCGGTCGTGCCGTCGGGCATCTGCACTTCGAAGAAGCCCTGACCGCTGATCGCCACGTCGAGCGGGTTGCTGCTTTGCTGCAAGCTGCCCTGAGAGAAGCTGCGCGAGGTGGCCACCGCACGCACGCCCAGGCCAAGCTGCAGGCCGGTGGGCAGGGTCGTCTGGTCGGTGCTGTTGGCGCCGGCCTGGCGCAGGTTCTGATACATCAGGTCTTCGAAAACTGCGTGCGAGCGCTTGTAGCCGTTCGTCGAGACGTTGGCCAGGTTGTGCGAGATGGTGTCCAGCTGGGTTTGCTGGGCCTCCATGCCGGTCTTCGAAATCCACAGGGAACGCATCATGGCGGGGCTCCGGTCAGTTGCGGGCAATGGTGGTTGATCGCGGTGTCGGTGAAGCGCGGAAAAGAACCACGAAACGCGGACTTCTTCTGGCTTGCGATGCGTCAATGACTTGATTCGATCCAGGGCAAGCTCGGCGGCGAATGGCGTTTCAATGTGCGTGACCTCGTCGCAGGGCTCGCCGTCGACG
>JANXZA010000247.1 GCA_025355745.1 Rhizobacter sp. | reverse complement strand
TGCACGCGCAGCGCGCGCCGCGCCACCTTGTCTTCATAGGCCGGGCCAATGCCCTTGCCGGTGGTGCCGATCTTGCCCGCACCGCTGGTCTCGCGCATCGCCTCGCGGGCCTTGTCGACCTCGACATGAAACGGCAGGATCAGCGGGCACGATTCGCTGATGAACAGGCGCGACCGCACCTCCACGCCAATCGCTTCCAGACGCTCTATCTCCCCGAGCAGGTGGGTCGGATCGACCACCACGCCATTGCCGATGTAGCAGGCCACACCGTCGCGCATGATGCCCGAGGGGATCAGTTGCAGCGCCGTCTTCACGCCTTTGATGACGAGAGTGTGGCCGGCGTTGTGGCCGCCCTGAAAACGAATCACGGCCTGGGCGTGGTCGGTCAGCCAGTCGACGACCTTGCCCTTGCCTTCGTCGCCCCACTGGGTGCCGACGACGACGACATTGCGGCCTGCGGCCTTGGCGCCGATCGCTGCATTCACTTGCTGCATGTGCAATTCATCCCATCCTGAAAATCATTGGATCCGGCGCCAGTTCGAGCTGCAACATCACAACCCGCGCACGACCCACCGGCCATCGACCCTGACCAGCTCGCGGTCGCAGTCGAACTCATCGCCTTCGTGTTCGTGGCCGGGCAACACCCTGACCACCGTCTGACCCTGCTCGCGCAGTTGCCGCACCGCCGCGCGCAGTTCGGCGTCTTCGGCCCAGGGCGCGCGGATGGCGGTGTGCAGTGCGCGATCAGGCGCCAGCGCCGCGAGCGTCTTCAGGTCAAGGCTGAAGCCCACCGCCGGCCGCATCCGGCCGAACACCGCACCCACCACGTCGTAGCGGCCGCCGCGCGCGATCGCATCCGAAGAGCCGGCCATGTAGACCGCAAAGCGCGCGCCGCTGTAGTAGCCGTTGCCGCCGATGTCGGCCAGGTCGAAACTGATCCGCACCTCGGGGTGCACTTGCCGAACCTGTGCGCTCAGCCACGCCAGATCGTCGAGCGCGGCCTGCACCATCGGGTGCGCCGGCAACTGGAGACGCGCTGCGTCGAGTATCTCGGCACCGCCATACAACGCGACCAGCGACTGAAGGGCACGGCGCGTCGCGTCGGGGAAGCCGCGCGACAGGTCGCGCAGAGCGCTCGCATCCTTGGCGCCGAGCGCGGCATAGACCTCGCCGAGCCGATCGGCATCCATCGTCATGCCGGTCAAGACACCACGCGCGATGCGCGCATCGCCCAGATCGAGCAGCACTTCACTCAGCCCGGCGCGGCGCAAACAATCGAGCGCCAGGTCCTGCACTTCGAGGTCGGCTTCCAGGCCGACATGGCCGTAGATTTCCGCGCCGAACTGTAGCGGCTCGCGGGTCGAGTGCATGCCGTCGGGCACGGCGTGCAGCACCGGGCCGCAATAGCAAAGCCGCGTAACGCCGGCACGGTTGAGCAGATGCGCGTCGATGCGCGCAACCTGCGGCGTGCTGTCGGCACGCACCCCCAACGTGCGGCCGCTGAGCTGATCGACAAGCTTGAAGGTCTTCAGGTCGAGCGCCCGGCCGGTGCCCGACAACAGCGACTCGATGTGCTCGAGCAGCGGCGGCATCACCAGTTCGCAGCCGTAGCTGCGAGCCACATCGGTCAGGCCGCGGCGCAACTCTTCGATGTGCCTGGCCTGCGCGGGCAGCACATCGGCGATGTGCTCGGGCAGCAGCCAGGCAGAGGACATGAGAAATGCCGAGGGATTAAAACGAAGATTGTACCGGCGTGATTCGGCGCACTTCCTCGCGCATTGCAACGCCGCTCACGACAGGAAGAAGGCCAGCAACACGAGCCCGGCCACCATGCTGCCCAGGCCGATGAAGCGGATCTGCCCGTCGCTCATGCGCATCGCCCGCTCGAAGGCGGCGCGCCATTTCGGTGGGCTGATGAAGGGCAGCAGCCCTTCGATGACGAGCATCAGCGCAAACGCGCCGAGCAGCAGATCCCAGAACCCCGCAGCCGCCAAGGCCTACTTCTTGGCCGATGCGGCCGGCGCGGTTGAACCACCGCGCATGGCCTTGAAGAACTCGCTGCTCGGGTCGACGATCATCACATCGGTCTTGTTGCGAAAGCTTGCGCGGTACGCCTCAAGGCTGCGATAGAACTGCGCGAACTGCGCGTCGCGGCCGAACGATTCGGCGAAGATCGCCGAGGCTTTCGCATCGCCCTCGCCCTTCACCTTCTGCGCGTCGCGGTACGCCTCGGCAACGATCACCTCGCGCTGCCGGTCGGCATCGGCGCGCACCTTCTCGCCCTCGGCGCCGCCGGTGGCGCGCAACTGGTTGGCCACCTGCTTGCGCTCCGAGGCCATGCGGCTGTAGATCGACTCGGTGATGTTGGCGACGAAGTCGACGCGCTTGATGCGCACATCCAAGATCTCGATACCGAATGACTTGGCCTCGTCGGCGAGCCGGGCGCGGACGTCCTGCATCACCTTGTCGCGCCCGCTCGACAGCACCTCGCCGACGGTGCGCTTGGTCACCTCTTCGTTGAACGCGGCGTGCACGATCGGGCTCAGGCGCGTCTCGAGGTTGCGCATGTCGACGCCGTTGTTGCGAATGAACTGACGCGGGTCGGTGACGCGCCACTTGACCAGCCAGTCGATCACCAGACTTTTCTTTTCGGCGGTAAAGATCGGCCGGGTCTCGGGGCTGTCCATGGTCTGGATCCGGCGGTCAAGGAAGACGACGTTCTGGAACGGCGGCGGCAGCTTCCACTTCAGGCCCGGTTCTTGAATCACTTCCTTGATTTCGCCAAGCGCGTAGACCACCGCGACCTGGCGCTGGTCGACGACGAACAGGGTCGAGGCCAGCAACATCAGCGCGAGCAGCGCGCCACCAACGATCAATGCAATGCGGTTCATGTTCTTGCTCTCCTGCCGGTTCAACGACCGTCGCGGTCGCGGCCGCGCTGGTTGTCGCGCGAGCGCACATCCACGGCGCCGGGCGCGGGCGCCGTCTCGGGCGCGGCGGGCGTTGCGGGGGTGGTGGCCGGTGCCGCGCTGGCCGTCTGGGCAATCAGCTTGTCGAGCGGCAGGTACAGCAGATTCGAGTTGCTGCGGCTGTCCACCAGCACCTTCGAGACGTTGGAATACACCTGCTGCATCGTGTCGATGTACATCCGGTCGCGGGTCACCGCCGGCGCCTTCTGGTATTCGGCCAGCACGCTGGTGAAGCGCTGCGCATCGCCCTGCGCCTGCGCCACCACACGCGATTTGTAGCCCTCCGCCTCTTCGCGCAAACGCGCCGACGTGCCCTGCGCTTTCGGGATCACATCGCTGGCATAGGCCAGGCCT
>JANXZA010000208.1 GCA_025355745.1 Rhizobacter sp. | reverse complement strand
ATCAGACCGTGATGACCAGCAACATGGCCGGCCACACCGCCGACTGCGGCCCCCTTGAGGCAGCCCTTGGCACCGGCCATTGCAGGAACTAAAGCAACGGCCGAAGCGAGTACCGAGGTGATGAGAAATTTGCGCATACACGTCCTTGTGAAGAGCGCCGGATGACGCGAGCGAAATGCTAGAAAAGCTGCATCAAAGTGACAACACGCCGTGGCCCCGAACGCAGGTAGGACGGCACTTACAGCCGCAGGACGACGTGCACTTCAAGCGGTTCCGTTGCTTGCGCCGTCGCGAGTGTTCCGCAGCAAGTTCCTCGATGCCCTGCGGCGCGCCAGCCTGGCTGGCGAGTTGCCACTCGATCCGGCAGACACGCACGCGGCGCGACAGACCCGCCTGAGGGAACTCACCCGTCACGACTGGGTTGTGTATGCGAAGACGCCGCTGGCCGGGCCCGAGGTGGTGCTGGACTACCTGTCTCGGTACACGCACCGCGTGGCCGTCTCCAACGAGCGCATCGTGGGCATCGATACCACGGGAGTGCTTCTGCGCGTTCGCACCGACGCGCACGGCGGCAAGCGCACGACGGTGATCGACGGCCAGACGTTCATCGCCCGCTTCCTGCAGCACGTTCTGCCGCCGGGCTTTAAGCGCATCCGCCACTACGGGCTGCTCAGCCCGGCGCTCAAGGCCGAGAAGTTGGCAGCAGCCCGCGCCGCCCTGGCCATGCCCGCGGCCAACGAACAAGCCTGCGAGGAGGCCGCCGCCTTCCTCAAGCGCGTGGCGGGCATCGACTCCTCATGCTGCCCCCCCTGCCACCTGGGACACTGGCGGACCATCGAGGTGTTGCGGGCGACCACGCACAGCCGCCACGGCGATGCCGCTCACTGCACAGGGCCGCCGTGATTCGACGCCGCGCCATCACTGTCGCTCGCATTGCCCGTCGCTCTAGATGCGCCGATGGCCCGGCTCGTGCCTGCGGGCCAGATGACGCCGCCAGCGTGCGGCATGCGGCTCGGCAACACGGTTCGCGCCGAACATTCACACCCACTCGCGCCAACACAGTGAGCAGCACCGGCGCGCCGATGCGCACCGCGCTTCACAAACACCACCGCTGAGCTTTACATTCCCCAAGAGCGCCGCACACCACCACCGAACGGCGGTTCAGTCCAACGAGGTTTATCCGACGCCACCGGGATCAGCGCGTCGGGTCAGCTTCGGATGGGCGTCGGATAAACGCTTTCCGCTATGGAGCGCTCTCCATAGCGACCCTGAGCGGCCTTCCGCGACAGTGAATTCGCTTGCGAAAAGCTGACTCTCGCCTCGGCGTGCCAAGCCCAGTGCTTGACATGCCCAAGTTTCATGCTGACCGAGCGGCGACGGAACTACGCGCATGACCTCTGACATGAGAGGCAACTGATGGATGGATGTGCGAAGCGAACAATGAAAAGCGAGCCTTGCGTGGCCAGCCCTTTGACGTCCGAAGGTTACGTGCTCGCAGAGCCCGGTCGACGGTTCTCCCAAGGTCTCTTCCCCAGATTTCTCATTTCTTCAGATGGCTGTTCATGAACGTACCAATCTCTGAGAAGGCTTCGCGGACTTCAGGAATTCGGTCGTCTCGACCGTATTGCGCGTGCGACTGACCTTCGTAGACTTGCAGGAAGGAGTCAATACCGAGATTGCGAAGCTTGCGATGGACACGCACCGTGTTGCTCAGCAGCAAATCGCGAGTTCCTGACGTCAGTATGGTCGGAGGGAAGCCGCTCATGTCGCCGTATATGGGCGAAATCAACGGGTCCTTGAGGTCATGGCCCTTGGCATAAAACGCCGCTGCGGCGTCGCAGAAGCCTTCGGTCGACACCAAGACGTTGTCCAGCATGGCATTCGTATAGAAGGTATCGCCTGTCTTGGTGCTGTCGGACATCGGCGTTCCGGAGGCGATCGCCCCTGGCAGCGGCAGATTCAGTTGCTTTGCTCTCAAGCCCATTTCCAGAACGAGCGCGCCACCCGCCGACGTACCAATGAGTCCGACGCGCTTCGGGTCGGTCTTGGCGATCACGTCTTTGTAGACCGACATCGCATCGTCGAGGGCAGCCGGAAAGTACGCCTCCGGGGGCATGCGGTAGTCGACTGCAATGACCCGGTAGCCGCCGATCGCCGAGATGAGCATGGCCTCGGGCAGCGCGGCCTCCGCAGGGTTCAGCACATAGCAACCACCGTGGATTTGCACCAGCACGCGATCGCGGTTTTCGGGAAGGACTCGTTCAGGAGTTACCGTGTAGATCTTCACTCCGGCCATGGTTCCCGGTTCGACCGTCACCTTCAGCCGTGCGCGCATCGCCTCGACGTTGGGCGCCGCCGCCGCGCGGATGGATTCCGCGAGTTCCTTCCACCCCTCGGGCGTGGTCGGCGGCGTGTTCCAAGCGGTGCGCAGCGGCTGCGCGATGATCTGTTGGAGCTCCGGGCTCACGGTATTGGGGACCGGAATGGTTTTGGCGGGCACCTCGCGTGGAGCCAACGGCGGGGTTTGAGCGAATGCGACGCCCGCACTGTGCAGTACGGCGACGGCGGCGACGCGGAAAATGACGCCTGAGATCATGGGTTGCTCCGACTTCCTGGTTGCGTATGCAAAGCGCCCGCGCCAGTTCATCGCGCCGGCATCGTTCTGAGCTGGCCCATGTCGGCGAAGGCCTTGGCCCATTCGCTGGGCGCTTGGAATCCTTCGCCGCAATCGTCACCGAGGCTGGTGGAGGAAACGTGCGTGACGGCATCCAGCAGCGACTGACTGAATCGCTTCGTGTCCGCGAATCCCAGTTTGCCCTTGACGTCGTGATTTGTCTCCGTGGCCACGCCGCTTGCCGACAGGACGAACTTGTCGAAATACTGCGTCTCGGCGACGAGCGCAATCTTCTGCATCTCCAGGTACGCCTTGAGTGCATCGTCCTTGAACGGATACGGCATGCCCGGCCAAAAGGCGTTGAACAGGCCGTCCCAATGGCTCGGGAGGTAGGTCTTCGGATGCAGCACCGGGACGACCATCTCGGCCACAGGCTTTCCACCCGTGCCGATCCACGCGTCGACTTTCGTGAGACTCGCATCCTTCATCGCAGCGGCCAAGTTGCCGAGCGGTGATCCGAAGTTCACTCCGTCGACGACGATGTCCTTGTCCAGATCGAAAGCGCTTGCAGAGTTGTTGACGAAGAAAGCAAGTTGGCCTTCGGGACTGTCTACCGTGAACAGGTAGGCCCGGTTACCGCCTCCGTTGGGATAGTCCTCACCCACGCCAGCGCGAAGGCCTGCGGACTTCGCATCGGGAATGGGCGGCCGGTACAGCTCTCGCGCGAAGTGCTGTATCGGATTGCTCGCGTCGCCGCTGTGGTTCCAGCGTACGACGCGCATGGTGATGCCATTGCCCAGGGAGATCGCCTCACCGCCACTGACGCTGCGGCACTGTGATTCTGCAACCCCTTGTGCTGCGGCCTGCATGCAACTGGAAGCGCCGCCGATCATCGGAGCGCCGGTCAGTCGCGCCCAGGCCGGAGTGTCCCAGCTGTGGTCCCAATGGCTGTGGCCAACGAGGAGCAGGTCGAGCTTGTCGGCGCCCAGCATTGCATCGCGCACCTTGGTGATGGAGGCGATGTCCACGCCTGCCGGTTCCTTGGTGTAGGCGTACAGATCATTGGCGTAGACCGGCGACGCCGTGAACAGGCTTTCCGGCAGACGCGAGATGTAGCCGTCCATGACGATTCGCTTGTCGCCGATCTTGAAGTACCAATTGGCTATCGACATCCACGTCATCTCGACGGACGGCGGCGCTGCGTTGACGGCCGACGAGAAGACTGCCGCGAGCGACGCCGAGGCCACCCAGGTCACGAGTTTGTGCTTCATAGACTCTCTCCAGTTGGCCGGTGCCGAAGGTCATTCCGCCGCGGAGACTATCCCCCGTCGGCAAACGGATGATCAGGGTTTTCCTATTTGCACCCCCGTCCACGAGCATCATCGACTGGGCGGCGCGCATCGACCGATCACGGATGTCGCGCAGCCTCGCTTCGGTGCCAAGAGGGCCTGGACACGCCGTCATGGCCTGCGTCTCGTGCGACGCGCTGACTCCATGGCACCTGTTATCGGCGTGCGGCC
>JANXZA010000158.1 GCA_025355745.1 Rhizobacter sp. | reverse complement strand
TTGCCTTCGGCCAGCTTGATCAGCGAACGGATTGCCGTGGGTGCGGTGTAGAAGATCGTCACCTTGTGGTCCTGGATCATCTTCCAGAAGCGGCCGGCGTCGGGGAAGGTCGGGATGCTCTCGAACACGACTTCGGTGCCGCCGAGCGCCAGCGGCCCGTACGTGATGTAGGTGTGGCCGGTCACCCAGCCGATGTCGGCGGTGCACCAGAACACGTCGCTCGGCTTCAGGTCGAAGGTCCACTTGGTGGTCAGCGCGGCATGCAGCAGGTAGCCGCCGGTGGAGTGCTGCACGCCCTTCGGCTTGCCGGTCGAGCCGGAGGTGTAGAGCAGGAACAGCGGGTGCTCGGCGCTGACCCATTCGGGCTCGCAGGTCACGGCCTGGGCGGCCATCTCGTCGTGCAGCCAGTGGTCGCGCGCGGCGTTCCACTCGACCTTGCCGCCGGTGCGCTGGTAGACGATCACGTCCCGCACCGACTCGCAGCCTTCGAGCGCCAGCGCTTCGTCGACGATCGCCTTCAGCGGCAACTGTTTGCCGCCGCGCAGTTGCTGGTCGGCGGTGATCACCATGACTGCGCCGGTGTCGGCGATGCGGTCGCGCAGGCTCTGCGCCGAGAAGCCGCCGAAGATCACCGTGTGGGTGGCGCCGATGCGCGCACAGGCCTGCATCGCGACCACGCCTTCGATCGACATGCCGAGGTAGATCGCGACCCGATCGCCCTTCTTGACGCCGCGCGCGCGCAGCGCGTTGGCGAACTGGCAGGTACGGGCCAGCAAGTCGCTGTAGGTGGCCTTCGTGACCTCGCCGCCATCGGCCTCGAAGATGATGGCGACCTTGTCGCCCAGGCCGGCCTCGACCTGCCGATCCAGGCAGTTGTACGAGGCGTTCAGGGTGCCGTCTTCGAACCACTTGAAGAACGGCGCATTGCGCTCGTCGAGCACGGTCGTGAACGGCGTCTTCCAGCTCAGCAGTTCGCGCGCCTGGCGGGCCCAGAAACCGGCGTAGTCGGCCTCGGCCTCGGCGCACAGCGCGCGGTAGGCGTCCATGCCGGAGACGCAGGCGTCGCGCACCAGCGCGTCGGGCGGGAGGTAGATGGCGGTGTCGGCTGCACTCATGGGGTGTCTCCTGGCGGGTGGTACGCGGTGGTACGCGGTTGATCAACGGTCGGTCGGGGTCGGTCGGCGTTCGGCCGCGACCATAGGCCCAGGCTCTTACGAATCGCTTACTCTGCCTGCGACAAGCCTAGCGCGCAATGCGCACCGTCAACTGCGGACACTAGAATTTCCGCCAATGCTGGCCCCCACCAGCCGCCAGCCGCCGACCCCGGAAACCGCTCATGACCACGCCCCCCGACCCGTCCTCGCCGAAGCGCATGAAGCTCAGCCCGCTGCCCAACTTCATCTTCATGAGCCGGTGGCTGCAACTGCCGCTGTACCTCGGGCTGATCCTGGCGCAGTGCGTCTACGTGTTTCATTTCTGGGTCGAACTCGTGCACCTGGTCGAGGCCGCCTTCGGTAGCCAGACGGCGCTGGCCGCGCTGGTGGACGGCATGGGTTATGTGTTTCCTGATGTGAAGAACGCCGCCGGCGTGGTCATCGGCCAGCAGGCGCCGAAGCTGACCGAGACCGTGATCATGCTCGCCGTGCTGGCGTTGATCGACGTGGTGATGATCTCCAACCTGCTGATCATGGTGATCGTCGGCGGCTACGAAACGTTCGTCAGCCGGATGAACCTCGAAGGGCACCCGGACGAGCCGGAATGGCTCAGCCATGTGAACGCTTCGGTGCTGAAGGTAAAGCTCGGCACGGCCATCATCGGCATCAGCTCGATCCACCTGCTGAAGAGCTTCATCAGCGCCGCCAGCCTGAAGCCGGAGGTGCTGATGTGGCAGACCATCATCCACGTCGCGTTCTTGCTGTCGGCGATCGCCATCGCCTACACCGACAAGCTGCTCAATGCGTCGGCGCCGGCCGGCCACTGAGCAGCAGCGCGGTGCCCAGCAGCCCGGCCAGCAGCGAGCCGCAGAGCACGCCGAGCTTGACTTGCGTTTCGTAAGCCGCGCCTTGCCCGGTGAACGCCAGGCCGCCGATGAACAGGCTCATCGTGAAGCCGATGCCGCACAGCACGCACACGCCGAAGAACTGGCGCGCGCTGGCGCCGGCCGGCAACCGCGCGCCGGCGAAGCGCACCAGCAGCCAGGCAGCGCCGAACACACCGATCGCCTTGCCCGCCACCAGCCCGAGCGCAATGCCGAGCGGAATGCCCTGCGCCAGCGTGCCGATCGACACGCCTTGCAGCGACACGCCGGCGTTGACGAACGCGAACATCGGCAACACCGCGAACGCCACCCACGGGTGCAACGCGTGCTCGGCGGTCTCGAGCGGCGAGGCGCCGTGGCCCTCGCTCTCGGCTGCGCGATGGTGGTCTCGTTCGTCTCCGTTCAGCGGGATCGCCATCGCAGTTGCCACGCCGGCCAGCGTCGCGTGGATGCCCGACTTCAGCACGCAGACCCAGACGATCAGGCCGACGACCGCGTACGGGCCGATGCTCTTCATCCCGGTGCGGTTCAGCACGAACAGCAGCCCGATACCGCCGCCTGCCGCCAGCAGCATCGGCAGCGACAACTGCGCGGTGTAGAACGCCGCGATCACGACGATGGCGCCGAGGTCGTCGATGATGGCCACTGCGGTCAGGAAGATTTTCAATGAGGCCGGCACGCGTGAGCCGAGCAGCATCAGCACGGCGAGCGCGAAGGCGATGTCGGTGGCGGTCGGAATCGCCCAACCGCGCAGCGCCACCGCGTCGGCATGGTTGAGTGCGATGTAGATAAGCGCCGGCACCACCATGCCGCCGAGGGCTGCCACCGCCGGCAACGCGGCCTGCTTCAGCGACGCCAGCTCGCCGGCCAGCACCTCGCGCTTGATCTCCAGGCCGACGAGGAAGAAGAACACCGCCATCCACAGGTCGTTGACCCATAACAGCCAGGGCTTGGACAGCACCAGCCAGTCATTGCCGAAGCGCAACTCGACGCGCATCTGAACAAAGCGTTCGTACAGCGGCGCCAGCGCCGAGTTGCTGAGCACCAGTGCGAAGCTGGCGGCGAGCGCCAGCACGATGCCGCCAGCCGACTCCGAGGCGATGAAACGGCGCATGCTGCTGATCACGGCGGGGCCTTCGGTGTGTGTGTGTGTTCAGTAAACTTCGGGCGCATTGTCAACGAGCCCATCCCCATCCCCATGACCACCACCATTCGCTGCGCAGACCTGGTCGAGAGCGTCGCCGCCGCGCTCCAGTACATCAGCTACTACCACCCTGCCGATTACATCGCCCACCTGGCGCGCGCCTATGCGGCCGAGCAGAGCCCGGCCGCGAAGGACGCGATCGCGCAGATCCTCACCAACTCGAAGATGTGCGCCGAAGGCAAACGCCCGATCTGCCAGGACACCGGCATCGTCAACGTGTTCCTGAAGATCGGCATGGACGTGCGCTTCGAAGGCTTCGCCGGCAGCATCGAAGACGCCGTCAACGAAGGCGTGCGCCGCGCCTACAACGATGCCTCCAACAAGCTGCGCGCCAGCATCGTCGCCGACCCGCACTTCGAGCGCAAGAACACGAAGGACAACACGCCGGCCGTCGTCCACATGACCGTGATCCCCGGCAACACGGTCGATGTGCAAGTCGCAGCGAAGGGCGGCGGCAGCGAAAACAAGAGCAAGTTCGTGATGATGAACCCGAGCGATTCGCTGGTTGACTGGGTCATGAAGACGGTGCCGACGATGGGCGCCGGCTGGTGCCCGCCGGGCATGCTGGGGATCGGCATCGGTGGCACGGCCGAGCGCGCGATGCTGCTCGCCAAGCAGAGCCTGATGGAAGACATCGACATGTATGAGTTGAAGGCGCGCGGCCCGCAGAACAAGGTCGAGGAGCTGCGCATCGAGCTGTGCGACAAGATCAACGCGCTGGGCATCGGCGCGCAGGGGCTGGGCGGCCTCACGACCGTGCTCGACGTGAAGATCGCGATGTACCCGACGC
>JANXZA010000163.1 GCA_025355745.1 Rhizobacter sp. | reverse complement strand
CCCTGGCAGCAGATCCTCGTCTTCATCGAGGCCATCGTGCGCGTCTACAACCGCTACGGCCGGCGCGACAACGCCTACAAGGCGCGCATCAAGATCCTCGTCAAGGCCGAGGGCCAGAAGTTCATCGACGCGGTGAACGCCGAATTCATCGACATCCTTCAGAACGACGTCGCCGGCACCGCGCATGTGCTGCCGCAGGCCGAGTTCGACCGCGTCGCCGCCTGCTTCGTGCAGCCGGCCGGCGTGCAGGCTGTGGCCGAAGCGCCGAGCCTCACGGCCGATGCGCCACCCGCCTTCACGCGCTGGCTTGAACGCAATGTGCACGCGCATCGCCTGAGCGGCTACCGCGCTGTCACCTTGTCGATCAAGCGATCGGGCCAGGCGCCGGGCGATGTCACCGCCGACCAGATGGACGCGGCGGCGGCGATTGCCGAACGCTTCAGCCACGCCGAGATGCGCGTCACGCACGACCAGAACCTGCTGCTGCCGTGGGTGCGCCAGAGCGAACTTCAGGCACTCTGGCAAGCCGCCCGCGAGGCCGGCTTCGCGAGCCCGAACGTCGGCCTGCTGACCGACATGATCGCCTGCCCTGGCGGCGACTTCTGCGCGCTCGCCAACGCGCGCTCGATCCCGCTCGCCGAGGAACTGGCGCAGCGCTACGCCGAGATCGACGAGCTCTACGACATCGGCAACATCGACCTGCACATCAGCGGCTGCATCAACTCCTGCGGCCACCACCATAGCGGCCACATCGGCGTTCTCGGCGTCGACAAGGACGGCAAGGAGTGGTACCAGGTCTCCCTCGGCGGCTCCGACGGCTCGTGGATCAGCGGCGCCTCGGCGCCCGGCAAGGTCATCGGCCCCTCATTTGCTGCCGACGAAGTGGCCGATGTGATTGAAGCGGTGGTCGATACCTACCGCGCCGAGCGCGCCGCCAGCGAGCTGTTCATCGACACCGTCAAGCGCATCGGCCTCGACCCGTTCAAGGCCTCGGCGAACGCCGTGCGGCGCAGTACCGCACTGGCGCGGCGCGACACGCAGACCGCCTGAACCGTGTGAACTGTGTGAACTGCACGGGGACACCCTGCCCATGAAATTCATCGACACGCACAAGGACCGCTGGCACCTGCTCGGCGGCGAAGACGGCCCGGCCGCCTGCATCAACCCGACGCCCTACCTGCTGCTGACGGTCGAGCAGTGGCATGCCTTCCGCGCCGGCTGGCCTGTCGGCATGCCGGTCGGCGTAAGCCTGGCCAACGACGCCGAGATCAAGGACATCGCCGCCGATCTGCCGCGCCTGGGCATGGTCGCGCTGAACTTCCCGAAGTGGGTCGATGGCCGCGCCTACAGTCAGGCCCACACGCTGCGTTCGCGCTACCGCTTCGAAGGCGAAGTGCGCGCCACCGGCGACGTGGTGGTCGACATGGTGCTGCTGCTCAAGCGCACCGGCTTCGACGCGGCGGTGCTGCGCGCCGACCAGTCGCTCGACGCCGCGTACCACGCGCTGACCTTCTTCCCGGGTCACTATCAAGGTGATGTGTCCGACCCGCTGCCGCTGTTCGGCAAGCCGCCCGGCACCGGCGACGCCCTGGCCCGCACGCCAGCGCGCGAGTTCGTCAACGAAGGTGCGTCAATATGAATTCAAATGCCGTCGCGCTCTATGCGCGCGAAACACCGGGCTTCGATGCCCGCGTGACCAGCGCAGTGGCGCTGCTGCAAGACGCTGTGGCCGGACACACGGGCCAGATCGTGCAGGCGACCAGCCTGGGCGCCGAAGACATGATCATCACCGACCTGATCGCGCGGCATCGTTTGCCGATCGCCATCGGCACCTTGCAGACCGGCATGCTGCACGCTGAGACGCTGGCCTTGATCGGGCGCATCGAAGCGCGCTATGCGGTGCCGGTCGAGGTCTATGAGCCGGTCGCTCACTCGGCGATCCAGTTCGTCGCCAAGCACGGTGAGCGCGCGATGTACGACAGCATCGAACTGCGCAAGAGCTGCTGCGCGATGCGCAAGCTTGAGCCGCTGTCGCGCATGCTGGAGCGGCGCAGTGCCTGGGTCACGGGCATGCGGCGCGAGCAGTCGGACCACCGCGGCGCAGTGGGGTTCAGCGAGACCGACGCCAACCGCCGCACCAAATTCAACCCGCTCGCCGACTGGAGTTGGGCCGACGTCTGGCATTACATCGCGGTCAACGACGTGCCCTACAACCCGCTGCACGACCAGTTCTTCCCGAGCATTGGCTGCGCGCCCTGCACGCGTGCCATCGCCGTCGGCGAAGACTTCCGCGCCGGGCGCTGGTGGTGGGAGAACGAGGATGCGAAGGAATGCGGGCTGCATGTCAGCCAGCATTCCTCCGACGCGCAAGTGGCGGCGGCCTCGCGCAGCGAGGGCGTGTCCAGCCTCGTTCCGGCGCAGGCTAACTTCGGCAGCGCCGAAGTTAAGGGCTCGCCAGAGCCCGGCCGCAGCCAAAATGAAAACGCCAAGGATGCGGCTTGCATGTCAAGCCGTCCGAGGCCCCACTCGTTTCAATGATCGGAGCCCGCGCATGAACGCGTCGCTGAACGTCAAGCACCTGCTGCCCGAACTCGACCACACGCACCTCGACTGGCTCGAAGAAGAAGCCATCTTCATCCTGCGCGAGACCGTCGCCGCGTTCGAACGCCCTGCCCTGCTCTTCTCCGGCGGCAAAGACTCTTGCGTGGTGCTGCGGCTGGCCGAAAAGGCCTTCAAGACGCGGGGCAAAGGCACTGACAACGCCGGTCAGTACACAGGCCGGCTGCCGTTCCCGCTGCTGCATGTGGACACCGGCCACAACTTCCCCGAAGTGATCGAGTTCCGCGACCGGCGCATCAAGGAGATGGGCGAGCGCCTCGTCGTCGGCCACCTCGAAGACTCGATCCAGCGCGGCACGGTGCGCCTGAGCCACCCGCTCGAATCGCGCAACGGCCATCAGACCGTGGCCCTGCTCGAAGCCATCGAGGAACACCGCTTCGACGTGTTAATGGGCGGCGCACGGCGCGACGAGGAAAAGGCGCGCGCGAAGGAGCGCATCTTCTCGCACCGCGACAGCTTCGGCCAGTGGCTGCCGAAGGAACAGCGCCCGGAACTCTGGACCTTGTTCAACACCCGCATCAAGCCCGGCGAGCACATGCGCGCGTTCCCGATCAGCAACTGGACCGAGCTCGATGTGTGGCTCTACATCGCGCGCGAGAACATCCCGCTGCCGAACCTGTACTTTGCTCACAACCGCCAGGTGATCCGCCGCAAGGGGCTGTTGGTGCCGCTGACCGAGGTCACGCCGGTGCTGCCCGGAGAGACGGTCGAAACGGTCGAGGTGCGCTTTCGAACGGTGGGCGACATGACCTGCACCTGCCCGGTCGAAAGCCCGGCGGCCAGCGCTGCCGAGATCGTCGCCGAAACCTTGCAGGTGACCGTCAGCGAACGCGGCGCAACGCGCATGGACGACCGCACTTCCGAGGCTTCGATGGAGCGGCGCAAGAAGGAAGGGTATTTCTGATGAGCAGCACCACCGAAGCCACCGCAACCCGCCCTCTCCTTCCCCAGCTGGGGGAAGGCCGGGATAAGGGCACAGCCCAATCGAAGCCTTTGAAAGTCGTCGACCACCGCGCCTTGCGCTTCCTCACCGCCGGCTCGGTCGATGATGGCAAGAGCACCTTGATCGGCCGTCTGCTGTACGACAGCCGTGCGATCCTGGCCGACCAGCTCGACACGCTCGAGAAGCGCGCCGGTGGCGCGCCCCAGGCCGAAGGCTCGCCCGGTTTCGACTTGTCGCTGCTCACCGACGGCCTGGAGGCCGAGCGCGAACAAGGCATCACGATCGACGTTGCCTACCGCTACTTCGCGACCAGGCAGCGCAAGTTCATCATCGCCGACGCACCCGGCCACGAGCAGTACACGCGCAACATGGTGACCGCCGCCGCCGGCAGCGACGCGGCCGTCGTGCTCGTCGACATCACCAAGCTCGACACCGCCTCGGCCAGTGCCGACAGCCCCGTCAAGCTGCTCGCGCAGACGCGCCGCCACGCCTTGCTGGCACAACTGCTGCGAGTGCCGAGCATCGTGTTCGCGATCAACAAGCTCGATGCGGTCGCCGATCCCGCGCAGGCCTTCGAAGCCACACGCACGGCGCTGCTGGCGTTCGCCGACCACGCGAACATGGATGTGGCCGGCATCATCCCGGTGTCGGCCCTGCGCGGCGACAACGTCACGCAGCCGATGGACGTCGACTGGTACGCAGGCCCGTCGCTGCTGCAGTTGCTGGAAAGCCTGCCGACGGCGCAGGAACGCAAGGTCGGCGACCTGCTGTTGCCCGTTCAATACGTGGCCCGCGATGTTGATGGCGATGGCAGCGCAGCCGCCATCGGCGACCAGCCGCGTACCTTGTGGGGCCGCATCGCCCACGGCAGCGTGCGAGCCGGCGACACGGTGCAGCTCTTCCCGAGCCACCAGACCGCCACCGTGGCCGAAGTGCGCATCGCGGGTGCGCGCGTCGACTGCGCCGAGGCCGGTCAATCTGCCGGCATCCGACTCGACCGCCAGCTCGACGTGTCGCGTGGCGACTGGATCGCCACGCCCGACTCGATGCATGAGACGAGCCGCTTCTCGGCCACCCTCGCCTGGCTCGACACCGAGGCCGCCGTGATCGGCCGCAAGTACGTGGTACGGCACGGCAACCGCTGGGTTCAGGCGCGCATCACCGCGATCGAAAGCCGGCTCGACATCCACACCCTGGAAGCGACCGATGCGCACCAGCTCGCCGTGAACGAGATCGGCATCGTCGTCATCGAAACCCAGCAGCCACTGCCGATCGAAGCGTACGCGACGAACCGCGTCGGCGGCTCGCTGATCATCGTCGACCCGGCCAGCAACCGCACCAGCGGCGCGCTGCTGGTGAAGGCGGCGGTCTGACGTGCTGAAGCGCTGACCCGTTGATGAGGCAAGCAGCGATGGGCCATGTCATCTTCATCGGTGCCGGCCCCGGTGCGGCCGACCTGATCACCGTGCGCGGCGCGAGCCGGTTGGCGCTTGCCGATGTGGTGCTGTTCGATGCACTCACCGACCCGGCCCTGCGTGCGCTGGCGCCGAACGCGCGCTGGGTCAACGTCGGCAAGCGCGGCTTTGCCGACAGCACCGGGCAGGCGACGATCAACGCGCTGCTCGTCCGGCATGCGAGCGAGGTGAACGTGGTCGTGCGCCTGAAGGGCGGCGACCCCAGCGTGTTTGGCCGGCTCGAAGAAGAACTGGCGGCCCTCGCGCTCGCCGGCATCGCCTGCGAGGTGGTGCCCGGCGTCACTTCCGCGTTGGCCGCCGCCGCCGCATCACAACGCCCACTGACGCGGCGTGGCAGCGGCCGCAGCGTCAGCCTGGGCACCGCAATGACGCGCGACGGCGCACTGCACGCCGCGCGCAGCGCCGACACCGAAGTGTTTTACATGGCCGGCAAGCAGCTCGCCGCGCTGTCGCGCCGGCTGCTCGCAGCCGGCTGGGCCGCAGGCACGCCGGTCAGTGTGGTGTCGCGCGCGGGCTGGCCCGACCAGCTGCACAGCGACCATGCGGTGCAAGATCTGGCACGTGCTGCGATGCTGCATGCGGGCCGACCGACCGTGGTCACGGTGGGCGCGGGTGCGGCGCCGCTGGAAGCCCACACGGTCGCCGAAAGTGTCGACATTGCCGGCGCCACGGCCGTCAGCACGACGGTCACTCCCGTCACGTCAGGCGTGTCGGCCCTCGACCGCGCGCCGACCATGGCGGGCACGAAGCCCTAAAATCTAGTGATTCACCCGCGAGTCGCGCGGCATCAGCCCCGGCCCGCACGCTGCGCCCTCGCCGCATCAACCACCCAAGACCTCGCCATGACCCATGTCGTCCTCGAATCGTGCATCCGCTGCAAATACACCGACTGCGTTGACGTGTGCCCGGTCGATTGCTTCCGCGAGGGCCCGAACTTTTTGACCATCGATCCGGATGAATGCATCGACTGCGCGGTCTGCATTCCCGAGTGTCCGGTGAATGCCATCGTGCCTGAGGAAGACGTGCCCGGCGACCAGCAGCACATGATCAAGCTGAATGCCGACCTGGCGAAGAACTGGCCTAGCATCACCAAGCGCAAGGCGCCACAGCCCGACGCCGACGACTGGAAAGACAAGACCGGCAAGCTCGGCGAATTGATCAAGTAAGCGGCGCGTGCTCGAGTCGCGCGCCACCGATGCGCTGATCGAGACCGACGCGGTCATCGTCGGTGCCGGCCCGGTCGGGCTGTTCCAGGTGTTCGAGCTGGGCGTGCTGGAGATTCACGCCCATGTGATCGACTCGCTGCCGGTGGCGGGCGGCCAGTGCGTTGAGCTGTACGCCGACAAGCCGATCTACGACATCCCCGGCACCCCGGTCTGCACAGCGCGCGAGTTGATTGACCGGCTGCTGTTGCAGATCAAACCGTTTGCCGCGCAGTTCCACTTCGGCCAGGAAGTGAGCGTGGTGCAGCCCCAGCCCGACGGCCGTTTCCGGGTCGAAACTTCAAGGGGCTTGCGGCTGCTGGCGAAGACGATCTTCATCGCCTCGGGCGTGGGCTCGTTCCAGCCGAGGCGTTTGAAGATCGACGGCATCGCGGCGTTCGAGGACACGCAGCTGTTCTACGCCGCCGTTGACACAGCGCAGTTCGCCGGCCGCCGCGTGGCTGTGATCGGCGATGGCGACGCCGCGCTCGAATGCGCGCTGCGGCTCGCCACCGACGGCCCGCAACGCGCCGCTGCGGTCATGCTGATGCACCGGCGCGACGAATTCAAAGCGGCGCCCGAGACGCTGGCTCAGGTCGCCCAGATGCGGGCCGTCAAGCAACTCGACTTCGTCGCCGGTCAGGCGGTCGGCTTCGGTCAGGAGAACGGCCGAATGACCTCGCTGACGGTCGCCACGCCGCAGGGCTCTGATGTGGCCATGCCGATCGACGCGTTGATCGTGCTCACCGGCCTGAGCCCCAAGCTCGGCCCGATCGCCGACTGGGGCCTGGCGCTGGATCGCAAACAGCTCATCGTGGACACCGAGAAGTTCCAGACCAGCGTGGCCGGCATCTTCGCGGTCGGCGATGTGAACACCTATCCGGGCAAGAAGAAGCTGATCCTGTGCGGCTTTCACGAGGCGGCGCTGGCAGCTTATGGTGCGATAGCGCACATAACGCCCGAGAAGGCGGTGCACCTGGAATACACCACCACCAGCCCGCGCCTGCACAAGGTGCTCGGCGTCGCGCCGATTGCCGGGTCATAATTCAATTTGCTGGGCAGTCTGCCGCCCAGCATTCGCTAGGGGTGTTGAGGCACCCGAAGATTCGTCTTCGAGTGCTTCGACTGAGAAAGTCCCTTTGAACCTGTTTGAGGCTCGGTACGAGCTTCAAAGTCTCCGAAAGGGGGTTGAGGTATTCCTCAATCCACGCAAGGAGATTGAGGTAATCCTCGCGCAGGGAAGCATGACCCGTTCACCACCTCGTGGTGCATCGGGCTCGCCGACCTGCCATCGCACACTGGAACCACGATGGCACGCTCCAAACATCTCTCGCTCGTCACGCTCAACAAAGTCGCTGGCGCTGCGCTGGCGGTGCCGATCAGCGTCGCACTGGCGCAGCCCGCGCCCTCACCTTTGCAACAACTCGAACCCGTGACCGTCACGGGCCGGTCGACCCCAGCGTTGAACGTCAGCGGCTGGGGCGACATCCCGCTCAACAAGACGCCGGTTCAGGCCAGCATCTTCAGCGCCGAGCAGATCAAGGACAGCGGTGCGCAACGCCTGTCTGACCTGATCGGCTTCGACCCTGCGATCAGCGACGCCTACAACGCGGAGGGCTACTACGACTTCCTGAGCGTGCGCGGCTTTGTCATCGACAACCGCTTCAATTACCGGCGCGACGGCCTGCCAATCAATGCCGAAACCGCGATCCCGCTCGACAACAAATCGCGCGTCGAAATCCTCAAGGGCACCAGCGGCATGCAGGCCGGCACCAGCGCACCGGGCGGGCTGGTGAACTTCGTCGTCAAGCGCCCGACCGACGCCCCACTGCGATCCGCCGGGCTCGAATGGCGGCAGGCAGGAAGCGTGACGGGTGCCGTGGACCTTAGCCAGCGCTTCGGCGTGGGCCAGGCCTTCGGCGTGCGTCTGAACGCCGCTGCGGCGCACCTCGACCCGCAGGTGCACTCGGCACAAGGCAGGCGTCACCTGTTCGCGCTCGCCGCCGATTGGCGCATCAGCGCCGACAGCCTGCTCGAAGTGGAAGCCGAAACCAGCCGCCGCTCGCAGCCCAGCGTGCCCGGCTTCAGCCTGCTCGGCAACAACGTGCCCGCGCCGTCCGACCCGCGCATCAACCTGAACAACCAGCCGTGGTCGCTGCCGGTGGTGTTCGATGCGAACACCGCATCACTGCGCTGGCAGCAACGCCTGGGCGCCGACTGGCGCTTCACCGCGCACCTGGCGACCCAGCAATTGCGCACCGACGACCGCATCGCATTCCCGTTCGGCTGCACCGACCCGAACCCCGCCCCCGACGGCACTTACTACGCCGACCGCTACTGCCCGAACGGTACATTCGACCTCTACGACTTCCGCAGCGAGAACGAACGCCGGCGCACCGACGTGCTCGACCTGTCAGTGCAAGGCAAGCTGCAGACCGGCTCAGTGCGCCATGTCGTCACGACCGGCGTGCAGCAGAGCAAGGTACGAAACCGGTTTGCCCAACAGGCCTTCAACTTCGTGGGCACCGGCAACGTCGATGGCAGCGCGATGACGGCGCCCGATCCGACGCTCAGCGACGAGAACACGAACCGCGACGAACGCTCGACCGAGCTCTACCTTCGCGATGCCATCGCCTTCAGCGAGCGCCTGACACTCTGGCTCGGCCTGCGCCACACGCGCCTGGAACGCGAGAGCGTGCGCACCGATGGCTCGCGTCCGACGAGCTACGCGCAATCGTTCACGACACCGTGGCTGGCGGTCAGCCATGCGTTCGCGGCTGAGCAACTGGTCTATGCAAGCTGGGGCACCGGCGTCGAGTCGGAAGTGGCACCGAACCGCGCGCGCTACGCCAACCGCGGCGAGGCCTTGCCGGCGTTGAAGAGCCGGCAGGTCGAGGTCGGCCTGAAGGGGGCTAACGAACATTTTGAGTGGAACCTGGCGCTGTTCGATGTGAAGCGCCCGTTGTTCGTCGACCTCGGTGCCTGCGACGTGGACAACAGTTGCACACGGCAGGTCGACGGGCAGGCGCGCCATCGCGGCATCGAGGCCAGCGGCGCGTTTCGCGACGGCGCGTGGACGGTGCAAGGCGGCACGCAATGGCTGCGCGCCAGAGTCGAAGGCAGCGCCACGCCATCGAACAACGGTTTGCAACCCACCAACGTGCCAGCGTCCACGATCAAGCTGCAGGCCAGCTACGCAGTGCCGGCCGTCGCAGGCTTAGTGCTGCAAGGCAAGGTCGCCCGCGAAAGCCGGCGCATGGCGCTGCCCGACAACAGCGCCAGTATCCCCGGCCACACCCGGGTCGACCTTGGCGCGCGCTATGAAAGCAAGCTGGCCGGAGCGCAGTGGACCTGGCGCGCCGGCATCGACAACTTGTTCGATCGGCGCGCCTGGCGCGAAGCCCCGTACCAGTTCGGCCACGCCTATCTGTTTCCGCTTGCACCGCGCACGCTGCGGCTGTCGGTGCAAGTCGATGTCTGAGGCCGGGTGACGGGCCAGCTATAATGTGAGGTTATTCCTCGATAGCTCAGTTGGTAGAGCGCCGGACTGTTAATCCGTAGGTCCCTGGTTCGAGCCCAGGTCGGGGAGCCAAAGAAAGCCGAAGTAAAACAAGGACTTGCACGAGAGTGCAGGTCCTTTTTTGCTGGTGAACACCCTTCAAAACGAGTGTTTGCCACAGATTTGCCACTGCCAAACACTGATGACCTGCTCCACCAAGGAGGTCAGTCAACGTGGCAAGCATTTCCAAGCGCGGTCGCTACTGGCGCGCACAGATCGTCCGGCGGGGCTACCCGCCGCAGTACCGCACCTTCGACACCCGCGCGGAAGCCGAGGCATGGTCACGCGCCATGGAGACCGAGATGGACCGCGGCATCTTCGTGTCGCGCGTCGAGTCGGAGAAGACCACGCTCGCTGAAGCGCTGAAGCGCTGGGGCGCTACGAGCGAGAAATCTCGGTCGGCAAGGCACACCCCGAACAGGACTGCCAGCGAGTCCGCCACTGGCTGCGCCAGGACCTGGCGCACTACTTTCTCGCGAACCTTCGCGGGGCGGACTTCGCGAAATACCGCGATGACCGCCTTGCGATCGGGAGGGCACCCAACACCGTACGGCTGGAACTCGCGCTGGTCAGCCACTTATTCGAGATCGCACGCCAGTAGTGTCCCAACGTCCGTCATAGGAGGACGAGTTGTTGCGGCTCGGAATCGTCATTGGGCGAACGCCGAGGCGTCGTAAGTAGTTGATTTATGGGGGTTGTCTCGAACATGGTCAGGCTCAGGATTTGTAGGAGTTCGTACAGGCTATGAGGCAGCATTGCGCGCTTCTTGACGATGGTA
>JANXZA010000139.1 GCA_025355745.1 Rhizobacter sp. | reverse complement strand
CGACAGGTCCATCAGCAACTGGCCGCGGCGCTCCTCGGGAAAGAAGTTGATGATCCGGTCGAGCGCCTGGTTCGCGCTGTTGGCGTGCAGCGTGGCCATGCACAGGTGGCCGGTCTCGGCGAAGGCGACGGCGTGCTCCATCGTCTCGCGGTCGCGGATCTCGCCCATCAGGATCACGTCGGGCGCCTGGCGCAGCGAGTTCTTCAGGGCGATGCCCCAGCCGTCGGTGTCGATGCCGACCTCGCGCTGGGTGACGATGCAGTTCTTGAGCGGGTGCACGAACTCGACCGGGTCCTCGATCGTGATGATGTGGCCGAAGGTGTTTTCGTTGCGGTGATCGACCATAGCCGCCAGCGACGTGCTCTTGCCCGACCCGGTGGCGCCCACGAATATCACCAGCCCGCGCTTGGCGACCGCGATGTCCTTCAGGATGTGCGGCAGGTTCATGCTGTCGATCGTCGGCAAGACCTGCGGGATCGTCCGCATCACCAGGCCGACGTGGCCCTGCTGCACGAAGGCGTTGACGCGAAAGCGGCCGATGCCTTGCGGCGCCACCGCGAAGTTGCATTCCTTGGTGCGCTCGAACTCGGCCGCCTGTTTGTCGTTCATCACGGCCCGCGTCAGGGCCAGCGTGTGCTGGCCGCTGAGCGGCTGCGGCGAGACCTTGGTGACCTTGCCGTCGACCTTGATCGCGGGCGGAAAGTCGGCCGTCAGGAACAGGTCGGAGCCATTGCGCGAGACCATCAGGCGCAGCAGGTCGTTGACGAATTTGGATGCTTGGTCGCGTTCCATGCCATGCCCTCAAAAAGCCAACTCACTCATTGAAATTTGTTCTGTAACCGCCTCACGACTGCACCCAGTCAACCCGGGAAGTTCTCCGGGAACTTCGCCTTGGCGCGCGCTTCGATCGGCGAGACGACGTTGCGGCGCACCAGGTCGGCCAGGTTCTGGTCGAGCGTCTGCATGCCCATCGAACTGCCGGTCTGGATGGCCGAGTACATCTGCGCGATCTTGGCTTCGCGGATCAGGTTGCGGATCGCCGCCGTGCCCAGCATGATCTCGTGCGCGGCGATGCGCCCGCTGCCGTCCTTGGTCTTGCACAAGGTCTGCGAGATCACACCGATCAGCGACTCCGACAGCATCGCCCGCACCATTTCCTTCTCGGCCGCCGGGAACACATCGACCACGCGGTCGATCGTCTTGGCCGCGCTCGAGGTGTGCAAGGTGCCGAACACCAGGTGGCCGGTCTCGGCCGCCGTGAGCGCCAGGCGAATCGTTTCCAGGTCGCGCATTTCGCCGATCAGGATCGCGTCCGGGTCTTCGCGCAACGCCGAGCGCAGCGCGTTCGCGAAGCTCAGCGTGTGCGGCCCGACCTCGCGCTGGTTGATCAGGCATTTCTTCGATTCATGCACAAACTCGATCGGGTCTTCGACCGTCAGCACATGGCCGAATTCGTTCTCGTTGAGGTGGTTCACCATCGCCGCCAGCGTGGTCGACTTGCCCGAGCCGGTCGGCCCGGTGACGAGCACGAGGCCGCGCGGTTTCAGCGACAGCTCGGCGAACACCTTCGGCGCGTTGAGCTGCTCGAGCGTCAGGATCTTCGACGGGATGGTGCGGAACACCGCGCCGGCGCCGCGGTTCTGGTTGAACGCATTGACGCGGAATCGCGCCAGGCCCTGGATCTCGAACGAGAAGTCGCACTCCAGCGTTTCCTCGTAGTTCTTGCGCTGCGAGTCGTTCATGATGTCGTACACCATGGCGTGGACCTGCTTGTGATCGAGCGGGTCGACGTTGATGCGCCGCACATCGCCATGGACCCGGATCATCGGCGGCAGGCCGGCCGAGAGGTGCAGGTCGGAGGCCTTGTTCTTGACCGAAAACGCCAGCAGTTGGGTGATGTCCATGGGTCTTGAGGGGGTTGGGTAGCGCGGCCGGTGGCGCAACGCCTTTGCACCAAATGCAAAGCGCGGCACTGCACGATACTCGTCGCATTATGGCCATCATCGGCACCAAGCTCCTACAGCTTCACGAGCGAATTGCGCGCGCCTGCGCCGCCGCGCAGCGGCCCGTGCAAAGCGTCACATTGCTGGCCGTCAGCAAGACCTTCGACGCCCTGGCCGTGCGCTGCGCACTGGCGGCCGGCGAACACCGCTTCGGCGAGAACTATGTGCAGGAAGGCGTCGACAAGATCGCCACACTGACCGATGAGCGCGGTCAGCTCGAGTGGCACCTGATCGGCCCGCTGCAGTCGAACAAGACCCGCGTCGTCGCCGAACAGTTCGACTGGGTCCATTCGGTCGATCGGCTGAAGATCGCGCAGCGCCTGAGCGAGCAGCGGCCGGCGCACCTGGCGCCGTTGCAGGTCTGCCTGCAAGTGAACATCAGCGGCGAGGCCAGCAAGAACGGGCTGCCGCCGGACGAGGTGGCGGCGGTCGCACACGCCGTGGCCGCGCTGCCGCGCCTGGTCTTGCGCGGTTTGATGGCGGTTCCCGAACCCGCCGCCACCACTCAGGCGCAGCGCGCACCGCACCGCGCGCTGCGCGAGTTGCTGCAGTCATTGCGCGCCCAGGGGTTGGCGCTCGACACGTTGTCGATCGGCATGAGTGCCGATCTCGAGGCCGCCATCGCCGAAGGCGCCACTATCGTGCGCGTCGGCAGTGCCATCTTCGGCACGCGGCCGGGGCTCAGCGCGGCAGCAGCAGGCTCATGAAGACGCTGTTCACGTCCTCGCGATAGGCGCCGAACGCGCCGACCCGGGTGAAGCCCGCGCTTTCGTAGAGGCGGTGTGCGGGCCGGAACGCGGCCACCGATCCGGTCTCGAGACTGAGCCGCTCGTAGCCGCGAGAGCCCGCGACATCGATGATCTGATTCAGCAAGGCGCGCCCTGCGCCCATGCGGCGGTGCGCCTCGGGGGTGCGCATCGCCTTGACTTCGCCGTGGCGCGGGTCGAGCTCCAACAACGCGCCGCAGCCGAGCAGCAGTTCGCCTTCCCACGCGGTCCAAAACGTGATTTCGGGCCGCCGCAGCGCGTCGAGGTCCAGCGCATGCACGCTCTCGGGCGGGCCGAGCGCGTGCATGTTGCGCAGGTGCTCCGCCAGCAGCGCGTGGATCGCCGGGCGGGAGAGGTCGTCGATCTCGATCTTCATCGGGGCGTCCGCCGGCTCAACGCACGGTGCATCGGCGCGGGCGCGATCGCTGTAGAGATTACGACCGCGTAGCGCGCCGCGCGCCGGGTCGGGTTGTGGAACTCGATCGGCGCGTCAATGTGCAGCGCGAGGCAATCGCCCGCCGCCAGCCGGTGGCGCACCTGGCCGAGCGTCAGCGCTATCGCGCCCTCGAGCACCCACACCTGCTCGTCGATCGGGTTCGCGGCCGTGCCGCCTTCGAGCACGACGCGCTTGCCAGCCGGGAACTCAACCTCGACGATGCGCAGCGGCGACGGGTGATCGGGCGGCGAGACATTGCGCCGCACGTAGCCCGAGGCCGGGTCGCGCCACTGCGGCTGCTCGGCGCGCCGCATCAGCGGGCCGGGTAACTCGCGCTCGGTCTCGAACAGCGCCGCCAGCGCGACACCCAGGCCGGCCGCGAGCTTTTCGAGCACGACCGCCGTGGCGCTGGTCTCGCCGCGCTCGACCAGCGAGATCATCGAACGGCTCACACCGCAGCGAACCGCGAGCCCATCGAGCGACAGGCCGCTGCCGGCACGCAGCCCGCCCACGCGCCGGGCAATGCGCAGGTTGATGTCTTCAAGTGGTGACGTCGTTTTCTTCATGCTGGAAACAGTGTCCAGCATACTGGATGCAGATGTCAAGCGCCCCCCTCAGATCGCCAGCCGCGTCGTATTCTTCACCTCCTCCATCACCGCGTAGGTGCGGGTCTCGCGCACGCCGGGCAGGGTCCAGATGACGGCGCCGACGAACTCGCGGTAAGCCTGCATGTCGGCCACGCGGGTCTTGATCAGGTAGTCGAAGCCGCCCGCCACCAGATGGCATTCGAGGATCTCGGGGCGCACCTGCACCGCCGCCTTGAAATGCTTCATCGCATCGTGCGTGGTGCGGTCGAGAACGACCTCGATGAACACCAGCAAGCCGGCGCCGAGCGGGTCGGGATTCAGCTTCACCTCATAGCCCTGGATGATGCCGTCGCGCGTCAGCCGCTTGACGCGTTCGAGCACGGCCGTGGGCGACAGGTGCACCGCCTCGGCGAGCTTCAGGTTCGAGATCCGGCCATCGGTTTGCAGCACGCGCAGGATGCGGGCGTCGATCTTGTCGAGCGCAGTCCCGAACGGCGGCGATGGCGGCGATGCTTTGGTCTTCATGCTGGACAACTCTCTACAAATCCATGTATTTTTAGAGACTAACGCCAAAGTGCCGGCCCTAATCTGGCCATTCGTTCTGCGCCTCCGTTTCACCCGCCAGGAAAGCCCCGCCATGTTCACCGCACCGCCGTCTGCCGCCCGCCTGCCCGCGCCCTGTCGCCCCGAATTCGAAGTGCTGGCCGCGCTGTTGCGGGCCATGAACGGCACGGTCGACTGGCCTGCCGCCGTGCGCACCGCGCGCCCCTGGGTGCAGGCGGTGCGCGACAAGCCGGCGCCGTTCTGGGCCATGGAGTCGCTGCTGCGCGAGTACCCGATTTCCAGCGCCGAGGGCTTGGCGTTGATGCGGCTGGCCGAAGCGCTGCTGCGCGTGCCGGACGCCGAAACCGCCATCGCGCTCACTGCCGACCAGCTCGGCACGGCCGACTTTCAGGCCGCCAATGGCGGGCCGCACAAGATGCTCGCCAACCTCTCGGCCAGCGCCATCGCGCTGTCGAAGAAGTTCCTGCCCGAGAACGAAAACGAACGCGGTGTCTTCAAGCGCCTGGGTGCGCAGACAGTGGTCGCCGCCACGGTGCGCGCGATCCAGTTGCTCGGCCGCCAGTTCGTGCTCGGCCGCAACATCCGCGAGGCGATGGGCGAGGCGGCGTCGGCGCGCAAGCTTCACGCGAGTGCGCAGCGCTCGTCCAGCGCCGATTCGGGCATGCGCTTCAGCTACGACATGCTCGGCGAAGGCGCGCGCACCGAGGTCGATGCGCAGCGCTACCTTGCGTCCTACCTGAACGCCGTCCACACCATCGCCGACGGCCGAACCGCACCGAACCCGCAGGCCGCCGACGGCATCTCGATCAAGCTCAGTGCGCTCTTCTCGCGCTATGAAGAAGCGCAGCGCGAACGGGTCTTTGCCGAACTGCTGCCGCGGGTCTGGCAGCTCATCGAAGCGGGGGCGAGGGGCAACCTCAACCTGACCATCGACGCCGAGGAAAGCGACCGCCTCGAACTCTCGCTCGACGTGTTCGAGGCGCTGGCCGCGCGCGTCGCCCAGGCCTTCCCGCAGTGGCGCGGCTTCGGCCTGGCGATCCAGGCGTATCAGACGCGGGCCCTTCAGGTCGTCGAGGAAGTCGCCCGCATCGCGCGCCGCCACGGCCTGCGTTTCATGGTCCGGCTCGTCAAGGGCGCGTACTGGGACGGCGAGATCAAGCGCGCCCAGGAGCTGGGCCTCGCCGGCTACCCGGTGTTCACCCACAAGCACCACACCGATATCGCCTATCTGGCCTGCGCGCGCGCGCTGATCGCCCATGCCGACGTGATCTACCCGCAGTTCGCGACCCACAACGCCGGCACCATCGCCGCGATCATCGGCATGGCGAACGCCACCGGCGCGACGTACGAGATGCAGCGCCTGCACGGTATGGGGGAGGCGGTGTATCGCGAAGTGATGCGCGATTCGGCAATCCCGGTGCGCGTCTACGCCCCGGTCGGCGAGCACCGCGACCTGCTCGCCTACCTGGTGCGGCGGCTGCTCGAGAACGGCGCGAACTCGTCGTTCGTGCACCAGCTGGCCGACGAGGCGGTGAACGTCGAAGCGCTGCTCGCGTCACCCCTCGTGCCGGCTGATCGCGTCGGCATCGACGCGCCGGTGTCGCTGTACGGCTGGCAGGCCGACACGCCGGGCGCGGGCCGCGCCAACTCGATGGGTATCGACCTGGCCTGCGGGGCCGAGCGCGAGCCGCTGGAACGCGCCGTGGCCGCCACCCGCGTCGACGCGGTGCCCGAGGCCACAGCCATCGTCGTCGATGCCACGATGGCCCGTCTGCGCGCGGGCTTCGAGGCCTGGAACAGCGCCCCGCTCGCGCAGCGTTGCGCCGTGCTGCGCCGCGCGGCCGATGCGCTCGAAGCGCGCCTGTCCGAGTTCTGCGGCCTGCTCGTGATCGAAGCACACAAGACCCTCGGCGACTGCGTGGCCGAGGTGCGCGAGGCGATCGACTTCTGCCGCTACTACGCCGACCAGGGCGAGCTGCGGCTGGCCACCCAAATGCTGCCCGGCCCGACCGGCGAGAGCAACGCGCTGCACCTGCATGGGCGCGGCGTGTTCGTCTGCATCAGCCCGTGGAACTTTCCGCTGGCGATCTTCGCCGGCCAGGTGGCCGCAGCGCTGGTGGCGGGCAACACGGTGGCCGCCAAGCCGGCGGAGCAGACGCCGGCCGTGGCGCTGCGCTTCGTCGCCCTGCTGCACTCGGCCGGCGTGCCGGCCGATGCACTGGCGCTGCTGCACGGCCCGGGCGAAACGGTCGGTGCGGCGCTGGTCGCCGATCCACGCACCGCCGGCGTCTGCTTCACCGGTTCGACGGCGGTGGCGAAGATCATCAACCGCACGCTGGCCGCGAAGGACGGCGCGATCGTGCCGCTGATCGCCGAAACCGGCGGCATCAACGCGATGATCGTCGACAGCAGCGCGCTGCCCGAGCAGGTGGTCGATGCGGTGGTGCACAGCGCGTTCCGTTCCGCTGGCCAGCGCTGCTCGGCGCTGCGCCTGCTGTGCGTGCACGAGGGCGTGGCGGATGCGGTGATCGAGATGATTCGGGGCGCGTTGCAGGAGTTGAAGGTCGGTGACCCGGCGTTGTTTGCCACGGATGTGGGGCCGGTGATCGATGCCGAGGCGTTTGACGCGATCAGCGCGCACATTGCGCGGCTGCGGCGCGAGGCTCGCTGTGTCGGTGAGAGCCCTCACCCTCTCCCTCTCCCGCACGCGGGAGAGGGAGAAGAGCGCGCCACCACGGGGGCTGGGGAGTTACTCCTTCTCCCTTCTGGGAAGAAGGCTGGGATGAGGGTCGGCGCACACCACTTCATCCCCCCCATCGCCTTCGAGATCAACAACATCGCCGACGTCCAACAAGAAATCTTCGGCCCCGTCCTGCACATCGTTCGTTGGGGCGGCGATGTCGACCAGGTCATCCTGCGGATCAACGCCCTCGGCTACGGCCTGACGCTGGGGATCCAGACCCGCATCGACTCGCGCGCGCTGCGCCTCGCTGCGGCGGCCCGCGTCGGCAACGTCTACGTGAACCGCAACATGATCGGCGCCGTCGTCGGCGTGCAGCCGTTCGGTGGCGAAGGCTTGAGCGGCACCGGCCCGAAGGCCGGCGGGCCGCATTACCTGTTCCGCTTTTGCGCCGAGCAGGTGGTGACGATCAACACGGCCGCAGCGGGCGGCAATGCGGCGCTGCTGGCAGGGCTGCACTGACGCGGCACCGACGCGGCCGCTGACGGCTTGCGTCAAGAGCGTCCGGCGCGTCCGAAACGGTCATCACGCGCGGCGGCCACCAGCGCGAACAGCCGGGCACAGCGCATCCACGCCAGCACCAAGGTCAGCACTTGGCCGAGCAGCAAGGCGAGCGCGAGGCTGAGCCCGCTGACCGGCGGCAGTTGCACGCGCAACCAGCCCAGCACGGCGGCCACCGCCAGGCCAAATGCGGTGAGCAACAGGTACAGCAGGAAGCGCCCCGGCCGGCGCACCACCCCCCGCGTGCCGCGCCACCAGGCCAGCACCACCGAACGCCGGCGCGGCTCGATCAGCCACTGGGCCCGCGCGGCGTCCAGCGTGGCGAGTGCCAGCAGCATCAGCAGTGCGCTGAGCGCCAGCGCTGCCTGGCGCAGGTGGGCGGCGTCGGCCTCGAGCGTCATCGTCAAGGCCTGCTGCTTCACCAGGTACAGCCCACCCGCCCCCAGTGCTCCGGCCAGGCCGAGCGGCACCACGGCCCAGAGCCACAGGCGCGCCATCGGCCCGTAGTCGGTCAGGCCGCCCTTCAGCAGCGGGCCGAAACCCAGATGCTGCGTCGAGCGCGCGGCGGTCATCGCGATGCCGGTCAGCCAGGGCAGGAGCAGCAGGTACACCAGCATGGCGCCGATGCCCGCCGACGCCGCCGGGCCGCGCCGCGCCAGCCCCATCAGCGCCTCGATGTAGACGGCCGCGTCGAAGCCATCGACGAGTTGCTTGCCGAGCAGCGAATGGTCCAGCGAGCCGGCCAATGCGAACCACAGCGGCAGGGTCAACAACAGCAGCGGCAGCGCCAGGCCGAGCAGCCACAGCAGCAGCAGCCGCCACTGCAGCGCCTTGCCGCCAGCGTCGCAGAGTTGCCTGAACAGACGCCCGAGCCAGCGCGCCATCGAGCCCGCCTGCGCCCCGTTCGGTCGGCCGTGGGCAGGGGCGTTTGCAGCGGTGTTCACGGCCGTACTCACAGCGTCGCAATCAGCGCGAACAGCGACTGCGCCAGCCCGCCGATATCAGCCGCCACACGCCGCGAGGCGCGGCCGTCGGCCTTGCGGCTGTGGCTGTTGTCGAGCCGGTCGACGTCCAGATCGTGGGCGCGCTCGCGATCCAGTTCGGCCGCTACCGCCTTCACCGGCTTGACCCAGGCAAAGCGCTTCCAGAGGCTGGCGTCGTCCCACACCACGGTTTCGCTGCTGCCGTCGGCGAAGCTGACGCGCAGTGTCTGCGGCACGGCCGCGCCGAGGCGGCGCAAGGTCACGGTGGAACGGTAGGGGAACGGGCCGGGGGCTTCGTCCTTCGCATTGGGGTGGGCCTTGTTCCAGGCCTTGCGGGCCGCACCAACACGCTCGTCGCGCTGGTCTTCGGTCAGCTCGCTCCAGCGTCCGTCGGTCGCCGTCGTGCCCAGCAGCGGCAGCACTTCTTCGCTGACCAGGCTCGCGACCCGGTCGTCAACCTTGCTGGCGGCGTAGACGTGCAGCGCAAACGCGGCGTCGACCGCCGCCGGCTGGCCCGAGACCTCGGCCAGCACATCACGCAGGTCGGCGATCGCCGGGTGGCGGAACTTCCAGCGTTCGTAGTAGACCTTGAACGATCGCTCAAGGGCGTCGCGGCCAACGCGTTTTTCCAGATCATTCAACGCCGCCGCCGTGCGCGCATAGACACTGCCATAGCTGGACGTGGACAAGCGCTCCCAGGCGTTCTGGCCGAGCCCGTCGGCCGGGTCACCGGCGCCGCCCATCAGGCGGTTCGCGTCGAACACCGCCATCGACGGCGCGATGCCGAGCCGCTTCAAGGTGTCGGTCGTCAGCGGCAGGCGCTGGCCGCGCTCGCGCAGCATGCGCAGGTTCCAGAACTGGTTCAGGCCTTCGTCGAGCATCGGCTCTTCGACTTCGTTGGAACCGAGGATGCCGTAGAAATAGCCGTGCCCGAACTCGTGGATCGTGACGAAGTCGAGCGCGTAAGACGCCAGCGTGCCGGGGGTGGGATCGCGGAACCCCGCCGCCGTGAAGAAGGTCGGGTACTCCATGCCGCCGGCCTCGGTCGCGTTGAACGGCGGGATCACGGCGGTCACGGTGCGGTAGGGGTAGGGGCCGAGGGTCTTCGAGAAATACGCCAGCGCATCGAGCGTGGCCTTCAGCACCGGCGCGGCACTGTTGGCGTACTCGGGCGGAAACAGCACGGTGACCTTGACCGGCGAACTGCCCGCGACGTTGAATCGGCCTTCGAGCGGCGCGGCGGTGCGCCTGTCGGCCGTCCAGGCGAAGTCGTGCACATCGCCCTGCACGAAGCGGTGCACGGCGCGGCCATTGGCCACTTGCGGCGCACCGGTTTCCTCGCCGGTGGCGCCGACCGTGTAGCCCTCGGGCACATCGATGCGAACGTCGTAGTGGCCATAGTCGGCGTAGAACTCGCTGTGCAAGTGAAACTCGTGCACGTTCCAGCGCGGCGCGGTAGCCCCGCGCTCGCCGGGCAGCTCGAGCACGCCGATCTTCGGGAACCATTGGCCGACCAGATGAAAGCTGCCGAAGTAGCCGGTGCGCGCCAGCACACGCGGCAGCTGGTCGAAGAAGTCGATCTCCAGCGTGGTGCTGGCGCCAGCCGCCACCGGCGCGGGCAGGTCGAGGCGCACGACCGTGTGGTCGGTCGTCGGGCCCCCATCAGGGTGGACGAAGTGCCACGGCACTTTGACGCCCTGCTGCGCGACCTTCTTCAATTCGATATGACCCCAGTCGCCATGCTTGACGGGCACATCGCTGCGGAACTCGAAGCCCGGCACGCGCTTCTCGGTCATAAAGGTGCTGCCCTCGCCTTCGAACGCATTCAGGTAGAGGTGCAGGTAGACCGCCTCCACCGCCCGGTCGCTGCGGTTGCGCCAGGTCAGGCGCTGGCGGCCGTCGATGGTGTGCGCGATGGGGTCGAGCCTGGCCTCGATGGTGTAGTCGACCACCCGGTCCGACAGCGTCGCTTCGCGGCCGGTGCGCGCGCCGCCCCAGGCGTTGGCGGCACTGGCTACGCGCACGGCGGCGGCGTGGGGGTCGGCGAACGGAATGGTGTTGACGAGCAGCCGCGCGCCGGCCTGACCAGGCTCGACCGCCGCCGCACTCGAAGCAGCAACTGCCCGCGCCGGCGCCGCTGGGCTGCGCGATCTGTTGACGACCAGTGCCGCAATTGCCAGCAACATGGCAACGGCGGCCCAGATGAATTTGCTTGATGGACGACGCATGACGGGCCTGAGAAGTTTCTGTGCCGGGATGATAGGTTTTTGGGCTGCGCGTCGCCCGCAGTCACGGCCCGGCGAAGCTGCCGCCAATGGCGCCGGCCGAATCAGCGCGGCGGGTCCTGCAGTCAGTGCCGTGGCCAGTCAAGCCGCTGGCGAATCGCTGCTTAAACTCGACCCATGAACTCGATCGCATTCATCGGCGGCGGCAACATGGCCAGCGCCCTCATCGGCGGCCTGATCAAGAGCGGCCGGGCGGCGGGCTCAATCCTCGTCATCGACCCGGGCGCAACGCAGCGCGAGAAGCTGGCGGCCGAGTTCGGCGTGCGCACGCTGGCTGCCGCCGACGCGAGCCTCGCCGCTGCAACGCTGATCGTCTGGGCCGTCAAACCGCAGTTGTTCCAGGCCGCCGCCGCGCCGTGTGCTGTGCATGTCGGCACGGCGCTGCACCTGAGCGTGATGGCCGGCATCCGCACGGATGCGATTGCACGTGCCAGCGGCGCCGCGCGCATCGTGCGGTCGATGCCGAACACACCGGCGCTGATCGGCCAGGGCATCGCCGGGCTGTACGCCAGCGAGGCCGTCACCGCCGCCGACCGGGCTGCGGTTGAAGCCGTGCTGGCACCCACCGGCCAGACGCTGTGGGTCGCACGCGAGGCCGACCTCGACGCCGTCACCGCGTTGTCCGGCTCCGGCCCGGCGTACGTTTTCTATTTCATCGAAGCCATGACGCTGGCCGCCCTCGACATGGGCCTGAGCGCCGCGCAGGGCCGGCAGCTGGCGCTCGCCACGTTTGCCGGTGCGACCGCGCTGGCGCAGGCCTCCAGCGACCCGCCCGAGGTGCTGCGCGAACGCGTCACCTCGAAGGGCGGCACGACCCACGCCGCGCTGCTGGCGCTCGACGCCGGTGGCGTCAAAGCGGCCATCGTCGGCGCTGTGCGCGCCGCGCAATTGCGCGCTCGTGAACTGGGCGACGAGTTCGGGTGAGCCAGGCGACGCGCCGCGCGTTTTGCAAGCGCAAGTGCGGCCAGGCAGCGGTGCTGCAATGCGGTCAGTGCGTCATGGCATGCAAAGGCCGCATGGCGAGAGACGCGCTTTTCCGGCCGCGCGGGCCTACAGTCTCGGCCCATGCGGGGTTGACCGCCGGACCTGCGTCACGAGCGCATCGACGGCGCACTGCCCGCGCATCAAACCTACCCCATCGAGACCACCATGAGCTTTCTTTCCTACGTCAACCAGACCGAGAAATCCGCCTGGCACACCTACCTCAGTCAGGTCGATCGCGTCGTGCCTTATCTGGGCCCGCTGGCGCGCTGGTCGGAGACGCTGAAGCGGCCGAAGCGCTCCCTCATCGTCGATGTGCCGATCGAGCTCGACAACGGTGACGTGGCCCACTTCGAGGGCTACCGCGTGCAGCACAACCTGAGCCGCGGCCCGGGCAAGGGCGGCGTGCGCTACCACCCCGACGTGACGCTCGAAGAGGTGATGGCGCTCGCCGCCTGGATGACGGTGAAGTGCGCCGCCGTGAACCTGCCGTATGGCGGCGCGAAGGGCGGCATTCGCGTCGACCCGAAGCAGTTGTCGATCAAGGAGCTGGAGCGCATGACGCGCCGCTACACCAGCGAGATCGGCCTCATCATCGGCCCGCAGCGCGACATTCCGGCGCCCGACGTCGGCACCAACGGCCAGATCATGGCCTGGATGATGGACACCTATTCGATGAACACCGGCAGCACCGCCACCGGCGTCGTCACCGGCAAGCCGATCCACCTCGGCGGCTCGCTCGGTCGCGTCAAGGCCACCGGCCGCGGCGTGTTCGTGACCGGCCGCGAGGCAGCGCGGCGCATCGGCCTGAACCTGGACGGCGCGCGCATCGCGGTGCAGGGCATGGGCAATGTCGGCGGCTCGGCGGCCGAGCTGTTCGTGCAGGCCGGCGCCAAGCTGGTCGCGGTGCAGGACCACACCGGCACCCTGGCGAACGCGGCCGGCTTTGACATCGCCGACACGATGGAGACGCTGCGGCGCGACGCTGGCATCGGCAACTACAAGGGCGCCGGTCGCATCGACAACGAAGACTTCTGGGACGTCGACTGCGACATCCTGATCCCGGCCGCGCTCGAAAGCCAGATCACCGCCGCCCGTGCCAACCGCATCAAGGCCCGGCTCGTGCTCGAAGGCGCGAACGGCCCGACCCTGCCCGAGGCCGACGACGTGCTCGCCGACCGCGGTGTGCTGGTCGTGCCCGACGTGATCTGCAACGCCGGCGGCGTGACCGTGAGTTACTTCGAGTGGGTGCAGGACTTCAGCAGCTTCTTCTGGAGCGAGGACGAGATCAACGTGCGGCTCGACAAGATCATGGTCGATGCGCTGAAGAAGATCTGGGACACCGCCGACCGACACAAGATCAGCCTGCGCACCGCCACCTTCGCGGTGGCGTGCGAGCGCATTTTGACGGCGCGTGAGGAGCGCGGCCTGTACCCCTGATGCGCCGCTGTGCGCGCTTGATGCACACCCCTTGACGCTGCCACCGCAGCCCGCATCCCCAACGCAGGGGATGCGCCGGCATCGCGCCGCGCGCCAGACTCGCCGGTCGCCGAAAACGGTTCCCGGGAGCAGCGCCAGTGAGCAGCGAAGCGAGCCAGCCGAACCGCGCCGAGACCGCCTGTGCATGGCTCGGCCACGGGCTCGAATCGCTGGTCGAAAACTTCCCGGACATGGACGCAGCACCGGCCGACGAGGCCGATGCCGATGCGCACGTCGATCTGGTCATCGTCGGCAGCGGCTACGGCGCGGCCATTGCAGCGCGCGAACTGGCCGGTTGCCGAGTCAAGGGCTCAAACACACCGCTGTCGATCTGCATCCTCGAGCGCGGCAGCGAATACCTGAGCGGCGCGTTCCCGTCGCGCCTGGCCGACCTGGCCGGGCACGTGCGCTTCAGCACCCACGCGCAGGCCACACCGCGCGGCGTGCGCACCGGCTTGTTCGATCTGCGCCTTGGCCACGATGCGATGGCGCTGGTGGCCAGTGGCGTCGGCGGCGGCTCGCTGATCAATGCCGGCGTGATGCTGCGGCCCTTGCCCGAGGTGATGCAGGCCGCGCCCTGGCCGACGGCGATCCGCCAAACTGCGGCGTTAGGCGGGATGGGCGGGTTGGGCGGGTTGGGCGCGCACTTCGACACCGTCAGCCAATGGCTCGGCGCCGGCACGGCGCAGAACGCCAATCGCGTCACCGGCCATACCGCCTTCGCCGCGCTGCAAAAAACCGACGCCTTGCGCCGCATCGGCGGCGCCGCCACGGTCGACGTGCCGATCACCGTGGCCTTGCAAGCCGGCACCGAATCGGTCGACGGTGTGGCGCTGAACCCGTGCCTCAAATGCGGCGACTGCGCCACCGGCTGCAACCACGGCGCGAAGATCTCGCTCGATGTCGGCCTGCTCGCGCAAGCCTGCCGCACCGACGGCGTGGCGCTGTACACCGGCGCCACCGTGCTGCGGCTTGAAAAGCGCGCGGCCGATGCGGGCTGGGTCGTCGTCGTGCAGCACACCGACGACAAGCTGCGGCTGCGCCAGCGCACGCCGTTTCGCTTGCGGGCGCGCCGCGTCATCCTGGCCGCCGGCACCTTCGGCTCGACCGAGATCCTGCTGCGCTCGCGCCAGCACGGGCTGGCGCTGTCGCCGCTGCTCGGGCGCCGTTTTTCGACCAATGGCGACGTGATTGCGTCGGTGCACGGCCAATCGTTCCCGGTCAATGCCGTGGCCGATGAAGACACGCTGCCCGATGGCCGCCAGATCGGCCCGACCATCACCGCGATGGTCGACCTGCGCACGCCCGCAGCGGCCGCGCTGGCCGGCTGCGAGACCAGCGGCTTCGTGATCCAGGACCTGGCCGTGCCCGGCCCGCTGCGCCGTGCCTTCGAGGAAATCTTCACCACGGCGGCCACCTTGCGCGCGGTGCAGAACTTCGACCTCAGCGACCATGCCGATGGCACTGACCCCTGTGCGATCAACCCAGAGGTGATCCAAAACTCGCTGCCGGTGGCGATGATCGGCCACGACACTTCCGACGGGTTTCTGCGCCTGCCCGATTCGACGCAGCCTGTGGAATCGAGCGATGACGAAGGCGACGGCGCCGTCCAGATCCACTGGCCGACGTTGCGCGACGACCCGCGCTGGGACGCGCAGCACGAGTGCCTCGCCACGTTGAGCCGCCGCAGCGGCGGCACGGTGCAGCCGAACCCCGTCTGGCAGTTGCTGCCGACCCGCATGGCGAGCCTGCTCGGTGTGCCGAACGGGCCGCCGATCACCGTCCACCCGCTCGGTGGCTGCCCGATGGGCGACGACGTTCACAGCGGGGTTGTCGACGACTGCGGCCGCGTGTTCGACGCCGCCCTGGCCGGCATTGATCCAACCCGACCCCACGCCGGTCTGGTGGTGCTCGATGGCGCCATCGTGCCGGCCTCGCTCGGCATCAACCCGGCGCTGACCATCGCCGCGCTGGCGCACCGCGCGGTGCAGGCTTTGCGGCACGACTGGAAGCTGGGTGCGCCGCAGCCGGCGCCGCCGCAGCACCGGCGGCGCCCGGTGTTTCGCATCCTGCCCGCACCGACGCCGGCGCAGCCCACCGGCATCGAACTGGTCGAGCGCATGCGCGGCCCGGTGTGGCTGGCGCGCCAGCCTCAGCGCTGGGTCGAGCTGACCTTGTTCTCCGAGCTCACCGACCTGCCCACGCTGATGCAGGGCACGGCCCCGCGCCGGCTCGAATTCGACCCCGCCCGCTGCACGCTGCGCGTGCTGACCTGCCAGCCCTCGGCAACCGCCGATGAACCGGCCGCCACCGAAGTGCTGCTGACCGCCGGCCTCGAAGGCAGCCTGACGATCTTCCAGCGCGGGCCCGGCCACTGGGTGCCGCGCACCGCACTCGCGCTGTGGGCGTGGTGGCGCAACCGCGGCCTGCGGGACTTCGTGCAGGGGCTGCGTGCCACCGGTTCCGGCGCTGGGGCGGGATGGAGCAGCGCGTTGCGCAACGCACCCCAGATGGCGTGGAACGCGCTGGCCCTGGCCACGCGGGCCGGCGGCGAGCGCCGGCTGATCTACGCGTTAAGGGTCACCGCAGCAACCGGCAAGCTGGCCGCGCACTTCCCCGTCGGCACGCCCATCGAAGGCATCAAGCGCCTCGCCTACGGCCGTGCCGCCAACCCGCTGCAGCAGATGATGGACATGACGCTCACCGCCTTCCCGCTGCTGGCCGGCGGCGCGGCGCAGACGCTCACGCTGCACCTGCCGTTCCTGGCGGCGCAGAACGTGGCGCTGATGCGCGTCGTGCGCCAACAGGACCAGGCCGCTGCGCTGGTCGACTTCATCGCGTTCGCCGGCTATGTCGCGCGGATCCTGATCGACGGCCACCTGTGGAGCTTCCGCAAGCCCGATGCGCCGGTGCCGCGCGCGCTGCAGCGCCTGCCGTGCGCCATCGACGGCGCGCCCGCGCCCGAAGTCATCGAGATCGAAGTCGCCAGCACACTCATCGGCGGCACGGCCACTGCGGTGCGCATTCGCCTGACCCGCTACCTGCCGCCCAACCCCTGCACCGGCCTGCCGCCGGTGCTGCTGATCCACGGCTACAGCGCCAGCGGCACGACCTTCGCCCACCCGACGCTCGAGCCGGGTCTGATGAAGCACCTGACCGGCGAGCACCGGCGCGACGTGTGGATTCTCGATCTGCGGTCGAGCTGCGGCATGCCCACGGCCACGCAGGACTGGGCTTTCGAAGACATGGGCTGCGAAGACATACCGCTGGCCATCGACCATGTGTGCCGCGCCACCGGCAGTGCCCAGGTCGATGTCGTCGCCCACTGCATGGGCGTGGCGATGTTGTTCATGGGGCTGCTCGGCGATGGCAACAGCACCGGCTTGCCGGCACTCGGCCGGCACGAAGAGGTCCGCAGCAAGCTCTGGGACCGCGACGGCAGCGTCGACCCGACGGACGCGAACGCGGGCCCCGGTCTCGGCCGCATCCGCCGCCTTGTGATGTCGCAGGTCGGCCCGGCGCTGTTGCTGACGCCGGCCAACGTTGCCCGCTCGTACCTGATGCGCTACGTCAAACAGTTCATCGCCGACGGCCATTACGCGTTCCGCACCGAAGGCGCGCCGCACCTGGCCGACCAGCTGCTCGACCGCGTGCTCGCCGCGCTGCCCTACCCGAGCGGCGAATTCGAGATCGAGAACCCGCTCTGGCCGCCCGGCAAGCGCCTGCCCTGGGTCGGCTCGCGGCACCGCATCGACGCCTTGTTCGGCCGCGTCTTCAGCCTCGCGAACATCAGCGAAGCCACGCTCGACTGCATCGACGATTTCTTCGGCCCGTTCAGCGTCGAGACCGTCTCGCAAGTGATGTACTTCGCGCGCTACCGCATGATCACCGACCGCTGCGGCTTCAACCGCTTCGTCGATGCGAAGCGCATGCGCCAGCGCCTGACCTTCCCGATGCTCAGCCTGCACGCCGCCGACAACGGCCTGGCCGACCCGGGCACGCGAGACATGCTGCACGGCGTGTTGCAGCCCAACCTGGGGCCGGGCGGCTCGCTGGAGAGCGTGCGCTTCGCGGGCCTCGGGCATCAGGATTCGCTGCTCGGCACGCGCAGCGCCACCGAGCCGGTGTTCGAGGCGATCGGCAGGTTCCTGCAAACGCATTGACCGCGAGGACGCGATGGCCACGACAACTGCACCCCCGGCTGTACCCGCGCCGCTTCGGCTCGACGTCAGCACGCCCACGCTTGGCGTGCGCGTGTGGCTCGAAGGGGGCGAGGTCTGCCTGCATGTCGGCAACGACGGCGGCCGAGGCGCGCCTTGCGTCATGCTGGTGTTGCCGGTCACCAGCACCGATCCGCTGACCCTGACGCCGGCCATCGACCTCGCCGCAGAGTACGCCCGCGACCAGTTGAACTTCTATCGCCGAACCGGCGGGGTCCAATTGCCATCGCCGTACACCGAACGCTACGACGCGGCTGAGTGGCTCGCGCGCGGGCCGCACAGCCCGGCCCGCCTCGTCGTGCTGATGTTTCATCAAGACCCGTTGACGAGAGGCATTGCCTTCCCGCCAAGCGATGAAATCGTCAAGCGAAAGATCCGCGTCGATGACGAGCTTTGGCTTCTCGAATCGCTGTTCGCAGCGCCAACCCGCAACCCGCAATGGCTGCAACGCGGCCTGGTGTTCCTCGACCCGGCCGACCTGCCCGGCGCGCGGCAGTCGAACGGCCCACCGCCCGCGTTCGACGCCACCACCTTCGTCGTCGCCAGTTGCCAGTACCCCGCCGGCCTGCTCGACACCACGCCACCCGTCGCCCCGCCCGAGCGCTGTGGCCCGGCCGATGCGTCGATGCGGCGGCTGGCAAGACGGCTGCGGACCGGCAGCGAAGTCGACCGGCCGAGCCTGCTGGTGCTGGCCGGCGACCAGGTCTACGTCGACGCCACGGCCGGCCTGTTCGATCCGCGCGCGCGGGTCGCTCCGGCCGCAGCGGCGGCCAGGGCCTCGCGCGAGATCGACAACTGGCTGCGCATTCCCTATGAGAACTGGCTCGGCAGCGTCGGCGCACTCGCGGTACTCGGCTCGGTGCCGACCTTGATGATGCTCGACGACCACGAGATCAGCGACAACTGGGAGCCGCTGCCGCCGCCCGCCGACCCGCAGGCCGACGCCGACAACGAGGCCCGCCAGCGCGCCGGCACCGCAGCCTATGTGCGTTACCAGCGCAACGACCCCGGCGCGGAAGGTCTGCCGACGTTGTGGCACACGCACGAGCACCGCGGCCTGCGCTTCTTCATGGGCGACACACGCACCGAGCGGCAAGCGCGCAAGGCCGCGCTCGCCCCGCTTGCGCCGCGCATCATGTCGCAGCGCCAGACGATGGCGCTGACCGAGTGGCTGCGCTGCGGGCGCAGCCAGCCCTCATTCGTCGTCACGCCGTCGATGCTGCTGCCGCGCCTGCGCGGCAGCGCCCGCAGCCCGCGCGGCGCGCTGCACTCCGATGCCTGGTGCGGCTACCCCGGCTCGCTGAACGCGCTGCTCGCCTTGCTGTGCCGCGAGGAAATATCAAACGTGGTGTTCCTGTCCGGTGATGCGCACCTGTCGTTCGTCGCCCGCGCAACGGTGAGCGACAGCACGGGCCGCAGCGTCGTGCTGCACTCGGTTCACAGCTCGGCGCTGTATGCGCCCTACCCGTTCGCGAACGCCGTCGAGGCCGACTTCGAAGTGCCCGATGCGTGGTGCTTCCCGGACCCGTGCGATGCAAGCGTGACCTACCGGGTCGAGGTCGATGTGGCGGCCAACGCCTGGGCGCCGGGCGATGGCTTTGCCTGCCTGACCGTCACGCCCCACACGCCCTCGGGCTGGCAGGTCAAGGTGCAGTTTGATCGCGGCCCGTTGGCGGCGGCGCTCGCGCCGATCGTCATCACGCTGTAGCGCCCGCGCGGAGTCCCGGTCACGCGCCCGCCGGCCCGCCGCGCTCGACCGCCTCGCGCAGCGCGCGAATCAGCTGTGCGCCCTGCACCGGCTTGTGAATCACCCGGTGGCCTGCCGCGTGCGCGAGCTGGATCGTCGCCGGCTCGGTGTCGCCGGTGACGATCACGGCCGGCACCGGGCCGAGCACGGCGGCCACGCGCGCGATCACGTCGGTGCCGCTCTCGTCGCGCAGCCGGTGGTCGATCAGCAGCACCTGGGGCGCAAAGCCCTGCGCGAGCCAGGCCACGGCCGCGTTGCCGTCGGGCGCGCAGCGAACCTCGCAGCCGAGTTGCGCGAGCAGGCCTTGCAGGGAGCTGAGGATCTCGGCCTCGTCATCGACCACCAGCACGCGCAGACCGGCCAGCATGCCGGTGTCGAGGGCGTCGTCGGTGGCCTCTTCGGGCGCGTCTGCCGGCGCGCCTTGCGGGGTCTCGGCCGGCATCAGGCGCAGCTCGACACAGGTTCCGGCGCCGCTGCGGCTGGTCAACTGCAGCGGCGCGCCGAGCAGCGCTGCGGTTCGCTTGACGATCGACAGTCCCAGGCCGAGGCCCTTGCTGCGGTCGCGCGACGGGTTGCCGATTTGATAGAACTCCTCGAACACGCGCTCCTGTTCGGCGGCCGCGATGCCGGGGCCGGTGTCGCTGACGAAGACCCGCCACGCCGCCACGCCGTCGCTTTCCGGCACGCGCGCTGCGCCCAGCGTCACGCCACCGGCGTGGCTGAACTTCAGCGCATTGCCGACCAGGTTGTTGAGGATGCGGCGCAGCAGGTCCGGGTCGGTCCAGGCCAGTGCCGCTGTCGTGGTGGCCGTCGTCGGCACCTCCAGCGTCAGCGCCAGGCCCTTCCGCGCGGCGAGTGCCGCGAACTCTTCGCGCACGCTGGCCAGCAGGGCGCCGAGGTCGGTGGCGCGCAGTTGCGGCTTCACTGCGTCGGCGTCAAGGTTCGAGATGTCGAGCAGGCTGTCGAGCAGGCTGTTGCTCTGATTCAGCGCCCGGTTGATGCTCTGGCTCAGCTCGCGGATCATCGGGTTCGCATCCCGCCGCGCGAGTATTTCCAGCGTCGTGGCGTTGATCGACAGCGCGTGGAGCGGCTGGCGCAGGTCGTGGCTGGCGGCGGCGAAGAAGCGCGTCTTCGACAGGCTGGCCGACTCGGCCTGGTCGCGCGCGGCGCGCAGCGATTCGGCCAGGCGTTCGTTGTCGTAGGCCAGCTTGATGAACTGCTCCAGCCCCTTGCGCTGGTCCCGCACGTGGCCGGTCAGCATCACGAGCAGCACCAGGATCAGCACGCCTTGCCAGATAGCGTCCGCCGTGCCCTGCGCCATCCAGGCGGCGGCGAGCGTTCCGCAGGCCAGGGCGCCCCAAACAAAGAAGGGCCAGGCGAGGCCGGCGACCGAGCCCACGGCACCGGCCATCATGCCCACGTACACCATCGTGAAAAAGTAGTGCTCGACCTGCACCGGGCGCGAGAACAGCACCAGCGCGAGCGAGCCGCGCAGCACGCCGAGCAGCATCAGCACCGTCGACAGGGAACGCAGCGCGACTTGCGGGTCTGCCGTCGGCCGGGCAATGGCGCGGCGCACTTCCATCCAGCGCCACACCTGCACCGCGAGCAGCACGCTCAACCACAGCAGCGCCGGCCCCAACAGGCCGACGCGCGCGACCACCCAGCAGATGAAGACATCGATCAGCGCCGAAGCCAGCGGCAGACGGCCGACCTGACCCTGGATGAGCCGCAACTGCTCGCGCGCGACACGCTGCGCGAGGTCGGCCTGCGACACCGCCGGCGCAACAGCCGCCGCGTCATCCACCACCTCACCCGACACGAATGCCCTCACGCGACGCCTGGTACGCCGCCTCCGTCCGGTTGCGCACGCCGAGCGCTGCATACACCGCCGACAGGTGGGTCTTCACGGTGGTCTCGGCGATGCCGAGTTCACGCGCGATCAGCTTATTCGGCAGGCCGCGCGCGGCGGCGCGGTAGACATCGACCTGGCGCGGCGTCAGCTCGTGCAGCCGCTGCTCGGCTTCGATCAACACGGCGCCGGGCAGGGCCGCCGGCCCACCGCCGGACGGCTGCGCTTCCGGGGGCAGGAAGATGCCGCCCTGCAGCACCGTGTCGAGCGCCGCCACCATCGCCTCGGAGCTGTAGCGCTTGGGCACGAAACCAGCCGCACCGAGGTCGATCGCGGTGCGGATCAGCGCGCTGCCGGTGTCGCCCGACATCACCACGATGCGCGCCGCGCAGCCCACCTCGCGCAGCCGGCGGATCGACTCGGCGCCGCTGCATTCGCCGAGGTTCCAGTCGAGCAGCACGAGGTCGTAGCGCGTCGCCTCGGCCAGCCGGAGCGCCGCCGCGAGGGCATCGGCGGTGTCGATCTGCAGGCCCGCGACCAGCACGCCCAGCAGGTTCTTCAAACCCTGCAGGACCATCACATGGTCGTCGACCATCAAGACACGCATCGCCCCTCCCGCCGAACCGATGGGCCCACTCTAAGCGGCTTGCGAAGGCGGCGCCTTCGGCCAGAAGGATGAGGTGGCCCCACCTCATCCGAATGGCCGATGGTGGCAGGTTGACCGCTCGCCTACCTTTCGTGACAACCCGGTGCACGGTGCGCCGGGCTGTCACGAAAGCATGCCGTGCCACAAGAACTTGACCCCCCCGTCGCCAGTCCCGCAGCCGACCCGCGCCGGCGCACCACCGACCATGCGGCGCTGGCCTGCATGGCGCTGGTGCTCGACGAGATCGACTACGGCATCTTCCTGGTCGACGCACAGCGCCGGGTGGCGCACGCCAATCACGCGGCGCTGGCCCAACTGCGGCGCAGCGCCAGCCTGCAGCTGGCGGGCGGCGAATTGCGCGCCGCCGATGCTCGCCAGGGCCTGACCTTGAACGCCGCCATCCAGGCCGCAGCGACGCAGGGCCTGCGCCGGCTGGTGAACCTGGGCGTCGGCAGCGAGCGCATCGCCGTGGCGATCATCCCGCTGCCGCGCAGCCAGCCGGCGCAGGAAGCCCGCGTGCTGCTGCTGCTGTCCAGGCAGCACATCTGCGAAGAGTTGTCGGCCCATGGCTTTGCCAGCGGGCACGGCCTGACCAACGCCGAGGGCCAGGTCTTCCAGGCCTTGTGCCGCGGCCTGGAGCCGGCGCAGATTGCCAGCGACGTGGGGGTGAAGCTGTCGACCGTGCGGACCCAGATCGCCAGCATCCGGCTGAAGGCCGAGGTCGCCAGCATCGGCGCGCTGGTGCACCGGGTGGCGCAGTTGCCGCCGCTCGTGAATGCACTGCGCGACGACCTGCGCCTGTGCGCATAGGCAAAGGGCGCGCCTGATACCCATCCGGGTCAGATCGCATAGACACCCGTTCGGGCTGAGCCTGTCGAAGCCCTTCGACAGGCTCAGGGCGAACGGTGGTTTCTGGTCGGCTGGATGCGACTTCGTACAGGCCAGGTATGCACTTTCAGGCGCCGATGACGGCGTCGCCGACCACACCCGCGAACACCGCAAAGCCGAGCCAGTGGTTCAGGCGAAAGGCGCGGAAGCAGCCGTCGCGCGAGCGGCTGCGGATCAGCGTGAAATGCCAAGCCGCGATCAGCGCCGCAACGCCCAGGCCGCTGAAGTACGGCCAGCCCAGCCCGAGCCGCGCACCCAGGCCGGCCCAGATCAGCAGGTAGGCGGCATAGAACCCCATCACGCCGGCCACATCGAAGCGGCCGAGCGTGATCGCCGACGTCTGGATGCCGATCAGCAGGTCGTCGTCACGGTCGACCATCGCGTACTCGGTGTCGTAGGCCAGGACCCAGAACAGGTTGCCGGCCAGCAGCCCCCACGCCAGCGCCGGCACCTCGCCCTGGACCGCCGCGAACGCCATCGGAATGCCGAAGCTGAAGGCCACGCCGAGCACCGCCTGCGGCATCGCGAAGAAGCGCTTCGTGAATGGGTAAGCAAAGCTCACCGCGAGCGCCGCGACGCTCCAGGCGATGGTCGCAGCGTTGGTCGTCAGCACCAGCGCGAACGCCAGCAGGGCGAGTGCGGCGCCGAGCAGCAGGGCCTCGGTGACGCTGACCGCACCGCGCGTCACCGGGCGCTGCGCGGTGCGCTTCACATGCTTGTCGAAGTCGCGGTCGGCGACGTCGTTGACGGCGCAACCGGCGCTGCGCATCAGGAAGGTGCCAAGCGTGAACACGGCCAGCAGATGCCAGCCGGGGAAGCCGTCGGCGGCGAGCCACAGTGCCGCGAGGGTCGGCCACAGCAGCAGGTAGCTGCCGGCGGGGCGGCTCCAGCGGATCAGGTCAAGGTAGAGCCGCAGGCGCGAACGGAAATCGGCATCGGTCGGCATGCCCACATTGTCACGGGCCAATCTCACAGTCACGCCACAGTGGCTGCACTCGCCCCTTGGCAGCCAGCAGCGCCGATGAAATGTTGCAGTGATGCAGTGATGCAGTAATGCAGTGATGCAATGATGCGCGGCGCGATGCCCGGCGCCTGCGAGTCTGCGGGTCGGTCGGTGACGTCGCCGTGCATGCTGCGCTCGAACGCAGCGGCGCATCGAACAAGCGTTGGGGTGATTCAAATGTCTGCTTTTCGTCGGCGTGCGGCCCTGTCCGCAATCGTGCTCGTCTTGATGCTGTCGGCGTCGCCCTGGGCCCAGGCACTGGTGTTCGCGGCGAACGAGGGCGTGACCTACCGGGTGCCGCTCGAAGAGGTGCGCGGGCGCTACAGCGCCATCGCCGCCGACCTGTCGAAGCTGCTCGGGCAGCCCGTCACCGTCGAGCCGGTCGGCGACTGCACCAGCCTGCGCAAGGGCCTGGCCGAGAATCGCTTCGACCTGGCGCTGGTGCACCCGGCGCATGTCTCGATCGAAGCGATCAAGGCCTCCGGCTACCACCTGGTGGCGCTCACCAAGGGCTTCCAGAGCTACCAGGCCCAGTTCCTGGTGCGCAGCGACTCGGCGCTGAATTCGCTGGCCGATCTGAAGGGCTGCAAGCTCGGCGCACCGGACGAAGACTCCATCACTTCGGTGATGGTGCGCGCGGTACTGCGTGACGCCGGTCTGGCCCGCGATCAGGTCAACATGGTCTACACGCGCTATCAAGATGCGGTGCCGTTCTTCGTCGAGAACCGGCTCACGCAGTCGGGCGCGACCGCCTCGGCCGGCGTCATCAAGGCCTGGGGCGCGAGCGGCGGCAAGGTGCTCGCGAAGTCGCGCCCGGTGCCGATCAAGCACATCATCGCCAGCCCCGCCCTGTCGGCTGAAGACGTCGACAAGGTGCGCGCGTATTTCCTCGCGCTCGGCGCCAGCGACGATGGGCGCAAGAAGCTGGAGCCGACGCGCTACACCGGCTTCGAGCGTTTCGACGAGACCGCGCTGCTCGCCATCGGTACCTGGCTCGGCATTTGAGCGGCGCGGCTGGCGCCGCTTCGCCACAATGCCCGCTCCATAAAACCATTGCCGGATTCGCGCCCGATGACACCTTCCGCTTCCCTCACCGCCATGCTCGCCGCTGGCGCCGACGCCGCGCCCGCCCTCGCCGCCCCGGGCCGCGCGCCGCTCAGCTTTGCCGCGCTGCGCGCCTTGATCGCCGACACGCTGGCGAGCCTGAATGCGCTGGGCATCGGCCGCAACGACCGGGTCGCGATCGTGCTCGCCAACGGGCCCGAGATGGCCGCCTGCTTCACCGCCTGCGCCTGTGGCGTCACGAGTGCGCCGCTGAACCCCGGCTACCGCGCCGACGAGTTCGAGTTCTACCTGTCCGACCTGAGCGCGAAGGCCTTGATCGTCGAGCAGAGCAGCACCTCGCCGGCCATCGCGGTGGCCGAAAAGCTCGGCGTGCGCGTGCTCGACCTGGTGGCGCAGACCGAGCGCGGCGCAGGCAGCTTCGTGCTGGTGGCGCGCAACATTGGCGCCGCCACCATGGCGCCGCCCGCAACGCCCGCCGCGCAGGGCGGCTTGGCCCAGCCCGACGACCTGTCGATGGTGCTGCACACCTCGGGCACCACCTCGCGGCCGAAGATCGTGCCGCTGTCGCAGCGCAACCTGTGCGCCTCGGCCGCCAACATCGCCCGCAGCCTGCAGTTCGTGGCGACCGACTGCGGCCTGAACATCATGCCGCTGTTCCACATCCACGGCCTGATCGCCGGCGTGCTGGCGCCGCTGGCGGCCGGCTCGCAGGTGTTCTGCACCCCCGGCTTCAATGCGCTGAAGTTCTTCGCCTGGATGGACGAGGCCAGGCCGACCTGGTACACCGCCGTGCCGACGATGCACCAGGCGATCGTCGCGCGCGCCGGCCGCAGCGCCGACGTGATCGCGCGGCACCCGCTGCGCTTCATGCGCTCGTCGTCGTCGTCGATGCCGCCGCAGGTGATCCGCGAACTCGAAGACGCGTTCCACGCGCCGCTGATCGAGGCCTACGGCATGACCGAAGCGACGCACCAGATGACCTCGAACCCGCTGCCGCCGGCGGCCCGCAAGCCCGGCATGGTCGGCCGCGCCGCCGGGCCCGAAGTGGCGATCATGGGCAAGGACGGCGGCCTGCTCGATGCGGGCGGTGTGGGCGAGATCGTGATCCGCGGCGCCAACGTCACGGCCGGCTACGAGAACAACCCGGCCGCCAACGCCGAAGGCTTCGCGCACGGCTGGTTTCGCACCGGCGACCAGGGCACGATCGATGCCGAGGGCTACGTCAGCATCACCGGCCGGCTGAAGGAAATCATCAACCGCGGCGGCGAGAAGATCAGCCCGCGCGAGGTCGATGAACTGCTGATGGACCACCCCGCCGTGGCGCAGGTGGTGTGCTTCGGCATGCCGCACCCGAAGCTCGGCGAGGAGGTGGCGGCGGTGGTGGTGCTGCGCGAAGGCCATGTCGCCAGCGAGCGCGATCTGCAGGCCTTCGTGGCCACCCGCGCGGCCGACTACAAGGTGCCGAAGAAGATCCTCTTCATGGACGAAATCCCGAAGGGCGCGACCGGCAAGCTGCAGCGCATCGGGCTGGCGCAAAAGCTCGGCCTGGGCGGGTGAGCGCGCAATTCACAAGACCACTCACGCACCGCAGAGGCGCAGAGAACGCAGAGGCTCGCAGAGACAGACAGTCATGGACGAAATAAACAACCTCGCGCACGGCTTCTCGGTCGCGCTGACCTTGCCCAACCTGGGCTTCATGCTGATCGGCATCACGCTCGGCGTGCTGATCGGCGTGCTGCCCGGCCTGGGTGGTGCGAACGGCATCGCGGTCCTGCTGCCGCTGACGTTCTCGATGAACCCCAGGTCGGCCATCATCATGCTGTCGTGCATCTACTGGGGCGCGCTGTTCGGCGGCGCGATCACCTCGATCCCGTTCAACATCCCGGGTGAGCCGTGGTCGGCCGCGACGACCTTCGACGGCCATCCGATGGCCCAGCAAGGCGAGGCCGCGCAGGCGCTCGCCGCCGCCTTCACCTCGTCCTTCGTCGGCGCGCTGTTCGCGGTGCTGCTCATCACGTTTCTCGCGCCCTGGCTCGCCAAGTTCGCGCTCAAGTTCGGCCCGGCGGAGTTCTTCGCGGTGCAGTTGCTGACCTTCTGCAGCTTCGTCGGCATGAGCCGCGAGCCGCCCGCCAAGACCATCGGCTCGATGATGCTGGGCTTCGCGCTCGCCGCCGTCGGGCTCGACTCCGTCACCGGCCAGCTGCGCATGATCTACGGCTTTCCCGAGCTGCTGAAAGGCTTCGACTTCCTGATCGCGGTGATCGGCCTGTTCGGCATCGGCGAGATTTTGTTGACGATGGGAGAAGGCCCGGCCTTCAAGGGCAAGAGCCCGCGCATCAGCTTTCGCGTCGTGCTGCAAACGTGGGGCGAAATCGCCAGGCACTGGCGCACCTTCCTGCGCTCCACGGCAGTGGGCTGCTGGATGGGCATCACGCCTGGCGGGGCCACGCCGGCGTCGTTCATGAGCTACGGCATGGCGCGGCGCTTCGCGCCCGATCCGAACACCTTCGGCAAGGCCGACATCCAGGGCGTGATCGCACCCGAGACCGCTGCCCATGCGGCCGGCACGTCGGCGCTGCTGCCGATGCTCACGCTCGGCATTCCCGGCTCGCCGACCGCCGCCGTGCTGCTCGGCGGGCTGATGATCTGGGGCCTGCAACCCGGGCCGATGCTGTTCGTCGAGCACAAGGATTTCGTCTGGGGCCTGATCGCCTCGATGTACCTCGGCAACCTGGTCGGCCTGGTCGTGGTGCTGACCACCATGCCGTGGTGGGCGGCGCTGCTGCGCATCCCGTTCGCGGTGATCGCGCCGGTCATCGTCGTCATCTGCGCGATCTGCGCGATCGGCGCCTACACCGTGCACAGCTCGATGTTCGACGTGGTGATGATGATGGTCTTCGGCGTGCTCGGCTACGGCTTCAAGAAGCTCAAGTACCCGCTTGCGCCACTGGTGCTGGCGCTGGTGCTCGGCGACATGGCCGAGGCCAGCTTCCGCCAGGCGATGCTCGGGTCGCAGGGCAGCTTGTCGATTTTCTGGTCGAACCCGCTCGTGGCCAACATCACCGGGCTGGCGCTGCTGCTGCTGTCGCCGACCTGGGGCGCGCTGAGGCGCCGGGCGCGTGGACGTGAGTACAACGCGGCCGTGCAGGACCCGGCATGATGGGCTGGCGCGAGAATCACGGGCCGGCCATCTGAAATGCGCACCCGCAGGCGGAGAGTTGCGCATATGCATAACGTATGCATAATCGCGGATGTCCATCGAATTCGACCCAGCCAAAGCCAGAACGAATCTGCGCAAGCACGGCATCAGTTTCGCTCACGCGGAGCAGGCGCTTCGCGATCCGCTGGCTTTCACCATCGAAGACCCTGATTCCCGAGGAGAACAGCGCTTGGGCACCGATGCACTGGGCAGGGTACTTGTGGTCGTCCACACCCAGCGCGAAGAGCGGACGCGCCTGATTTCCGCTCGCAAGGCCAGTCGCGGCGAAGCGGACCGATACCATGCGTGAAGAATACGATTTCAGCAAAGCCCAGCGCGGGGCCGTCATCGCGTCGCCCGGCAAGACCCGCATCACGATCATGCTCGATGACGATGTCATTGAACACTTCCGCGCACAAGCGGAGGCCGAAGGTGTCGGCTATCAAACGCTGATCAATGCTTTGCTGCGCAAGGCGGCTGTCGGTACGGGCAAGGCAAGGCCGCAAGCCCAGCCGCTGACAGTGGCAACGCTGCGCCGGGTTCTGCGCGAAGAACTTCATACTTCCTGAGCGACGCACCTTGCGGCCGCAAGACACATTTCATGAGTGAGTCGCCACCGCCAAAGTCCGCAGCATGAACACCCGCACCGCCATCGCCCAGATCAACATGCACTGGACGACTTCAGAGAACGTGGCTGCCATCCTTCGCGCCATGACACTTGCGAGCGCGCATGGCGCCAGGCTCTGCGGCTTCTCGGAACTGGCTGTTACGGGGTTTCATCGACACATCGCAAGGGAAGCCACTGCGCAGCGGGTCGCACCCGCGATCCGCGAACTTCAGGCTTCATGTGCCAGGCTTTCGCTCGGCATCGCGGTCGGCGCGCCAACCTTTGGCGCCGATGCCGAGAAGTACAACTCGCATCTGCTGATCGACGAGTACGGCGAAACCAAGGCCGTTGTCTCCAAGCAAGGCCTGACCGATCCGGAAGCGACGTTCTTCGCTCGCGGGTCGGGCCGGCCCATCGCCAGGCTTCAGGGGCTCAACTGCTCGGCCGTCATCTGCCGGGAAGTCAATGACCTGGATGTGGTTGCGCAGCAGTTGAAACCGGGCGCTGCTGACATCGTCTTCGTTCCCGGCGCACTCAGGCAAGACCCCGAGAAGCCGCCGACAGACCCTCCTGAATATGTGCGAGACATCCAGCGGCTGGCGCTGGCCACCGGTGCGTACGTAGTGCAAACCAACTGGCCGAATGCGCTGAATCGCCCGGAAGAAAGTGTCGATGGTGGGCACAGCATCGTCGCTGCGCCCAGCGGCGAAATCATGTTTCGCCTGCCGCGCCAAGCGTCGGGCGTCGCCATCTTCAATCTCGGTGAGCAGCAGTTCGAGTGGCACCCGCTGTGACGCCTGACTCACTTGACCTGCGAACTGGAAGCGACATGCGGCCCTTGATTGCGGCCCCGCTGAAACAATGAAAATCGCCATCGTCGGTGCCGGCGCGATCGGCGGCTACCTCGGCGCGAAGCTCGCGCTGGCAGGTGTTGACGTGACCTTCATCGCGCGCAACCGCAACCTCGAAGCGATCAACGCGCGCGGCTTCCGGCTGATCCAGGAAGACGGCAGCGCGCTGCATGCGCCCAAGGTGCGCGCCGTCGAGCACATGGCCGATGCCGGCCCGCAGGACGCCGTGTTGCTGACCTTGAAGGCGCACCAGGTGCGCGACGTGCTGCCCGGCTTGCGCGCGCTGTTCGGCCCGCAGACGATGGTCGTGACGATGATCAACGGCGTGCCGTGGTGGTACTTCCACAAGCTCGCCGGGCCTTATGAAGGGCGCAGCCTGAGCAGCGTCGACCCGGACGGTGCACTCGCCGCCGGCATCGAGCCCGAACGCATCATCGGCAGCGTCGTCTACCCGGCGGCCGAACTGGTCGAGCCGGGTGTGGTGCGCATCATCGAGGGGAATCGCTTCACGCTCGGCGAGCCGGGCGGCAGCCGCAGCGAGCGCATCGAGGCGCTGTCGCAGACCTTCATGCGCGCGGGCTTCAAGTCGCCGGTGGCACGCGACATCCGGGCCGAACTCTGGGTCAAGCTGTGGGGCAACCTGAGCTTCAACCCGATCTCGGCGCTGACGCATGCCACGCTCGACAACATCTGCCGCTTCCCGCCGACCCGCGCGCTGGCCGAGCGCATGATGACCGAGGCCCAGGCAGTGGCCGAGGCGCTCGGCGTGCGCTTCAAGATCACGCTTGCGCAACGCCTTGCGGGCGCGCAAGCGGTGGGCGCGCACAAGACCTCGATGCTGCAAGACGTGGAACACGGCCGCGCGCTGGAACTCGAGGCGCTGGTCGGCGCGGTGATCGAACTCGGCCGCATCACGGCCGTGCCGACACCGACGATCGAGGCAATTTATGCGGCCACCAGCTTGCTGGCGCAGACCTTGATCCAGCAGCGTGGGCAGTTGACGGTACGACCGAATTGATTTGCAAGGGCCGGGCTCTTTTGAGTCATGTCGACGGCCCACTTGAAACTTCAAACTCACCACCGCAGAGGCGCCGAGAACGCAGAGTTGCGTCGAGTGAATTCATTGAGACTGGCTTTCTCTGCGTACCTCTGCGCTCTCGGCGACTCGGCGGTGAGTGAGTGGGCTCTTGCATTCAAGGCGCATCGATTGCTTCTGCGAACGCTCAGGCCGCAGGCGGTGCGAAGGTATTGCGCAGCGTGCCGATGCCGTCCACCACCACCTCGACCACGCTACCCGGTTTCATCGGCAGCACGCCAAGCGAGGTGCCGCACAGGATCAGGTCGCCCGGCTCCAGCGTCATGTCGAACGACAGGCGCGAGACGATCTCGTGCGGCGCGAAGAACATGTCTGACAGCGCGTAGCTTTGCCGTTCGCGGCCGTTCACGAGCGTGCGCAGCGTTGCGTTCGCCACGTCGAAGTCGGTCTCGATAACGGGGCCGAAGGCACCGAAGCCGTCGAAGCTCTTCGCGCGCGCCCATTGTGGAAACGACGGGTCGCGGTGCAGCAGTTCGAGCGCCGTCACATCGTTCGCGCAGGTGTAGCCGAGGATGTGCGCGGCCGCCTGCGCCGGCGCGATGGCCCGCGCGCGCCGGCCGATCACGATCGCCAGTTCGCCTTCGTAGGCGACGCGGCCATCATGGCCGGTCGGCGCCGGGATCGCCGCCTCGTGGGCGATCACGCTGCTGGTCGCCTTCAGGAAGTACAAGGGCTCGGCGGGCTGCGCCCAGCCGTTCCTTTCGGCTGCCGCGCGGAAGTTGTTCCACAGGCCGATGATCTTGCCCGGCCGGCACGGCGCAAGCCATTCGATGCCGGCCACGCCGAGACGCTCGCCGGTAGCGCACGGCGCCTCCGGCGAGCCTGGCACAGCGAACAGATTGCCGGTGTGCACGACGACCGCATCGGCTTCGAGCAGGCCCAGGCCCTGTGCACCGCCGTGGCCGCCGTGGCCGTCGTGGCGATACTGCATCCATTTCATCGAAGCTTCTCCGCCGATCTCGGCATCACATCGTCATCACGACCCGGCCGAAGGCATGGCGCCCTTCGAGGTAGGTGTGCATCTGCGCCGCCTGCGAAAGCGCGAACACCTCGGCGATCTTGACCCGCAATTCACCGCTGGCAACCCGCGTCAGGCAATCCGCCACGAGCGCGTGCGCACGCGGGTATTCGGCCTGCAGCACGGTGGCGAACACGGTGGCGCCGGCCCGGTGCGCGAGCTGAATCGCCGCCTTCGATGGACACGGTCTCGAAATCGATGACGATGCCGTCATCGGCGCACCCCAGGTCCGGCGGGTGTTCATAGTGCAGCACGTCCGGCCCGCCGTTGTGATGGATCACGGCCGCTTTCACGGGCCGTCTCCGGTCGAGAACATGGGGCCACCATGATGCCCGAACGGGGCCGCGCCGGCACCGCAACGCGCGCTGCCTGCGGAGTTCATGCGCTCGTAGGACGTCACCGCGACTTGCCAACCGTGTCGCCCGATCCGGCGCATGCCGCGTTAAGCTGATGCGGCAGGCCCCCTGGAGCTTCGGGCGGTCTTGGCGCAGCCCCGCTTCACGGCCCACCGGAGACCCGCATGTCCATAGACCGACGCAAGATTCTCGCGCTCTTCGCCGCCACGGGCGCCACTGCACTGGCCGGCTGCGGCGGTGGCGGCGACGGTGGGGGCCAGAGCGTGCCGACGCGCTTTCTCTGGCTCCTGAACCTGAACCCGGAGTTCACGTCGACCAACTTTTCGTTGAGTGGCAACGTGCTCGTTTCCAGCTTGCCGTTCCCCGCCCTCACGCCGCGCATCGAGGCCGAGTACGGCAGTTACAGCCTCGGGTTGCGAGACCGGAACACGGGCGCGTCGTTCGTCTTCAACGGTTTTCAGGTCGACGATTTTTCGCCGTCCGTCAATGTGTTCTACCGTTCTTTCTTGTCGGCGCGGGTCGGCGCATTGGTGCCGGGCATCGCCAACTATTTTGACTCGACCGAGTCGCTGGTGGCCGAGTTGAACGACGGTGCGGGCAACATCCAGACCAACACTCTGGCGTTCGAAAGCTCGGCCGCCCAAGCCTCGCGTAGCGCGAACTGCCGCTTGCGGCTGCGCCGCGCGAGCGACGGCGTGTTGGTCTACGACTCGGGGTTGCAGGTGCGCACCTCGGCGATCCTGATCTTCCCGGCCGATCCGGCGTCGGGCCTGGTTGCCGTGATCGGGGTGAATTACAACTCCAGCGACGCGACCGCAGTGCGCTGGCCGAACATTCTCTGACGCCTGATTCCCCGCGCCTGTGCCGGGGTCAGCCTGAGCATGCTGGCCAACGCGAACGGGCCCAGCGTGCCCACAATGCGCGTTCGGGCTTGCAAGCCCGAACCGCTGCGCTGGATTGCCGCAGGCGGCTCGAAAGACCGGCTTCGCCGCCGGCCCTCACCCCGGGGTCACGACGGGGCCTCTTCGTGGCCCTTGGCGGGAGAGAAAGTACGTCGGCTCCCTCTCCCGCGTACTCGTGCGGGAGGGTTGGGGTGAGGGGCGATCTGGCAACTGACTGAACCTTGTTGCCAATCAGGAACCCCGTTGTCAGCCACGCTGCCTGGGCCGTTCGTCACGGCGATGTCGGCAACGGCGGTGCGGTTCCCGAGGCTCTGCTGCTACTGCTGCTGCTCGGGCTTGTGCGCTTGGCGCCGTTGCGCGTCGCCGTAAGACCTTAAGGCTCAGCGCAGCACGTTGACGAGTGGCTTGCCGGCCTTGTCTCGGTACACATCAAAATCCGAATCGATGGTCAGCACCTGACGAATCCGAAGCCGGGCGGCGGCTTCGGCCACCGAAGCGTCGGCCAGGTCGAAAGGCAGTTCCTTGAAACGCTCGCTGATGGTGAGCACGTCCGCCAGCGCTGTGCCGGCAGGCGTGTCGATCTCGACGCCGCCGCGCAGCGCCCAGCGTAAAAAGTCCAGCGCTGCAGCGTCGGCCACGCGGCGTGCGAGCAACGCGCACACCTCGGTGGCGACCGGCCAGGTCGTGACGAGGCGAACCTGGGTATTGGCCTGCAGCCATGACACGACGCGTACGTGCCAGGCGTCGCGGCCATTGAAGAGCGCGAGGAGCGGGCCGCCGTCCGCCAGCACCGGACCAACGACTGCGGTACGCGGCTTCGCGCCAGCCTCCGCCACGTCAGCGCTTCGCAGTTCGGCGGTCGTGCTTGTCGGCCCAGAGGCCGGCGGCGATCTGCTTGCGCCGGCTGGCCAGATCAGTCGGACCGAGGTGCAGCCCGAACAGGTCCTTGCCCAAGCCGTAGGCAGACGCCTCCGGATCGACGGTGTTGGCCAGATACGCTTGCAGCGCTTCGCGAATCAGCTCGCTAGCCGGACGCCCGAGCGCCGCGCTGCGCTGCCGCAGACCGTGTTCCAGAGGCGACGGAAGTTTGACTGTCATTGTCATGATGTGGGCTGACCCGGTGGCGTAATACTCCTGATATTACCTCAGTCACGAGTGGCGCACGCCCGCAAGGCCTGGCAAAACCGCCACCGCCTCACGGCTTGCGAAAGTACTTCACTCCGGGCAAGCCATCGAAGTGCGCATCCTGCGTCCACAGCACCGCGCCATGCCTGCGGGCCGCCGCGTAAATCAGGCTGTTGGCCATCGGCAGCCCGTTCACTGCGGCTTCGAGCGTCAGGCTCAGGTCGATCTCGACGACGCGGCCACACAGCATCAACGACAACGCGGCCGACGCTGTCTCTTCACCCGCCTCGCGCGCCAGCTTCTTCACGACCTCCTAGACAGTGAGCACCGGCACGATCAACGTTTCTACGGATTTAACCGCCGGCGCGAACAGGTCGGCGCGGTCGGTGTCGGCGAAGTACTCGATCCAGCACGACGAATCGAGCAGCACCGGACCGAACGCCACCTTGCGCGGCGCGGCGCGCCGGCGCGGTGTGGCGCGTGGCGTCACAGCGCCCGGTCGGGTTCGCGCTCGACCATCGTCGAAATGCCGCGCGCAATGCCGCGCAGTGCGGCCGCCGGCTTCAACGGCATCGGGCGCAAGCCGCCGTTGAATTCAAGCACCATCAACTTCGCGCCCGGCTCCAGCTTCATGCGCCTTCGCACGTCGAGCGGGATCACGATCTGGAACTTCGGCGAGACGGTCACGGTAACGGTGCTCATATCGATGATCCGAGCGTATGACCCTTGGTTGGTCGATCTAGGAATCAGCTCGCCTGCGGCGCGGTCAGTTCGCAGGTTTCAACATCGGCGCATCAAGGTGGCTTCGACGCATCCACAGGTCAGAAGAATCCGACGGGCGGGTACCTCTATCGCAAGCCCAACGCCTTCAGCCGGTCGAGCTTGGCAGCGTACAGGTCGTGGTCCTGGCGCGTGGTGCTGGCCTCGACCGCGAGCGCCAGATGCGCCGCCGCACGGGTCGGGTCGTGCAATTCAAGCCATGTCACGGCCAGCCAGAATTGGAACTCGTGCTGGTACGGGGCGCGCGCCACTTCCTTCTCGAACAGCGCCCGCGCGGCCTCGAAGCGGCGTTCGCGCAGCGCTGCTAGCCCCAAGTGAAAGTAGCTGAACGGCGGGTGCGGGTCGAGCCGATCCAGGCGCTCGACCAGCGCCTGCGCTTCGACACTGCGGCCAAGATCGCGCAGCACGACGATCCGGTTCGCGAGCGCCTTGACGTTGTCCGGGTCGCGGTCCGTCACGCGCCGCAGCGCGCGGTCGGCGAACTCGGGCTGCTGCCGATTGCGGTAGACCACGCCGAGCGTCAGGTAGGCTCCGGGCAATTCGGGGTCGGTGCGGATCGCCTCGCGCGCCCAGGCGTAGGCGTCGTCGAGCTGGCCGCGAGTCAGCGCCTCGACCGCGCGGTTGTTCAGGTACATCGCGATGATCGTGTGCTCTTGAACCTCGCGCGTGTGCAAGGCGCGGGCGTTGCGCGAGGGCATGAAGTCGATCGTCATCGAGTCGCGCTGCATGAAGCCGACGCCGAACGGCGACGGGCGCTCGCCGAGCTTCAGGTTGACGTGGCCGACCGCCACGTAGAGCTCGCCCGAGCGGTCCCAGGTGTCGTCGCCGCGCACCAGCTGGTAGCTCACGGCCAGGCCCATTTCGCGGGCGAAAGCGGCCGTCATCATCACCAGCGAAAGGCAGTTGCCGGCCCGCGCCTCGAAGGCCTGCGCGGCGGTGCGCGTGATGGCGGCGTCGTACTCGAGCCGCAATCCATCCTGGCGGTAGAGCGCGTCGAAGAGCCGCTGTTTCGGGTCGTCGAACCGCGAGCGGGCGACGAGCCGGGTGGCGATGTAGCGGCGCATCTCGGCGCTGATGGCGAGCGCTTCCTCCGGGGCGATCGCCACCGAGGGCGGAGCGAACAGCTCGTCGTGGAACAAGGTGTCAGAAGGTGGCGGCGGAGGTGCGCTGGCGCAGGCCGCCAGCAGCATCGAGATCAACCAACTCGCAGTGGTTTTCATCGGGCCCTCCCGGCATTGAACCGCTTGTTGCCGAGGCCGCGAAACGGCGGCCGCTGATCGGCGTGCGGACTGACTATCGTAGGCTCATCGGCGGCGCCCCGGGGGAGCGCAGAAGTCCCACTGCGTTTTTCGGGTGCAGGCGCTGTGCAAGCAGTCCGATATGCTCCGCCGCCAAGGTCAGCGCAACGTCTGACGAATCGCCCGGGAATTGAAATTGAAACCCACATTGGTTGATGCGGTCGCTCGTTTCGGCAAGAGCGCCAAAGCCAAGCTCGGCAACCCGTCAGTCGCCGGCGCCCCCGAAGACCAACTTCGTGCGCCGTTCGAGCAACTGGTCAGCGACATGGCCGCCCTCTGCGGCTTCGCGCCCGGTGCGGTGGTGGCCGTAGGCGAAGCCAGCCTCGCGGCCTTGCACACGCGGCCGGACTATGCGATCACCGTGCACGGCGCGCTGGTGGGCTTTGTCGAACTCAAGGCACCGGGCAAAGGAGCCAACCCGCCGCGCCTGAAAGAAGCCCATGACAGGGCGCAGTGGCAACGCCTGCAATCACTGCCGAACCTGATCTATGCCGACGGCAACGAGTTCAGCCTCTGGCGCAACGGCGAACTCGCGTCATCGCTGGTGCGCCTGGAAGGCGACATCGAGACCTCGGGGGACAAGCTCGCGCCAGGGCATGGCCTGCACGCACTGTTCGACTTCTTCTTCAGCTGGATACCCATTGCGCCAGCCACCGCCAAGGAACTGGCCGAGGTCAGCGCGCGGCTGTGCCGTCTGCTGCGCGATGAAGTCGCCGAGGCGCTGGCCGCGAAGAGCGACGCACTCACGACACTCGCAGCCGATTGGCGTGAGCTGCTGTTTCCGCAAGCCAGTGACAAACAGTTCGCAGACGGCTATGCGCAGGCCGTGACATTTGGCCTGCTCACGGCACGGGCACGCGGCATCACGATCGCTTCGGGCATGCATGTGGTTTCCCAGGAGCTGAAGAAGACCTCCTCGCTCATCGGCACGGCGTTGCAGCTTCTGACCGACAGCGAAGAGACACGCCAGGCACTGTCCACGTCGCTGCTCACGTTGGAGCGCGTGCTCGATGTGGTCGACTGGCCGAAGATCAGCAACGGCGACAGCGATGCGTGGCTGTATTTCTACGAAAACTTCCTCGAGGTCTACGACAACGACTTGCGCAAGCTCACGGGTTCTTACTACACGCCGCCGCAAGTCGTTGGCAGCATGGTTCGGCTGGTCGATGAAGCGCTGCGGCGGCCGGGGTTCGACCTGGCACGCGGCATCGCCGCCCAGGGTGTGACGGTGGCTGACCCGGCCACCGGCACCGGCACCTTTGTGCTCGGCGTGCTGCGCCATGTTGCTGCCGCAGTCGCGGCCGACGAAGGCCCGGGCGCAGTCGCCGCTGCCATCGAATCGGCGCTGCAACGTCTGATCGCCTTCGAGCTTCAGCTCGGCCCTTTTGCGGTGGCGCAATTGCGCGTCTATGCCGAGGCGCTGGCGTTGACCGGCGCCGCGCTCAAAGCCGCGCCGCGCATGTTCGTGACCGACACGCTGGGCAACCCGAACGACGACGGCGGTCACTTCGCCGGCTTTCTCGCGCCCATCGGCAGGCAACGCAAGGAGGCCAATCGGATCAAGCGCGACGAGCCGATTACCGTGGTCATCGGCAACCCGCCCTACAAAGAGAAGGCGAAGGGCCGCGGCGGCTGGGTTGAAGGTGAAGGCCGCATCAAAGGCGCGTTTGCACCGCTCGACGACTGGATGCCGCCGGCCTCCTGGCGCGTGGGTGCACACAGCAAGCACCTGCGCAACCTGTACGTGTACTTCTGGCGTTGGGCGACATGGAAGGTGTTCGACCACCTGCCGTCGAACGGGGTGGGCGGCGGCAGCGGCATCGTGGCCTTCATCACCGTGGCGGGCTTTCTTGGCGGGCCTGGCTTCCAGCGCATGCGCGAGTACCTGCGCCAGCGCTGCCATGAGGTCTGGGTGATTGATTGTTCGCCCGAAGGCCATCAGCCCGAAGTGGCAACGCGCATCTTCCAGGGCGTGCAGCAGCCGGTCTGCATCGTGCTGGCGTCGCGATGGAGCGTGGTCGAAAAGGCCGAGCCCGCAGTCGTGCGGTGGCGCACGCTGCCGGCAGGGCACCGCAGCGCCAAGTTCGATGCCCTGGTGGCGCTGAGGCTCGAAGACGCGGGCTGGGTGCTGTGCCCGAGCGAAGGGCGGGCGCCCTTTTTGCCAGCGTCCAGCACGGCCTGGACTGGGCACCCGGCGCTGGCTGACTTCTTTGTCTACAACGGCTCGGGCGTTCAGCCAAAGCGCGTGTGGGTCATCGCACCCGACGCTGAATCGCTGTCGAAGCGCTGGCGACGCTTGATCGACGCGCCGCTCGAAAAGAAGGAGGAGCTTTTCCATGCGACGCTCCGCGATGGGAAGCCCGCTGACCGTCACATCCGATCCGTTGTGCATGGCGCATTGCCCGGCTTCAACGCAACGCCAAAGCCGCTTGTCGATGAGACTGGGCCGTGTGCAATGCCTGTACGGTACGGGTTTCGCTCATTCAACCGGCAATGGATCATTCCGGATGTTCGCCTCATCACTCAGCCGAATGCTGAGCTGTGGAATTCGCGCTCAGAACGGCAGGTCTATCTCACCGCGCTCTCTCGCACGGCACCAACGTCCGGCCCGGCGCTGACTCTCTCTGCGGTCGTTCCGGATCTGGATCACTTTAGGGGCTCCTTTGGTGGTCGTGTGTTCCCTCTCTGGGCCAACGCCGAAGCCACTCAGCCCAACCTGCGCCCCGCGCTGCTCGCCCACCTTGCCACCACCTACCGCCGGCCCGTCAGCACCGAAGACCTGTTCGCCTACATCGCCGCCGTGGCCTCTCACCCCGCCTACATAGAGCGCTTTCGAAATGACCTCGCCACGCCCGGCCTGCGCATTCCACTCACCGCCGATGCAGCCACCTTCACCGACGCCGCAGCGCTTGGTCGGCGCATCGTGTGGTTGCACAGCTTTGGCGAGCGCTTTGCCGACCCGGCCGCCGGGCTCTTGCCCGGCCCGCCGCGCCTGCCCCCCGAACGCCGCCCCAAGGTGCCGGCGGGCGCTGCGATTCCGGGCGACGCGGACGGCATGCCCGATGTCTTGAGCTACGACGCGATAGCTCAGCGCCTTCATGTTGGCAGCGGCTTCATCGAGCCGGTGCCCGCTGCAGTGTGGCACTACGAGGTCTCGGGCAAGCAGGTGCTCGTGCAGTGGTTCAGCTACCGCCGCAAGTCGCGCGAGCGCCCGATCATCGGCGACCGTCGGCCGCCTTCGCCACTCGGCAACATCCAGCCCGCCTCCTGGCCAGCGGAGTACACGACCGAGATGCTGAACCTGCTCAACGTGCTGGGCCTGCTGGTCGATCTGGAGCCAGCGGCGGATGCCTTACTGCAGCAAATCTGCACCGGGTCGCTGCTGGATGCCGTGGCGATGCGCGCGCAAGGCCTCTTCGCCGATGCGCCTGTCGGCCCGTCTGAACGCCGGCGAAAGACCCACGCGACCCGACGTGCACCTGCCTCACCATCGCAACAATTCGACGGGTTTTGAAGCGGCACAACAGGCGATACGGCATCATCCAGCCATGGACCGATCCCACACCCTGGCCCTGCTGAGCGAGCACAAGCCGGTGCTCGCCGAGCGCTTCGGTGTGACCCGGCTGGCCTTGTTCGGCAGCGTGGCACGTGGCACGGCGCTTCCCGGCAGCGACATCGATTTGCTCGTCGGGTTTGATGGACCGGCCACTCCTGACCGGTATTTCGGCGTGCAGTTCTACCTGGAAGATCTGCTGGGCCGTGCCGTCGATCTCGTGACGGAACGCGCCTTGCGCCCGCAACTGCGACCTTATGTCGAGCGTGACGCCATCACCATTGCCTGACCGGGACGACCAGCTCTACTTGCGCGACATGGTGGAGTTCTGCGAGCGGGTTGCGGCCTACAGCTCAGGGCACACCCAGGAATCGCTCTTGGCGGACCGCATGCGCTACGACGCTGTGTTGCGAAATCTGGAGCTGCTTGTCGAGGCCGCCACACGCGTGCCCATGAACATGCGAGGGCTCGCCCCTGAGATTGCCTGGCGGCAGATCATCGGTACCCGCAACCGGCTTGCCCACGCCTATCTCGGCATCGAGCCCGAGACGGTCTGGTTGATCGTCTCCGAGAGCGTGCCGGCCTTGCTCATGCAACTGCGGGCGATGTTGACGGCGCTGCCGCCCGCGATCTGATCGGGCGAGCGCCGGGCCGCCATGGGCCACGAAGAGGCCCACTGCGAGGACCTCAGCCGCCGGATCGCCCCTCGAGGGCCGGCGCCGAAGGCGCCTTGGGTCGTCACTTCACCCCTCCAGCTGCTTCTGAAACACCAGCCCCGCATGCTCGCGAAGCGCGTGGAACCTGATCTTTGGCCAGTTCGCTTCGATCGCGCGCAGCTCGGGCGCGTATTCCACCAGCACCGTCGGCGCATCGACCGCGTCATAGGCCACGCGGTGCGCGTTGCCGTCGATGAAGCGCTGCAGCTCCTTCGTGCCGCCGTCCTTCTCGTCGCACGTCACCCAGCGCGCCACCTGGTAGCGGCTCGGCATGATGCGGGCCTTCACGCCGTATTCATGTTCGAGCCGGTGCGCCACCACCTCGAACTGCAACTGGCCGACCGCACCGAGCAGCAGCAATGACGACGCGACCGGCCGGAACACCTGGATCGCACCTTCCTCGCCAAGCTGGATCAGCCCGGCCTTGAGCTGCTTGGTGCGCAGCGGGTCGGCCACCTCGACGCTGCGAAACATCTCGGGCGCGAAAAACGGCAGGCCGGTATAGAGCAGGCTCTCGCCTTCGGTGAGCGTGTCGCCGAGCTGCAGCACGCCGTGGTTCGGGATGCCGATGATGTCGCCGGCAAAGGCCTCGTCGAGCAGCTCACGGCGCTGGCTCAAAAAGCTCACCACGGTGTTCGGCCGCATCTCCTTGCCGGAGCGTGCCACCTTGATGCGCATGCCGCGTTTGAAGTGGCCGCTGGCCACGCGCACGAAGGCGATGCGGTCGCGATGCGCCGGGTCCATGTTGGCCTGGATCTTGAAGACGACGCCGGTCAGCTTGGGCTCGTCGGGCTGCACCAGCCGCTGCATCGCCATGCGCGGGCCGGGCGATGGTGCCAGGTCAACCAGCGCGTCGAGCACCTCCTGCACGCCGAAGTTGTTGACCGCCGAGCCGAAGAACATCGGCGTCTGGTGGCCGCTCAGGAAGGCGGCGCGGTCGAAGGCCGGCGCGGCTTCCGTCAACAGCTCGATCTCGGCCTTCGACTGCGCGTACTGCATGCCGAAGCGCTGCGCATAGGCCGGGTTGTCCAGGCCGCTCAGCACCTCATCGCCGGCGTGGCCGCCAACCCGGTCTTCGCCGGGGCTGAAGACGCGCATGCGCTTTTCGCGCAGGTCCATCACCCCGTGAAAGGCCTTGCCCATGCCGACCGGCCAGGTAAAGGGCACGACCTCCATGCCGAGTTCGCGCTCGATCTCGTCCATCAACGCCATCGGCTCCTGAACCTCGCGGTCCATCTTGTTGACGAAGGTCAGGATCGGCGTGTTGCGGGCCCGGCAAACCTGCAGCAGCCGGCGTGTCTGCGGCTCGACGCCATTGGCCGCGTCGATCACCATCAGCGCGGCATCGACCGCCGTCAGCACCCGGTAGGTGTCTTCGGAAAAGTCCTGGTGGCCGGGCGTGTCGAGCAGGTTGATGACGCAGTCGCGGTACTCCATCTGCATCACGCTCGACGCCACCGAGATGCCGCGCTGCTTCTCGATCTCCATCCAGTCGGACGTGGCGTGGCGGGTCGCCTTGCGCGCCTTCACCGAACCGGCGATCTGAATAGCGCCCGAGAACAGCAGCAGCTTTTCGGTCAGCGTGGTCTTGCCGGCGTCGGGGTGGGAAATGATGGCGAAGGTGCGGCGGCGGCGCACCTGAGTGGACAAGTCGGCGGACATCGGGGCGGCGGCCGGTGCGAGCCGGCCGTCTCTTGAAAACAGCCCGAGATTATCGACGCCGATGGCGCGCGCCCATCAGGACTCAGACCACTGTCCCGAGCAGCTCGCGCAGATGCCGGTCGATCTGCTCCATGTAGTCGGGCTCGATCGCAAACAGGCCGAGGTGCCCGCAGCGGCTCTTGATGACTTGCAGGTTCGCGCCCGGCACCAGCGCGGCCTCGACCGCGCAGACCTCGGGCGGGAAGATCAGGTCGGTCTCGATCGGCATCACCGTCACCTTTGCGGTGATGCGCGCCAGCGCGGCGGCCAGGTCGCCGCCGGTGTGGCGGCTCACGTCGCCGCGCTGCCATTTCCAGACCATCGCCAGCAGGTCGTTCGGGTCCATCGGCAGGAAGTAGCCCTCCATGAAGCCGGTGGTGAAGTCTTCCAGCGAAGAAAAGCCCAGCGCGCGCCACATCTCGGCGTGCAGGAACTCGTGGCACCAGCCGATCACGGTGAAGAAATGCGCGTGCTGGCGAAGCGCGTTGTGCATGCGCGCCGAGTCGCCGTAGAAGCCGCCGTCGAAGGCCGGGTCGGAGGTCAGGATGTTGCGGATCACCTCGCCCATCATGAACACGTTCGGCTTGTTCTTGGCGGTGCCGGCGAGCGGCGCGGCGCGCTTGACCATCGCCGGAAAGCGCACCGCCCACTCATAGGTCTGCTGCGCGCCCATCGAGCCACCGAACACCAGCGCGAGCTGGGTGATGCCGAACTTCTCGGTCAGCAGCCGGTGCTGGGCGCGCACGTCGTCGCCGATGCGCACCTTCGGGAACCGCGACGCATTGAACGGCGCAGCGGTGTTGTGCGGCGAACTCGACGTGCCGCTGCCGATCTGGCTGACGACGATGATGAAGTACTTGCCCGGGTCAAGCGCGTGACCCTCGCCGATGTAGACCTGCTCCATGATCTTCGTCGTGCCGCTGTACCAGGTGGGCACCAGGATGGCGTTGTCGCGCGCCGCGTTCAGGGTGCCGTGGGTGGAGTAGGCGAGCGTGCAGGCGCGCAAGGTGCCGCCCTCTTCGAGCGCCAGGTCGCCGATGTCGTGGGTTTCGAACGGACCGTGCAGGGCCTGGTTGTAGTAGGTGTGTTCGCTCATCGCGTGTCTCCGTGGATGTCGTGGTTGACGTGGGGGAGCCGTGGGGGACCGTGGGCCGCGTCAGGGCAAGTCGGGGTTCGGCCGGTCGAGCCGGGTTCGCGGCCCGGAATCAGTATGGCGCGAGGCCGTGCCGGCCGGGTGCTACGCCGCTACCTACCCCGCACCCGCGGCACCGGCTCAGCCCGCGCCGCGCGCGGTCTTGGCGTTGCGCTTGCGCGCGTACATGTCGGCATCGGCATGGCGCACCAGCGCTTCGGCGCTGTCGCCGTCATCAGGATAGGCCGCCACGCCGACCGTGCCGCCGACCGCCGCATCGCCCACCGAGCAGCCCAGCAAGGCTTCGATTTTCTCGCGCACCTGCGCGGCTGCGGCAGCGCTTTCGACGTTGTCGATCAGCATCACGAATTCATCGCCGGCGTAGCGCGCCACCAGGTCGCCCGCGCGCGAGGCGGTGCGCAACCGGGCCCCGAATTCGATCAGTGCGCGGTCGCCGGCGGCATGACCATGCCGGTCGTTGATGGCCTTGAAGTCATCCAGGTCGATGAACAGCACCGCGAAGCGGCCGCTGTCTGCGGCGCGCCGATGCTGCTCGATGCGCGCACCCATGGCGCGCAGCAGCGCGTCGCGATTCACCAGGCCGGTCAGCGGGTCGGTCGACAGTTGGCGTTGCATCTGGCGAAAGCTGTTGGCGAGGTCGCCGATCTCGTCGGCGCGCTGCACCGCCAGCGGCGCGTCGAGCCGGCCGGCGCCGACTTCACGCGCGGCCTGGGCCAGGCGGCGCAGGTCGCGGCTGATCCAGCCCAGGATGCCCAGGCCCAGCAGCAGCGCGGCGCCAGCGCCGGCTGCGCCGATGAGTGCGGTGCGCTGCACGTTGCTGGTCACGCCCTGCATGAAGTCGCTGCGCGGCACCGCCACCACCGTGATCCAGTCCAGGCCGGCATCGTCGCGCAGGCGGTCGAAAGCGAGTTGCATGACCTCGCCATTCGGACCGTCGAAGCGTTTCGTGATCGCCTTGTCGAGCCGGGCGCCGGCGCGCAGTGCCTGGCTCACCTGCGCGTAGGCGGCCACCTGCGCGGCGTCGCCACTGTCGGCGGCGCTCAGCCGTTGGTTGGGCGCATTCGTGCCCTGGGCCGGATGCTGCACATTCGGGGTTCGCGAGGACGCGATCAGCTTGCCGTCGGGCTCGATGATGAAGGCCAGTGCGTGCTCGCTGGTCGACAGGCCGCGCACGAAATCATTCAGCTTGCGCAGCGAAATGTCGGTCGCCACCACGCCGCCGAGCTGGCCGGCCGGATCGTTGACGCGGCGCGCCCGGGTCGCCACCAGCTCGGCGGTGCGAAAGTCGATGTAGATCGCGGTCCAGGTGTGCGACAGGCTGCTCGCGCCGGCCTTGTACCAGGGCCGTTCGCGCGGATCGTAGAGCCGCGTTTCGGGCACCGGCGCCGCCAGCGCACCGTCGATTTCTCTGAAGCGGAAGAACTCGCGCTTCGCCTCGGGCTTGAGCTTGAGGCGCAGCTCGCCGTCTTGTGCAGAGTGCCGCCAAAGGCCGAAGAACTGACCGGCGCGGCTGCCGTAATAGACGTAGTTGTTCGGGTCCAGGTGCAGCGAAGTGGCGATCCAGAACCGCGAGCGCAGCGCGGCCATCTCGGCCTCGATGCTGGGCGGCGCCGGCATGCCGCGCGGGAAGGCCGCTTCGAGCGCGGCGCCCGAGCCCACCACATGGCGGTCGATGGCCTGGCCGATGCGGGCCACGGTCTCGAGCAGCAGGTGATCGGCCACCGTGTCCACGGCCTGGCTGCCGGCCTGGTACGACAGCGCGCCGATCAGCAGCGCCACGCCCGTGACCAGCGCGGCGAACGGGATCGTCAACCAGTGGCGCAGCCTGATGCGGGTGGAAATCGGCATGGGAAATTTGCTCGAAGCGGCGGATTGTCGGCGCTGCACGGGTGGCATCGAACACGGGGTGAATCAATGCGTGAACCCCGCTCGCCCGGCGTCGTGGGCGCGCAACGTGGCCATGTCGGGCTCGTCAGGCGCGCCGCAGGGCCGAACCGTCGGCCGGCAGGAACGGCCGCACCACATCGAGCAGCCGCGCCACGTAGGCATCCTTTTCGCCCACTGGCGCGGCATGGTGCAGGGCCTTCGCGGCCGCCTCGAAGCCGGCACCGCGCGCCATCATCCAGGCCGCGAGGTATTGCGAGGCGAGGCAGCCGCCGGCGGTGGCAACGGGACCGCGCGCATGGAACGGCGCATCGACGACCCGCACGCCAGCCTCGATCACCCAGGGCTTGGTGGTCAGGTCGGTGCAGGCCGGCACATCGGCCAGCAGCCCCAGGCGGGCCAGCAGCAAGGTGCCCGAACACTGCGCGCCGACCATCTGGCGCACCGGGTCGAGCTGCAGCCGATCGAGCAGCGCGCCGCTCTGCCCCATGCCTTGCGCAATGGCGCGCGCGTACCGGCCGCCGCCGAAGATCACCGCGTCAGCCTCATTGGCGAATTCCAGCGGCTGCTGGGCCTGCACGGTCAGGCCGTTCATCGACGTGACATGCGTCGTCGGGCTCGTGATCTCGGCCTTCCAGCCTTCGACACTCAGCCGATTCAAAAGCCCGAACGCGATGCAGGAATCGAGTTCGTCGAAGCCGTCGAAGGTGATGATCGCGATGCGCATGTGATTGCTTCGTCGCCCGGTCTGGCGGGTCGGTGGCGATGCTGGTGCCGGCTACTCTTCGAGCAGCGAGCGCAGCATCCAGGCCGTCTGCTCGTGCACCGTGAGGCGCTGCGTCAGCAGGTCGGCGGTCGGCTCGTCGCCGGCCTTGTCGGCGAGCGCAAACATGCCGCGCGCGGTGCGTGCCACCGCCTCGTGGCCTGCGACCAGGATGCGCACCATCTCGAGCGCTTTCGGCGGCGCTGCCGGTGCATCCTTGATCGACGCGAGCGCGCTGAACTGGGCATACGAACCCGGCGCAACGTGGCCCAGCGAACGGATGCGCTCGGCCACCGGATCGACCGCATTCCACAGCTCGGTGTACTGGGCCATGAACATCAGGTGCAGGGTGTTGAACATCGGCCCGGTCACGTTCCAGTGGAAGTTGTGGGTGGTCAGGTACAGCGTGTAGGTGTCGGCCAGCAGGTGGCTCAGGCCGCCGGCGATCGCGGCGCGGTCGGCCTCGCTGATGCCGATGTTGATGTTGATCTGCGACCCGCGCGGCGCCAGGATTGGCTTGCTTTTCTTTGCCATCGAAACTCCTTGAAATCGAACCGGAACTTAGCACGGCAGCGGCGTCGTCGATGCAGCACCGCCAGTAGCGCCGGCCGGCGATCGGCCCGCTGCGTTTGCCGGCCCCCACTATCGACCCGATTGGAAATATTCCGTTGATCGATCGGTGACCGAACCCTAGACTCGGCGCGTCGTCGAACTTCATCACGTCAAAGGAGAGAATCTTGTCAACTGAAACAATGTGCCCGGTCGTGGGCCACGTTCGCAAGCACACCGTGGCCGGGGCCAGAACGAACGCAGACTGGTGGCCCAATCAGTTGAACCTGAAGATCCTCAGCCAGAACTCGTCGCTGTCCGATCCGATGGGCCAGGAGTTCAACTACGCTGAAGAATTCAAGAGCCTGGACCTGCATGCCGTGGTCAAGGACCTGCATGCCTTGATGACGGATTCGCAGGACTGGTGGCCTGCCGACTACGGCCACTACGGTCCGTTCTTCGTTCGCATGGCGTGGCACAGCGCTGGCACCTACCGGATCGCCGATGGCCGCGGCGGCTCGGGCTTTGGCACCCAGCGATTCGCGCCCCTGAACAGCTGGCCGGACAACGGCAACCTCGACAAGGCGCGCCGCTTGCTCTGGCCGATCAAGCAGAAGTACGGCCGCAAGATTTCCTGGGGCGACCTGATTGTTCTCACCGGCAATGTCGCCATGGATTCGATGGGGTTCAAGACCTTCGGTTTCGCCGGCGGGCGCCAGGACGTGTGGGAGCCCCAGGAAGACATCTACTGGGGCCCCGAGGCCGAGTGGATGGGCGACGAGCGCTACAGCGGCGACCGCCAACTCGGGAACCCCCTGGCCGCCGTGCAGATGGGCCTGATCTACGTCAACCCGCAAGGGCCGAATGGCAACCCCGATCCGATCGCTTCGGCACGCGACATCCGCGAGACGTTCGCTCGCATGGCGATGAACGACGAAGAAACCGTGGCGCTGATTGCCGGCGGCCACACCTTCGGCAAGACCCATGGTGCGGCCGATCCGGGCCAGTACGTGGGGGCCGAGCCCGAGGGCGCCGGCATCGAAGAGCAGGGCTTCGGCTGGAAGAACAGCTTTGGCGGCGGCAAAGGCGTCCACACCATCACCAGCGGCCTTGAAGGCGCATGGACAGCCACCCCGACGACCTGGGACAACAGCTATTTCGACACCTTGTTCGGTCATGAGTGGGAGCTGACGAAAAGCCCCGCCGGCGCGCACCAGTGGACGCCGAAGAACGGCGGCGGCGCGGGCACGGTACCGGATGCGCACGATCCGTCGAAACGGCATGCGCCGTTCATGGCCACGACGGACTTGTCGCTGCGAATGGACCCGGCCTACGAGAAGATTTCCCGGCACTTCCAGAAGAATCCAGCCGAGTTTGCAGACGCCTACGCCAGGGCCTGGTACAAGCTCACGCACCGTGACATGGGGCCGGTCGCGCGCTACCTCGGCCCGCTCGTGCCCAAGGAAGAACTGATCTGGCAAGACCCCGTTCCTGCAGTCGACCATGCCCTGGTCGGTGAGCAGGACATTGCGGCCCTGAAGGCCAGGATCCTCGCAACCGGCCTGTCCATCTCCCAACTGGTCACGACGGCCTGGGCTTCGGCCGCAACGTTCCGCGGCTCGGACAAGCGCGGCGGGGCGAACGGCGCGCGCATTCGCCTGGCGCCGCAGAAGTTCTGGGAAGTCAACCAGCCGGCCGAACTGGCGAAGGTGCTTGCGGCGCTGGAAACGATCCAGAACGACTTCAACGGTTCACAGTCGGCAGGCAAGAAGATATCGCTGGCTGACCTGATCGTTCTGGGCGGCTGCGCCGCTGTCGAGGCGGCGGCAAAGAAGGCCGGGCACGATGTAAAGGTTCCGTTCTCGCCGGGGCGCACCGATGCATCGCAGGAGCAGACCGATGTGGCCTCGTTCGCCGTGCTGGAGCCCACTGCGGACGGGTTTCGCAACTACCTGCGCAAGGGTCACGAAGCATCGGCGGCCGAGCTGCTGGTGGACCGGGCCAACCTGATGACGCTGACCGCGCCCGAGATGACGGTGCTGGTCGGCGGCATGCGCGCGTTGAATGCAAACTTCGAGCATTCCGAGCACGGCGTCTTCACCGATCGCCCTGAAACGTTGACCAACGACTTCTTCGTCAACCTGCTCGACATGCGCACGAAATGGCAGTCGGCCGCCGCGTCGCCCACCGCGTCCAAAGGCGCGTCGCCGGACGGCGGTCAGGAAACGACCGGTCTGATCGACATGAACACCAACCCGGACACCAGTCCGCCAAAGCCCACTGCGACAGAAGGTGTGCTGGTGGGATCTGACCGGGCGTCGGGCGAAGTCAAGTGGACGGGCACCGTTGTCGATCTCGTGTTCGGCTCGAACTCACAGTTGCGAGCCATCGCGGAAGTCTATGCCTGCAGCGACTCGCCGCAGGTGTTCGTGCGTGACTTCGTGGCGGCCTGGAACAAGGTGATGAACCTCGATCGCTACGACCTTGCGTGATCTCGCAGCGAAGACCGTGGCAATCTGATTCGCGCAGCCGGCACCTGGCCTGTGGGCACCTCGGGCCCGGCAAGGCCGCGCGAATTTCAGTGTCATGCGCGCTACGCCGTCAGCCGCGACACGCCCCGAAGCTCACAGGCGTAAATCGAATTGCGCAGCGCCGCTATCGCCTCGTAGCGCGTGAATGTGCGCCGCCACGCCAGCACCACGCGCCGCGTCGGCACCGGGGGTGCGAACGGCACATAAGCGACATGCCGGTCGGAATCTCGTGGAACGCTGAGTTGCGGCACCACGGTCAACCCGATGCCGGAGGCAACCATGCACTTGATGGTTTCCAGTGATGAGCCCTCGAAGCTTTTGCGGATGCCCTCGGCATCGCTCGAAAAGCGCGCGTACTCGGGGCAGACCTCCAGAACGTGGTCGCGGAAGCAGTGGCCGGTGCCCAGCAGCAACATGGTTTCCTTCTTCAACTCCTCGGCGCTGATGCGCTTGCGTTTGGCCAGTGGGTGCGCCTTGGGGACTGCCACGACAAAGGGCTCGTCGTAGAGCGGCGCCACCGCCAGGCCGGTGTCGGGGAACGGCTCGGCCATGATGGCGCAGTCAAGCTCGCCGGTGCGCAGCATTTCGAGCAGCTTGGCGGTGAAGTTCTCCTGCAGGATCAGCGGCATCTGCGGCACGTGTTCGATGGCCTGGCGCACCAGGTCGGGCAGCAGGTAGGGTCCGATGGTGTAGATCACGCCAAGGCGCAGCGGGCCCGAAACCGGGTCCTTGCCGCGCTTGGCGATCTCCTTGATGGCGCTCGCCTGCTCGATCACCATCTGTGCCTGGCGCACGATCTCGTCGCCCAGCGGCGTGACCGTGACCTCGCTCGCGCCGCGCTCGAAAATCTTCACATCGAGCTCTTCTTCGAGCTTCTTGATTGACACGCTGAGCGTGGGCTGCGAGACGAAACAGGCCTCGGCGGCGCGGCCGAAGTGGCGCTCGCGGGCGACGGCGACGATGTAGCGGAGTTCGGTCAGGGTCATGGGCAAAGGCTTTGCTGAAGTTTGTCGATTTCGTGGCGCAGTTCCGAGTCGGGGCCGACCGCCAGAGCCAACGCTGCCGACTCGGCTTCGGCGAGTGCGGCGCGGGCGGCGGGCAGATCGCCGAGCGCGAATTCGGCCCAGCCCCGCACGCAGGCCAGCTTGGCGAGTTCGCCGCGCTCGCCGACGGCGCGCAACAAGGTCTCGCCCGCTCGCAGCACATCGAGGGCGGCATTGAAATGGCCTTGCCGAACCGACAGGTCCGCGAGGTTGCCGAGCACGAAGCCCTCTCCGCGGCGGTCCCCGACCGCCCGAAAAATCGTCAGCGCCTGGGCACCGAAGTCGGCTGCGCGGTCGATCTGGTCCAGATCAAGGTACAGGTTGCCGAGATGCCCGAGCAAGAAATCCTCCAGTCGGCGGTTGCCCACTTCGCGCGCAATCACGAGCGCAGCCTCGTAGTGAGCCTGGGCATCGGCCAGGCGGCCCTTCAAGCAAGGCAGGTTGCCGAGATTGCCGAGCACCACCCCTTCGACCCGGCGATTGCCGACCTCGCGATGAATGGCGAGCGCGGCATGCTGCAGTTCAAGCGCCTCGTCCAAGTCGCCCTGATCGATGCGCAGATTACCCAGGTTGCCCAGGTTCAGTCCCTTGCTCGCACGGTCGCCAACTTCACGCGCAATTGCCAGCGCCTGGTGGTAATGCGTCAATGCCTCGTCGATGCGGCCTTGCTCATGGTGCAGGTTGACCAGGTTGCCGAGCACGACGCACTCGCCCGTGCGGTCACCCATCGCGCGGTGGATCGCAAGTGCCGCTTCGTGACTGGCGCGGCCCGCGTCAATGCGGCCCTGCTGATGATGGATCGACGCGAGAATGCCCAGCGCACGGCCCTGGGCAACGGGGTCGCTGGCGATGCGGAAGAGTGCGACCGCCGCTTCGAGGTGGGCGCGCGCCTCGTCCATCCGGCCCTCGTCACGGCACAGGTCGCCGAGCTGGACGAGCACGCCTCCTTCAAGGCGCGGGTTCTGCGCCCCCGTGGCGAGGCCCCGCGCCTGATCGATCCAGCGGCCCGCCTCCTTCGAGCGACCCGTGGCGCGCGTGGCCCGCAGGTGCGTGAGCAGGGCTGCGCAGCGTGCCGCCGAACTCACGCCGTCGAGCGCCAGCACCTGCACCCGCTGGCGCGCACCGGGCACGCCGGCATCGAGCCGTTCGGCGGCGTAATCGAAGATGCTCAGGTACATGCCGAAGTACGGCTCGTTCAGGTCGAAGCGGCGCTGTTCGTTGGGCACC
>JANXZA010000162.1 GCA_025355745.1 Rhizobacter sp. | reverse complement strand
GTGCAGGCCGGAACCGGGCTTGCCGATCTGGCCGGTGACCGATGCGAGCGCGATCAGGCAGCGCGCGTTGTCGGTGCCGTGCACGTGCTGGCTCACGCCCATGCCCCACAAAATCATGGCGCTCTTCGCGGTGGCGAAGGCGCGCGCCACCTCGCGCAAGGTCTGCGCCGGAATGCCGCAGATCGGCGCCATCGCCTCGGGGCTGTAGCCGCGCACGTTGTCGCGCAAGGCCTCGAAGTTGGCGACGCGGTCGCGCACGAAGGCGGCGTCGGTCAGGCCTTCTTCGATGACGGTGTGGATCAGCGCGTTCAGCATCGCCACGTCGGTGTCGGCGTTGAACTGCAGGGTGCGCCAGGCGTGGCGCGACAGGTCGGTGCGGCGCGGGTCGGCAAGCACGATCTTCGCGCCGCCGTGCTTGCCACTGCGGGCGGCGTTCTTCATCCAGGTGGCGGCGACCGGGTGGTTCTGGGTCGGGTTCGAGCCGATCACGAAGATCAGGTCCGCGTGCTCGACATCCATCACCGGGTTGCTCACCGCCCCCGAGCCCACGCCTTCGAGCAGCGCCGCCACGCTCGACGCATGGCACAGCCGCGTGCAGTGATCGACGTTGTTGCTGCCGAAGCCGGTTCGCACCAGCTTCTGGAACAGATAGGCCTCTTCGTTGCTGCCCTTCGCCGAACCAAAACCGGCCAGCGACTTCGGGCCGTGCACGTCGCGCAGCCGGCGCAGGCTGCCGCCGGCCAGCGCCAGCGCTTCGTCCCATGTCGCTTCGCGGAACACCTCGGACCAGTCGACCGGGTTCGGTGTGGCGTTGGCGATCTTCGCCACGCCGGCCTTGCGGATCAGCGGCTTCGTCAGGCGCTGCGGGTGGCTCGCGTAGTCGAAGCCGAAGCGGCCCTTCACGCACAGCCGGCTGTGATTCGCCGGGCCGTCGCGGCCATCGACGCTGATGATTTCGTTGCTGCGCACGTTGTAGGTCAGCAGGCAGCCGACGCCGCAGAACGGGCACACCGAATCAACCTTCTTGTCGACCACCTGCGAGCCGACCGAGGTCTTCGGCATCAGCGCGCCGGTTGGGCAGGCCTGCACGCACTCGCCGCAGGCCACGCACGTGCTGTCGCCCATCGGGTCGGCGAGGTCGAAGACGATCTGGCTGTGCGCGCCGCGCAGCGCCATGCCGATCACGTCGTTGACCTGCTCTTCACGGCAGGCGCGAACGCAGCGATTGCATTGAATGCAGCTGTCGAGGTTCACCGCCATGGCAGGGTGCGACAGGTCCGGCGCCGGCTGTTCGCGGCACAGCGCGCGCAGTTCCGGGCGCACCGTCACGCCCTCGCGAGCCGCCCATTCGCTCAGCTCGCCGTGCGGCAACGCGCCCTGTGCATCGACCCACTTGTGGCCGCGCTCGGGCAAGTCGGCGAGCAGCATTTCGAGCACCATGCGCTGGCTCTTTTTTGCGCGCTCGCTGCCGGTCTGCACCACCATGTCCGGCTGCACCGCGCGGCAGCAGCTCGGTGCCAGCACGCGCTCGCCTGCCACCTCGACCACGCAGGCGCGGCAGTTGCCGTCGGGCCGATAGCCTTGCTTGAAGCACAGCGTCGGAATCGCGACGCCCTCGCGCGTGGCGACGCTCAGAATCGTCTCGCCGCCGATCGCCTCGACGACGCGGCCATCGAGCGTGAACGCGATGCGCGCGGCCTGCAATCGGGCCAGTGCCACGGGGGCGTTCATGCCGGTGCTCCGATCTCGTGCGAAAAGTGTTTGACGACGCTGCGGATCGGGTTCGGCGCGGCCTGGCCGAGCCCGCAGATCGACGCATCTGTCATCACCTGGTTCAGGTCTTCGAGCGTGGCCTGATCCCACTCGGGCGCGGTCATCAACTTCGCCGCCTTGTCGGTGCCGACACGGCATGGTGTGCACTGGCCGCAGCTCTCGTGGGCGAAGAACCGCATCATGTTCAGGGCAGCGTCGCGGGCCCGGTCGTGCTGGCTCAGCACGATGACGGCGGCCGAACCGATGAAGCAGCCGTGCAGTTGCAGAGTGTCGAAGTCGAGCGGGTGATCGGCCAGGCTCGCCGGCAGGATACCGCCCGACGCGCCACCCGGCAGGTAGGCGTAAAGCGTGTGGCCTTCCACCATGCCGCCGCAATACTCATCGATCAGTTCACGCGCCGTGATGCCGGCCGGAGCCAGCTTCACGCCCGGGTGTTTGACGCGCCCACTGACGCTGAAGCTGCGCAAGCCCTTGCGGCCATGGCGGCCGAAGCCGGTGAACCAGGCGGCGCCACGCTCGACGATGTCGCGCACCCAGTACAGCGTCTCGAAGTTGTGTTCGAGGGTGGGCCGGCCGAACAGGCCGACTTCGGCGATGTAGGGCGGGCGCAGCCGCGGCTCGCCGCGCTGGCCTTCGATGCTCTGGATCATGGCCGACTCTTCACCGCAGATGTAGGCGCCCGCGCCGCGCCGCAGCTCGATGTGCGGCAGCTTGAACGGTGCGGCGCGTTGCAGCTTCGCGAGTTCAGCGGCGAGCAGTTCGCGGCAGCCGTGGTACTCGTCGCGCAGGTAGAGGTAGCAGGCGTCGATGCCGACCACCGCGGCGGCGATCAGCACGCCTTCGAAGAAACGGTGCGGGTCGCGCTCCAGATACGTGCGGTCCTTAAAGGTGCCGGGCTCGCCCTCGTCGATGTTGACTGCCATCAGGCGTGGCGCGGCGTGGTCGCGAACGATGCGCCACTTGCGGCCAGTCGGGAAGCCAGCGCCGCCGAGGCCGCGCAGGCCGGAGTCGTCAAGCGCCTGGATCAGGTCTTGCGCCGAGCGCTGGCCATTGATGGCTTCGGCCGCGAGCGCATAACCGCCGGCTGCGCGGTAGGTGTCGAAGTCGACAAAGGCCGGCGTCACATCGATCGCGGCGTCACCGGGTTCGCCCACGCTGCGCTCGGCAAACGACGCCGGCGTGAACGAGGCACCGCCGGCCGCTGCGGGGTGCCGCGTCTGCGCGCCGCCCACGGCTGCGACCACCGCCGCCGCATCGGCGCGCACCACCGGACACTGATGCACCACCGCCACCGGCGCCTGCTCGCAACGGCCGACGCACGGCGCGGCGATGACCTTGACGGCAGCGCCCAGCAGGGCAGGCAGGCGCTGCAGCAAATCTTGCGCGCCGGCCATCTCGCAGCTCAGGCCGTCGCAGACGCGCACCGTCAACGTGGGCGCAGATTCGCCGTCGCGCAGCACCTCGAAGTGGTGATAGAAGGTCGCGACCTCATAGACCTCGGCCATTGGCACATTGGTCTCGTGTGCCAGCGCCACCAGGTGGCGTTCGTGCAGGCCGAGATGGTGGTCGTTCAGCAGGTGCAAATGCTCGATCAACCGGTCGCGCGGCCAGCCGCTGGCGGGCTTGTCCCCCAACAGCGCGCGCACCTCGGCGAGCGACACGTCATCGGCCTGCCGGCCCTTCAACTTGCTGCGGCGCTTGATGCGCTGGCGCATCTCGTCGGCGCTGACGACAGCCACCACCGGAGCGTTCAGGGCAGAGGTCGGTGAAAGCAAAGCAGGCATGCGCGGCGGGTCCGAAGGCGCGGCGACACATCCCCGCCACGCACTATCCCGCAGCAACGCCTGCCTCGTCAAATCGATTCAGGAAACCGTGCGATACAGCGCGCGAATGACGTTTCGATCCGGGCCGACCCGCGCCGGTCGTCTCCTACGGTGCCGAGTACAGGATCACGCCATCGATGCCGTACACATCGACCGCCCAACTGCCGCCGCGCGGAGTCGGCGGGCTGACCAACAAGCGACCGAAGAACGCGATCAGGTTGGCGCTGGTCAGCGCTGCCTCGAGCAAGGTCTGCAGGCGCTGCTGGGTCGTGAGCACCGCTACCGTCTTGCCCGGCGTGTCGCGCAGCGCCACCAGCGCGTGCACGCCGGTGAAGTTCGGCACCGCATAGCCCTCCACGAGGATGACATGGCCGAACAACTCGACGGCCGGCGCGGGCGCAGGGGCCGGCCCTTTGCGCGTGCGGTCGATTCCGGTCGAGGTTTTTTGCTTCGTCGCCATCGCAGATTCTCCTGTTGTCACGCTGATGTTCCGGTCGATCAGATGGCACCGAACAGATCGCCGCTCGACTGACCATGGGGCCTGGATACAGCACAGACCAACATCAACATAACGCCGAACCGCGTATCGCTCATCCGCACAATGGTGGAGGTGCGGCCGATTTATGCGGCCCATGTGGCTCAAGCGCTCGATGGTTTCCCGTGCCTGTCAGCGTCGCGCAGCCACGCCGCGTCGGTCGCCAGCGCCAGCGCGGCGGCCAGGGCGCGCGAGTGGCGGGTGCCGGTCGCTACCATGAAGCCGATCGGGGTGCGCACGTCGGGCTCGCGCAGCGGCCGTGCTTCCAGCCCCGGGTGGCCACGCGCCAAGGCCATCAACGCGCCGGGCAGCACGGTGCAGACCTCGCCGTCGAGCACGCTGAGCACGCTGCTGACGATGGAGTTGGTCTGCATCGCCGGCATGACTTCGCAACCCGCCGCGCGGAACGCCGCATCGACGATGCTGCGGTTGTGCATCTCGGGGGTCAGCAAGCACAGCGGCAATGCCGCCGCGTCGCGCCACGACAGGGCTGCGCCAAGTTGCAAGGCAGGTCCCACACCAACCGCCGCACCGGCCGCCGCGCGCCGCAGCAGGAAGTACTGTTCAACATACTGCGGCAGCGCCGTGAACTTGCCGCCCCGGTCGGTGTAGCCCAGGCCGATGTCGAGCGACAGGTTCGCCAGCCCCGACTCGATCTCGTGCGAACTGAGCGAGCGCACGATCGGTTTGATGCCGCTGTGGCGCGCCTGCAGGCGCGCCGCGAAGCGGGCAGCCACCGGGATGGTGGTCGGCACGGCGCCGATCGACAGGCTGCCGCACGGAGCGGCCTGACTGCTGTGCAGGTCCTGGCGCAGCAGTTCCTGTTCGTGCAGCAGCCGGTTCGCGCTGGCCAGCACACGCTCGCCTTCGGCGGTCAGGCCCTCATAGCTTCGACCGCGCCGCACGATGGCCACGCCGAGTTCGGTTTCGAGCGCGCGGATGGCATTCGACAAGGCCGGCTGCGTGATGTGGCAGGCGCTTGCGGCCCGGCCGAAGTGGCGCTGCTGTTCGAGCGCCACGAGGTAGCGCATCGCGTCGAGGAGGTTCATGCGCGCAACGGGCTGGAGGCTTGGTTCAATGTTGGCTGTCCGTCACACGCCTCTTTGCCACAAAGCCGCGTTTCCGCGTCGACGCCCGCCAGTTCCGATCACGTGTCCTTCGAGATCGAAATGCTCGGGAACTTCGACGAGAAGTCTTTTGCGCGCTGCGCGATCTTCACCGCCACTTGCCGCGCCACGCTTTTGTACAGGCCCGCGATCTCGCCGTCGGGGTCGCTCACGACCGACGGCCGGCCGTTGTCAGCCTGCACCCTGATCGACAGGTTCAACGGCAGTGCGCCGAGGTAGTCCATGTTGTATTCGGCGGCCAGCCGCTTGCCGCCGTCCTCGCCGAAGATGTGCTCGACATGGCCGCAGTTCTCGCACACATGCACCGCCATGTTCTCGACGATGCCCAGGATCGGCACGCCGACCTTCTCGAACATCTTGATGCCTTTCTTCGCGTCGAGCAGCGCGATGTCTTGCGGCGTGGTCACGATCACCGCGCCGGTCAGCGGCACGCGCTGGCTCAGGGTCAGCTGGATGTCGCCGGTGCCGGGCGGCATGTCGACGATCAGGTAGTCGAGCTCGGCCCAGTTGGTCTGGCGCAGCAGTTGTTCGAGCGCCTGCGTGGCCATCGGGCCGCGCCAGATCATCGGGTTGTCGGAGTCGACCAGGAAGCCGATCGACATGACCTGCACGCCGTAGTTTTCCATCGGCTCCATGGTCTTGCCGTCGGCGCTCTCGGGCCGGCCGGTGATGCCCATCATCATCGGCTGGCTCGGGCCGTAGATGTCGGCGTCGAGGATGCCCACCGTCGCGCCCTCAGCGGCCAGCGCCAGCGCCAGGTTGACGGCGGTCGTGCTCTTGCCGACCCCGCCCTTGCCGGACGCGATCGCCACGATGTTCTTCACCTTCGGCAGCAACTGCACGCCGCGCTGCACCGCATGCGCGGTGATCTTGGTCACCAGGCTCACGTCGACGTTTGCCACGCCGTCCACGGTGCGTGCTGCCGCGACCAGCATCGCGCGCAACGCGTCGAGCTGGCTCTTCGCGGGATAGCCCAGCTCGACATCGAAGGCCACGTCGGCGCCGGCGACGCGCAGGTTCCTCAGCTGCCGGGTCGAGACGTAGTCGGTGCCGGTGTTCGGATCGATCACGGTCTTCAGCGCGTCTAGCAAGGTGGTTTCGTTGACGGGCATGGGGAGCGGCGCTGTGGCGTTGAATCGGGCGATGAAGGCGGCGGCGCGCAGTCTAGCGCAGCGACATGACATGCGTGGCCGGCGCCCTAGAATCACCGCTTTGCCAGCCACGCTGCTCGCCCCATGACCCGCAAGCTCTTCGTCACCACCGCACTGCCTTACGCCAACGCGCCGTTTCACGTCGGGCACATGATGGAGTACATCCAGGCCGACATCTGGGTGCGCTTTCAGCGCATGTGCGGGCACGAGGTGCACTTCGTCTGCGCTGACGACGCGCACGGCGCGCCGATCATGATCGCGGCCGAGAAGTCGGGGCAGACACCGCAGGCCTTCGTCGCCGGCATCGCCGCCGGGCGCCAGCGGTACCTGGACGGCTTTCACATCGGCTTCGACAACTGGCACTCGACCGACGGGCCCGAGAACCACGAGCTCGCGCAGGACATCTACCGCGCGTTGCGCAAGCAAGGCCTGATCGCCGAGCGCACGATCGAGCAGTTCTACGACCCGGTCAAGGGCATGTTCCTGCCCGACCGCTACATCAAGGGAGAGTGCCCGAAGTGCGGCACCAAGGACCAGTACGGCGACAACTGCGAGAACTGCGGCGCCGTCTACTCGCCCACCGACCTGAAGCATCCGTACTCGACGCTGACGGGTGCGACGCCGGTGCTCAAGAACAGCGACCACTACTTCTTCCAGCTCTCCTCGCAGCGTTGCATCGACTTCCTGAAGGAATGGACGACGACACCCGGCCGGCTGCAGCTCGAGGTGCTGAACAAGATCAAGGAGTGGTTCGCCACCGACGAGCATGGCCACGTCGGCCTCAACGACTGGGACATCAGCCGCGACGCACCCTACTTCGGCATCGAGATCCCGGACGCGCCGGGTAAGTACTTCTACGTCTGGTTGGACGCGCCGGTGGGCTACCTCGCGTCGCTGAAGACCTACTTCGACACGGGCGGCGCGAAGGCGACCGGCGAGTCGCGCACCTTCGAGCAGTTCATGG
>JANXZA010000160.1 GCA_025355745.1 Rhizobacter sp. | reverse complement strand
AGCAGCGGCACCACGGCCAGGTCCTGGAACAGCAGCACGCCCATCACGCGGCGGCCGTGTTCGCTTTCGAGTTCGAGCCGCTCGGCCATCAGCTTGACGACGATGGCGGTGCTGCTCATCGCCAGTGCGCCGCCAAGGGCGAGCGCGCTCTGCCAGCCCAGGCCCCAGTGGTGGCCGAGGCGGGTCAGCGCCCAGGCCAGTACGGCGTTGCCGGCGAGCGCGGCAAGGATCGTCAACGCCACCTGGCTCAGGCCGAGACCGAACACCAGCTTGCGCATGCTGTTGAGCTTCGGCAGGTTGAACTCGAGGCCGATCACGAACATCAGGAACACCACGCCGAACTCGGCCAAGTAGCGAACGCCGGCCGAGTCTTTCGCCAGGGCCATCGCGTTCGGGCCGATCAGCACGCCCACCGCCAGATAGCCCAGCATTGGCGGCAAGCGCGCGAGCCGGCACGCCACCACGCCGGCGACGGCGGCAACCAGGTAGAGCAGCACGAGGGCGAGCGTCGAGGCCATCAGAAGGTGAGTGGTTTCAAGCACGGCGCGCAGGCCGTCGACGGCGTTGGCCGACCTCTAGAATCGGCCGATCCTACTGGACGCCACATGACGGCCGCGCCTGCCAACCCATCCTCTCCCGCTTTCGATGCGGCGCGTGCGCTGCAGCTCGCGCGCGAGACCTTCGACATCGAGGCGCGCGCCCTGCTCGGCCTGAAGACACGCCAGGGCGAAGGCTTCGGCCGCGCCTGCGAGGCGATGCTGGCGTGCCGCGGCCGGGTTGTCGTGATGGGCATGGGCAAGAGTGGCCATGTCGGGCGCAAGATCGCCGCCACGCTGGCCTCGACCGGCACACCAGCCTTCTTTGTGCATCCGGGCGAGGCCAGCCACGGCGACCTCGGCATGGTGGCCGGCGGCGATGTGGTGCTGGCGATCTCGAACTCCGGCGAGAGCGACGAACTCGCCGCCATCCTGCCGGCCATGAAGCGGCTTGGCGTCATCTTGGTGGCGATGACCGGCCGCAGCGATTCGACCCTCGCCCGCCATGCTCACATTACGCTCGACAGCGCCGTCGACCAGGAAGCCTGCCCGTTCAACCTGGCGCCCACCGCCAGCACCACGGCGCAGATGGCGCTCGGCGACGCGCTGGCCGTGGCCTTGCTGGATGCGCGCGGCTTTCGCGAGGAAGACTTCGCCCGCTCGCACCCCGGCGGCAGCCTCGGCCGCAAGCTGTTCATGCATGTGCGCGACCTGATGCGCAGCGGCGCCGATGTGCCGCGCGTCGGCCCCGACGCGGCCTTTACCGACATGCTGCGCGAGATGACCGGCAAGGGCCTGGGCTTCACCGCCATCGCCGACCGGCAGGGCCGGGTGCTCGGCATCTTCACCGACGGCGACCTGCGCCGCCTGATCGAACGCGGCGAACGCGGCACCGACCTGCGCGCGCTGCGCGCCGCCGACGTGATGCACCCGTCACCGAAACTCGTCAGCGCCGACGCCCTCGCCGTCGATGCTGCCGAGGTGATGGAGCAGCAGCGCATCACCAGCGTGCTGGTGGTCGATGCAAGCGGGCGGCTGGCCGGCGCCTTGAACTCGAACGACCTGATGCGGGCCAAGGTCATCTGATGCCGCAGGACCGCACGCAGTGGCACAGCGGCGCCACGCTGCAGCCGGCGGCGCAGCACCCGCCCGAGTTGCTGCTGGCCGCGCAAGGCATCCGCTGGGCCATCTTCGACGTCGACGGTGTGCTCACCGACGGGCGCCTGTACATCGGCGAACATGGCGAACAGTTCAAGGCATTCTCGACGCTCGACGGCCACGGCCTGAAGCTGCTCGCGCAAGGCGGCATCACGCCGGTCGTGATCACCGGCCGGGATTCACCGGCGGTGCGAAGGCGGGTTGACGAGCTGGGCATCGCGCATGCGGTGTACGGCGCGGCCGACAAGCTCGCCGCCGCCACCCAGCTGATGGCCCAACTGGCATTGGGCTGGGACACGCTGTGCGCGATGGGCGACGACTGGCCCGACCTGCCGCTGCTCACCCGCGCCGCGTTCGCTTGCGCGCCGGCGAACGCGCACGTTGAAGTGCGGGCGCTGGCGCACCACGTCACACAGGCCGCTGGCGGCGTTGGCGCGGCGCGCGAATGCTGCGACCTGCTTTTGATGGCTGCCGGGCGCTATGGGGCGCTGTTGCGGGGCCACCTTGTGACGTTGGACGGCGGCACGTGATGGCGCGTGTGAGCACGAGCGTGTGAGTACCGCCGCCGAGATCCTGACGGCCGCGACTGTGCCGGCGCCGACCGTGCCGGGCGATCGCGTTGTGAGCGCGCCCTGGCCGGCGCGCCTGCTCGATGCCGCGTCGGCCTATCTGCCGCTGCTGTTGATGGCGGCGCTCGCGCTCGGCACCTGGTGGCTGGTGAAAAACACGCCGCTGTTCGACATGGATCGCGTACCGGCGCCGCTGCGCCACGAGCCCGACTACACCATGTCGCAGTTCATGGTGCAGCGCTTCGCACCCGATGGCGCGATGCGGATTCAGATCGAAGGCGATCTGATGCGTCACTACCCCGACACCGACACGCTCGAGATCGACAACCCGCGCATCCGTGCGCTGGCGCCGGACGGCCGCGTCACGCTGGCCACGGCGCGCAGCGCCTTGTCGAATGGCGACGGCAGTGAGGTTCAACTCAGCGGTGGCGCGCACGTGGTTCGAGAGGCGCTGGCGAACGGCGAGCCGATCGAGTTTCGCGGCGAGTTCCTGCACTACTTCGTCAACGCCGAGCGGCTCACCTCGCACCTTCCGGTGAGCATGAAGCAGGGGCGCACCGAAGTTCGCGCCGACACGTTCGCGTTCGACAACCTGAGTCGGGTGGTTGACTTCAAGGGCCGGGTCCACGCCGCGTTTGCGCCGTTCCGACGGGCCGAAAAATGACATTGCCTCTGGTCTGCATAACGGGCGCGTCGAGCGGTATAGGGCAGGCCCTCGCGGCGCGTTTTTACCGCGCTGGCTACCGGCTCGCGCTGGTCGCGCGGCGCACTGCCGAAGTGCAGGCGTGGGCCCAGGCGCAGGGGTTTGAGGCGGCCCGCTTCGCGGTCTACGGCGCCGACGTTCGCGATCTCGCGGCCATCACGGGCGCCGGCCGGGCGTGCCTCGCAGCGCAAGGCGTGCCCGATGTCGTCATCGCCGCCGCTGGCATCAGCGTCGGCATGGACACAGCGGTGTTGGGCGACCTTGACGTGATGCGCGCCACCTTCGAGACCAACAACCTCGGCCTGGCCGCCACGTTCCAGCCGTTCGTGACGCCGATGTGTGCGCGCGGCTCGGGCCGGCTCGTCGGCATCGCCAGCGTTGCCGGGATTCGCGGCCTGCCGGGCCACGGCGCGTATTGCGCGAGCAAGGCCGGCGTCATCAGCTACTGCGAAAGTCTGCGTGGCGAGTTGCGCGCCAGCGGTGTGAAGGTCGTGACCCTCGGGCCGGGCTACATCGACACGCCGTTGACCCGCAAGAACCCGTACGGCATGCCGTTCCTCATGCAGGCCGATGACTTTGCCGAGCGCGCGTTCACGGCCATCGTGCAGGGCGTGAGCTACCGGGTGATTCCGTGGCAGATGGGGTGGGTGGCGAAACTGATGCGCGTGTTGCCGAACCGGCTGTTCGATCGCTTGTTCGCCGGCCGCCCACGCAAGCCACGCCGCGCCGATTGAGCGGCGCCGATCGAGATGCGCTGACGCAGGCGCTGCGCCCAAAGAAATAGCGGTGGGCTTTCGCGCCACCGCCTTGATTGGCACCGGAATGACCGGTGCACTTGGGTTGCCGAGGGCTGGCTCAGTAGCCGCCGCGGCTTCCGCCACCGCCGCCGCCGGAGCGACCACCACTGCCGCCGCCACCGCCGCCGTAGCCGCCACCGCCACCACCGGAGCGGCTGCCGCCACCCCCGCCGTAACCGCCGCCACCACCACTGCCGCCGCCACCGCCGTAGCCACCGCCACCACTGCTGCCGCCACCGAAGCCGCCGCCGCTGGAGCGGCCGCCGCCACCACCGAAGCCACCACCGCCACCGCCGGAGCGGCTGCCACCACCGCCGCCGCCAAAGCCGCCCGGACGCTCTTCGCGCGGCCGTGCTTCATTGACGACGATGGCACGGCCGTCGAGGGCCTGGCCGTTCATGCCGTTGATGGCGGCCTGCGCTTCCGCATCAGAGCCCATCTCGACGAAGCCGAAGCCTTTGGAGCGACCGGTGTCGCGGTCCATCATGACCTTGGCTGAAGAGACACTGCCGTACTGCGCGAACGCTTGTTGCAGATCCTCGTCACGGATGTTGTAGGAGAGATTGCCGACGTAAAGTTTGTTGCCCATGGGAGAGCCCCTTTCCATTTCCTGAAGACCTAGTGGAGCTTCCACCCATCGTGAACCATTCAAGCGAAGGCGCTGCTTCCATGCACAGGTTTGTGAATATAAGTGAATTGCGCGCAAGTGCGTGCGCCGGGCTTGACTAAAGTGTTGTTTTAGAGCGAGCCGCGAGGGTGCAAAACGCTGCGGCGCGGTCGTGTTGCCCGCAGATATGATCCGCGAACTTTGACTCCCCGACCGCCGAGGCCGCACGATGCGCGAGCGTGACCCATTGAGCGCCCTTCGTGAGGTATTGCGCAGCGTCGAAGCAGTTCGCAACACGCGCGCACTCGCCGTCTTGCTGGGCACGTTCGCGAGCGCGGGTCTGCTGGTAGCGATGGCGGAGGCTTCGCTCGCCCGCCATGCCGGCGCGTGGGGCCCGCTGCAGGCTGGTGCGGCGTTGGTCGTGGCGTTCTATGGCGGCAACGCCGCAGGCATTCTGGCGATGGACGATGCGCGCGGCGCGGCCGTGCGCGGGGTTGCCGCCGCCGTGCGTGCGTCGCTGTCGACCGCGCACCGCCTGCTGCTCGTGCTGGCAACCGCGTTCAGCGCCTATGCGCTGGCGGCCGGCGCGCTGCTCGGCTTGCTGTGGCTGAGTCGCGTGGCAGTGACCGGCGCCGTGGTCGGCCCGCTGCTGTTCGGCCTGGCAGTGCCGTTGAGCGTGCTGGCGGTGGGCGTGGGCGCGCTGTCGCTGCTCGCGGTGGTGGTGCCGCTGGCCGCGCCCGGCGTCTGGTCGGGCGCGGGCGTTCGGGTCGTCGTCACACAGCTGGTGGCTTTGGTGCGCCAGCGCCTGCTGACGGTGGTGCTGCTGACGGCCACCGTAAGCCTGCTCACCGCCGGCATGGGCGCCATCGCCACCTTTGTCGTGATGACGGGCGGGCGGGTCGTGGCGCAACTCGGCGTCGCGGTAGTCGGCGTCGAGGTGCCGGCGCAGCAGTTGATGGCCGGTCTGTTCGGCTACGGTCTGCGCAGTCTCGGCGCGGCCGGCGCGCCGACCGGCTCCGGCGGCCATGCCGCTGCGGCGCTGGTCGGCGGCGGCGTGGTGTTCGCCCTGGCACTGATGCTGCCCGGCCTGGTCTATCTGCGCGGCACCTGCGCGGTGTACCTGGCGATGACCGAGGTACCCAATGACGCACACACCAACGAACCCGACAAGCCCGACGAGGCCACCGAGCCTGCCGACGCCAACCTGCCGTCGCGATGACCCCGCCGCGCATCGCCAGCCTCGTGCCCAGCCTGACCGAACTTGTGGTGGCGCTGGGCCTGGGCCGGTATCTCGTGGCGCGCACCGGCTTCTGCATCCACCCGATCGATGTGTTGCGCTCGGTGCCGAAGGTCGGCGGCACGAAAGACGTGAATCTCGCCAAGCTGCGCCGCCTTGCGCCCACGCATGTGCTGGTCAACGTCGACGAGAACCGGCTCGACACCGTGGAGGCGATCCGCGCCTGGGGTTGTGACGGTGGCGACCGCGATGCCAACCAGGCCAACGCGCCGCAAATCATCGTCACGCATCCGGCCAGCCCCGAGGACAACCTCGCACTCATCCATCAGATGCTGGCCCACTTCGGCCACCTCGACGGCGTGGCGCAGCGAGCCGCCGCTCTGACCGTGGAGCTGCAGCGCGAGCTTGACCTGACCCGGCCCGACACCCGTCCCGAGCGCCGCGTGCTGTACCTGATCTGGCGCGAGCCGTGGATGACGGTGGCGCGCGACACCTACCTGTCGCGCATGCTGGCGCAGGTGCATTGGGTCACGCTGCCGGATCAGGTCGGCGGCGCCACCGGCGCGGCGCGCTACCCGGTGCTGACCGGCACCGAGCCGTGGCTGGCGCAGGTGGAAGTCGTGCTGCTCAGTTCCGAGCCGTATCGCTTCGAGCATCAGCATTTCGAAGAAGCCGCCCGCCTGTGCCCGAACGCCCGCGTCCACCTCGTCGATGGCGAACTGCTGAGTTGGTATGGCGCGCGCGCCGTGCCCGGGCTGCGCTACCTGCGCACACTGGCCGACGCCACCGAGGCGGCCGACGCGATCACGCGCGCCGAGCCCGTCAGCGCCGACCCTGCGGCCTGACCCGCGCCGCCACAATCGACCATGGACCTCTACAAGCCGTTGATCGCATTGCTGGCCATCGTCAACCCGATCGGCGTGATCCCGTTCTTCATCCACTTCACGCAGGGCTTCAACCGCCAGCAGCGCCAGCGCACGATCCGCGTCGCGGCCTTCAGCGCCTGCGTCGTGATCGGCGTCAGCGCGCTGGCCGGGCTGAAGATCATCGAGTTCTTCGGCATCTCGCTGGCGTCGTTCCAGGTCGGCGGCGGCCTGCTGCTGCTGATGTCGGCGCTGCAGATGCTCAACGCCCAGCCGGCCGAGAGCCGCAAGGACGACATCACCGAAGGCGCCGACAAGGCCGATGCCGGCGCCAGCATCGCCATCGTGCCGCTGACCATCCCGCTGTTGACCGGCCCGGCGACCATCTCCACCATGGTCATCTACGCCGAGAAGACGCGCCACTGGTGGGAGCAGGGCGTGCTGGTGCTGTACGGCGTCGTCATCGGCCTGGCGGTGTGGCTGGCGTTCAGCCTGTCCGGGCGCATCGCCCGCGTGCTCGGCAAGACCGGCATCAACGTGATGACGCGGTTGATGGGCCTGATCCTGGCCGCGCTGGCGGTCGAGGTCATGTCCGACGGGCTGGTGAAGCTGTTTCCGATCCTCGCCAGCACGGGCCGTTGAGGCCGACCGCACGCCATGACCGAACCGACCTATGACTACATCATCTGCGGCGCCGGCACTGCCGGCTGCCTGCTCGCGAACCGGCTCAGCGCCGACCCCGCCAAGCGTGTGCTGCTGATCGAGGCCGGTGGCAATGACGACTACCTCTGGATCCACATTCCGGTCGGCTACCTCTACTGCATCGGCAACCCGCGCACCGACTGGCTCTACCGCACCGACCCCGAACCGGGCCTGGACGGCCGCAGCCTGGGCTACCCGCGCGGCAAGGTGCTCGGCGGCAGCAGCAGCATCAACGGCATGATCTACATCCGCGGCCAGGCGCGCGACTACGACGGCTGGGCAGCGGGTGACGGCTTCGGTGCCAACCCCGGCTGGCGCTGGGCCGAATGCCTGCCGTACTTTCTGAAGCACGAAGACTTCCACCAGGGCGCCAGCGATTTTCACGCCGCGCCCGGCTTCGACGCCACCGGTGCGCGCGCCGGCGGCGAGTGGCGGGTCGAGAAGCAGCGTTTGCGCTGGGACGTGCTCGACGCGTTCTCGCAAGCCGCGCAGAAGGCCGGCATCCCGGCGTCGGACGACTTCAACCGGGGTGACAACAACGGCGTCGGCTACTTCGATGTGAACCAGCGCGCCGGCATTCGCTGGAACGCTGCCAAGGCCTTTCTGCGGCCCGCCGAACGCCGGCAAAACCTGCAACTCTGGACTGGCGCCCACATCGAGCGCGTGCTGCTGGCATCGGCCGATGGCGGGCTCCGCGCCATCGGCATCGACGCCGTGAAGGCCGGCAGCAGCGAGCGCGTCGGCGCGCGTTTGAACCCCGGTGGCGAAGTGATCCTGTGCACCGGCGCCATCGGCACGCCGCAGCTCCTGCAGTTGTCCGGCATCGGCCCGGCCGCGCTGCTGCGCTCGCACGGCCTGCGGGTCGAGCACGACCTGCCCGGCGTCGGCGCGAACTTGCAAGACCATCTGCAGATCCGCGCGGTCTACGCCGTGCAAGGCGTGAAGACCTTGAACACCAGCGCGAATTCGCTCTGGGGCAAGGCGCTGATCGGCCTCGAGTACGCCTTCAAGCGCAGCGGCCCGATGAGCATGGCGCCGTCGCAGCTCGGCGCCTTCACGCGCAGCGACGCGACGCGGGCTCATCCCAATTTGCAGTACCACGTCCAGCCTCTGTCGCTCGACGCCTTCGGCCAGCCGCTGCACAGCTTCAACGCCTTCACCGCGAGTGTGTGCAATCTGAATCCGACGAGCCGGGGCGCGGTGCAGATTCGAAGCGCCCGCCCTGCCGACGCGCCGAGCATCGCGCCGCAGTACCTGAGCACCGAGGCCGACCGTGCCATCGCCGCCGCCAGCCTGCGGCTGACGCGGCGCATCGTCGCGATGCCGGCGCTGGCGAAGTACGCGCCGAAGGAGGTCAAGCCCGGCGTGCAGTTCCAGACCGACGCCGAACTGGCGCAACTCGCCGGCGCCATCGGCACGACCATCTTTCACCCGGTGGGCACCGCGAAGATGGGGCCGGTGAGCGACCCGATGGCGGTCGTCGATGCGCGCTTGCGCGTGCACGGCGTGCAGGGGCTGCGGGTGGTCGACGCGAGCGTAATGCCGAGCATCACCAGCGGCAACACGAACTCGCCGACCTTGATGATTGCCGAGCGCGCGGCGGCCTGGATCGTCGCCGGCGAATGACGTGAGCGGCGCGCCCGCAGGGTGCGCCATCGAACCCTGACAATGGCGAGCCAGCCGGAGAGCCACGCAATGCCAGAGATCGTTTTTAAGGGCAAGGAATACGTTTACAACCACCACCTGACGGTGCCCTACCGGCCGTTGCTGGCGCATGCCGAAAAAGGCGTCGGCTCGGCCGACCTGGCCGGCAACCTGGTGATCCACGGTGACAACCTGCACGCGCTCAAGAGCCTGCTGCCGCGCTACGCCGGTGCCGTCGACCTGATCTTCATCGACCCGCCCTACAACACCGGCAACGAAGGCTGGTGCTACAGCGACGGCGTGAACTCGCCGATCATGAAAGAGTGGCTCAGCACCAACCCGGTCGA
>JANXZA010000076.1 GCA_025355745.1 Rhizobacter sp. | reverse complement strand
GCGATGAGCGACGCGTAGGTGGACGCGAACCTGCGTTCGCCGCATGCCACACCCAGCGCTTCGAAGGCCCGCGAAGTCGCGCCGGGGTTCGCGTCGTGGAACGTGCTGAGGTAGGCTTCGGCGCGGGTCAGGGTCATGGCCAAATGCATCATAGGGCGCATGCCGCGAAGCTCATCGAGACGACGCGCAAATCGGCGCGGATCAATGGACACGGACCGATCGACCCTGGCTTGACGTTTTACGTAACGCGTACTAGTCTCGCACGATGATTGAAAGCTTCCGGGACAAGCGCACGGCCGCCCTGTTCCTTGGCAACGCGGTCAAAGGGCTTCCGCCGGAGATCGCACAACGCGCCTTCGACAAGCTGCGCCTGTTGCACGCGGCGGCAACCCTCGCCGACCTGCGCAGCCCGCCCAGCCATCGGCTGGAAAAGCTGGGCGGTGACCGGCGCGGTCAGTGGAGCATCCGGATCAATGACCAGAGGCGCATCTGTTTCCAGTTTCAGGCCGGGCAAGCCACCGAAGTCGAAGTGGTGGACTACCACTGACCTGCAGGAGTACGAGCATGACGATTCGATTTACCGATCTCGAGAAGACCCATTTCAGCGACGTACTCGCACGCCCGCGCCGCAAGCTCGTCGTGACACCGCCCGGTGAACTGCTCCGCACCGAGTTTCTGGCGCCGCACCAGTTGACGGCCAACGCGTTGGCAACTGCACTGCATGTGCCGGCCAATCGCATCACGGCCATCCTGAAGGGGCAACGTGCGATCACGGCCGACACGGCGCTGCGCCTGGGCCGGTATTTCGGCACCACGGCCGAGTTCTGGCTCAACCTCCAGAAAGACTATGAGCTTCGTGTGGCCCGAGACGGAATGGAAGCAGTGCTGGCGGCAGTGGAGCCGCTGGCGGCTTGATGGGCGCCTGAGCACAAAGCCGTGAATCGGTTGACTTGAAACTCCTCACATCCCCAACGCCCTCCTGATGCCGACACGCCGCAACAACAGTTCCCAGCAAGCCGCCAAGCGCCTTACTGACCTTAAAGATCGGCTCGGTCGTGCCAAGCGCGAAGAAGATGTCAAAGCCGCCTGGGCCAAGGCACTGGGTCTTGACTACGACACCAGCGAAGACATCGATCTCTACACGCCGCAGATGCTGTTCGAGTTCAAGCACGTTGCGGCGTTGACTCAGGCTGCGCGTTGCGCGCAGGTGCTGGCTCAAACGATGTACTACCTGCGCCGCCTGCGCCTGGGCCACGACCGCCGCGCCGTGCCACCGATGCTGGCCCTTATCGACCGCGACACGGTGGTGCTCTCCCCTGTTGCCGACTGGCGCGAAGTGTTCGGCGAATCCGAAGGTCGCTTCGACTGGGACCTGGCGCCCTCGCAGCCGGACCCACGCTTGGTTGCGACCTTGCAAGGTCACGCGGCGATGCGCGGCTTGCAGGTCTTTTCAATGACCAGCGATGAACCCGCGCAGGCCGCGCTGCGTGAACTCGATCACCACTTTGTGGCACAGCTCGCACTCGACTTTTCAGACAACAAGAAGCTCATCACCGAAGACAACTTTGAAGACGTGTTCGTCTACTGGAACGAAGTGTTCGGCGAAGCGGTGCGCAACGGCTTCAAATCGTCGCGCTACTTCGTCAACGACATCCAGTTGGGGCGCACGCAGGTCGTGGCAAACCAGGGTAGGGTGTACTTTCAGGTCGGGCCTGAAGACGTTCGCATCAAGCAGATCCTGGCGGATGACTACGAACGCTTCTGGCGCCTCTACGAGAAGGTCACCGACAGCGAAACCCTGCGCGGCATCTTCGCCAAGATCGACCGCCTGACGGCCGAGGTCGACCGCCGCAAGCACGGCGAGTTCTTCACGCCGCTGCGCTTCGCCAGCAAGGCACTCGACTACATCGAGCGAACCCTCGGCGCGCGCTGGTGGGAGCACGACGACGTGCGGCTCTGGGACATGGCGGCCGGCACCGGCAACCTGCAATACCACCTGCCCGCAGCGGCATGGCCGAAGGTGTACTTGTCAACCCTGTACCGCGAGGACGTGGAGCACTGCGAGCGCCTGTTCCCGGCCGCCGAAGTGTTCCAGTACGACTACCTGAACGACGATGTCGGCAGTGTGTTCGAAGGCGGCCGCACGGCCACCGGACAAACGTTGTTGGCGTATGCGCCGCAGCTTACGTGGAAGCTGCCGCAGCGCTTGCGCGATGACCTGGCCAACCCTGCGATTCGCTGGATCGTGCTGATCAACCCGCCATTTGCCACTGCCCAGCAAGGTGGCGCGGCGGGCGCCAACAAGGCCGATGTATCGCGCACGCTGGTGCGCGACGAAATGCACGCACAGGGGCTGGGGGAGGTAAGCCGCGAACTGTTCTCGCAGTTCATCTTCCGGATTCGCCGAGAGTTCGCCGGCCGCCAGGCCTGGCTCGGCATGTTCTCAAAGATCAAGTATTTGAATGCGAACAACGACCAGGCCTTGCGTGATCGCGTGTTCCGGTTCGCGTTCGAGCGCGGCTTCATGTTTTCGTCGGTCAACTTCGACGGCACGTCACGCACCAGCCAGTTCCCGGTCGGGTTCCTGTTGTGGCGTTTGCATGACGAGCAGGCGCTCGAGTCGCAACGCATCGAACTCGATGTGTTCGACAACGCGGTGCAAAAGACCGGGACGAAGCGCATCGCCAGCGAGCACCGCGACGTCTACTTGTCGAAATGGATCGCCCGACCGCCAGCGGTCACCGTCTTCCCGCCGTTCTCGTCGGCGATCACCGTCAAGACGATCGGCCCCGACCTGCGCGATCGCATCAGTGACGGTTTTTTGGCCTCGTTCATGTGCAAGGGCAATGACTTGCAGAACCAGAACATGACGGCGCTGTTGTCGGGGCCGTACGCGAGTGCCGGCGGGCACAGCGTGACACCAGGCAACTTCGAACAGGCAATGGTCGTGCATGCCGTGCGCCGCCTGCCGAAGGCGCAATGGCACAACGACCGTGACCCGTTCATGCAGCCGTCCACGCCGCCCAGCGTCGAGTTCGTTACCGACTGCGTGGTGTGGAGCCTGTACGCGAACAGCAACAACACCACGGCGATTCGCGATGTGGCGTACGGCGGGAGCACCTACCAGATCGACAACCATTTGTTCCCCGTGCCATTGGCGCGAATGCGTCAATGGCAGCACGCCGATGCCGACATCGCGATGCAGTTGCGCACGGCGCAAGACCGCTTTGCCGCCGGCTGGTTGGCGCGCCATGCGCTGTCGGCCGAGGCGATGGCGGTGGTGGCGGCCGGTGAAGCGGTATTTCGGGAATGCTTTGAGTGCCTGAACCTGTTGCGAACATCGAAGTTCAAGCTGCAGTCATGGGACGCCGGCTGGTGGCAGGTGCGCAGCGCGCTTGCGGACCGCGATCTCGGCGGCGAGCCGCTGGCAACGCTGAAAGCGGCGCACGATGCACTGCGATCAAAGCTGGCGCCTTCAATTGAGACACTTGGGTTTCTGCGCTGAGTTGCGAGCCTTACCCACGCGAGCCCGCCATGCCGACATCCCGGCCCACGTCACTCTCCACTGCCCCGCCGGCCTACGCCGAATGGCTGGTCGAGCTGAAGGCCCGCATCCACGGCGCCCAGCAGCGCGCCGCGCTGGCGGTGAATCGCGAATTGGTGCTGCTGTACTGGCAGATCGGCCGCGACTTCCTGGCCCGGCAGACGGCGCAGGGCTTGGGTGCCAAGGTCATCGAGCGGCTGGCGCACGACTTGCGCAATGCCTTTCCCGACATGAAGGGCTTTTCGCGCGCCAACCTGCTGTACATGCGCGCGTTCGCCGAGGCTTGGCCCGATGAGCCAATCGTCCAACAGGCTGTTGGACATTTGCCCTGGGGCCACAACCTGGTGCTGCTGTCCAAGTTCAAGGACCGTTCGTCGCGGCTGGCCTATGCTGCACGCGCCGTCGAGCACGGCTGGTCCCGCAATGTGCTCACCCACCAGATCGAGGGGCGACCGCTGGAGCGCGAGGGCCGCGCGGTCACCAACTTCGAAGCCCGTCTGCCCGCACCGGGTTCGGACCTGGCACACGGCACCTTGAAGGACCCCTATCTCTTCGACTTTCTCGACATCGGCTCGGAAGTCGACGAGCGTGCGATCGAGGCGGCCCTGGTGCGCCACATTTCCCGCTTCCTGCTCGAGTTGGGTGCCGGCTTCGCCTTCGTCGGGCGGCAGGTGCCCATCGAAGTCGGTGGCGATGACTTCTTCATCGACCTGCTTTTCTATCACCTCAAGCTGCGGTGTTACGTCGTCGTGGAGTTGAAGGCGGGTGCCTTCAAGCCGGCACATACGGGTCAACTGGGCTTCTACCTCACGGCGGTCGATGCCCAGGTGAAGTCGCCCGAGGACGGACCAACTATCGGCCTGCTTCTGTGCAAGACCAAGAACCGTGTGGTGGCGGAGTACGCGCTTCGTGACTCGCACAAGCCAATGGGCGTGGCCGAGTACCAGTTGATCGAGTCGTTGCCGGCCGAACTTCAAACCAGCCTGCCGAGCACCGAGCAGATCGAGCGCGAGATCGGCATCCTGGACGACGCGGCTGACTGACCCTTAAGCGCTACGGCGCAAGGCGTTCCCACCCTACATGCTGCGCCGATACTGCCCGCCCACCTCGAACAGCGCGTTCGTGATCTGCCCGAGCGAGCAGCAGCGCACGGCGTCCATCAGCACCTCGAACACGTTCGCGTTGGCGATCACCGCGTCTTGCAGGCGCTTCAGCATGGCCGGCGATTCGCCAGAGTGCAAAGTCTGGAACGCGGCCAGGCGCTGCAACTGACTCTGCTTTTCTTCGTCGGTCGAGCGCGCCAGTTCCAGCGTGTCGACCACCGGGTCGCCGTGCAGGTTGCGAAAGGTGTTGACGCCGACGATCGGGTACTCGCCGGTGTGCTTGAGCATCTCGTAGTGCATCGATTCCTCCTGAATCTTGCCGCGTTGATAGCCCGTCTCCATGGCTCCCAGCACACCGCCGCGCTCGGCGATCTTCTCAAACTCGGCGAGCACCGCTTCCTCGACGATTTCGGTCAGCTCGTCGATGATGAAGGCGCCCTGGTTCGGGTTTTCGTTCTTCGCCAGACCCCACTCGCGGTTGATGATGAGCTGGATCGCCATCGCCCGGCGCACGCTGTCTTCGGTCGGCGTGGTGATGGCCTCGTCGAAGGCGTTGGTGTGCAGCGAGTTGCAGTTGTCGTAGATCGCGATCAGCGCCTGCAAGGTGGTGCGGATGTCGTTGAACTGGATCTCCTGCGCGTGCAAGCTGCGGCCACTCGTCTGCACGTGGTACTTGAGCTTCTGACTGCGCTCGTTGGCGCCGTAACGATCCCGCATCGCCACCGCCCAGATGCGCCGCGCGACGCGCCCGAGCACCGTGTACTCCGGGTCCATGCCGTTGCTAAAGAAGAAGCTCAGGTTCGGCGCGAAGTCGTCGATGTGCATGCCTCGGGCAAGGTAGGCCTCGACGAAGGTGAAGCCGTTGCTCAAGGTGAACGCGAGCTGGCTGATCGGGTTCGCGCCGGCCTCGGCGATGTGATAGCCGCTGATGCTCACCGAGTAGAAATTGCGCACCTTGTGGTGCACGAAATACTCGGCGATGTCGCCCATCACCTTCAACGAGAACTCGGTCGAGAAGATGCAGGTGTTCTGGCCCTGATCCTCCTTCAGGATGTCGGCCTGCACCGTGCCGCGCACGTTCTCCTTGACCCAGGCGGTGATCTTCTGCGCCTCGTCGGCGGTCGGCTCGCGGCCGTTGTCTGTCTTGAACTTGTCGAGGTTCTGGTCGATCGCGGTGTTCATGAACATCGCCAGGATCGTCGGCGCCGGGCCGTTGATCGTCATGCTCACCGAAGTTTGGGGGTTGGTCAGGTCGAAGCCGCCGTACAGCACCTTGATGTCGTCGAGCGTGGCGATGCTCACGCCCGAGTTGCCGACCTTGCCGTAGATGTCGGGCCGCACCGCCGGGTCGTTGCCGTACAGCGTGACGCTGTCGAACGCTGTGGACAACCGCTTTGCCGCCATGCCTGAACTCAGCAGCTTGAAGCGCGTGTTGGTGCGGAACGCATCGCCCTCACCGGCGAACATGCGGGTCGGGTCTTCGCCCTCGCGCTTGAACGCGAAGGTGCCGGCGGTGTACGGGAAGCTGCCGGGCACGCTGTCGAGCATCAGCCACTTCAGCAGTTCGCCGTGGTCCTCGAAGGTGGGCAACGCGACCTTGCGGATCTTGCTGCCACTCAACGACGTGTAGACCAGCTCGGTGCGCAATTCCTTGTCGCGGATCTTCACCACGTACTCGTCGCCGGCATAGGCTCTGCGCATGTCGGGCCACATGCCGAGCAGCTTCTTCGCTTGCGCGTCTTGCCGCGCCTCGCGCTGCTCGGCGAGGTTCACCACCGCCTCGGCCGCGCGCGAGCGGTCCGGCTTGTCGATGACGAGCATCGCCGCGCTGGCGCGCAGTTGCTGCACTTCGCGCGCGAGTGCGGCCTGCACTCCCGCGCGGGCCTTGTAGCCGCGCACCGTATCGGCGATGTCGGCCAGGTAGCGGGCCCGCGCACCCGGCACGATCGGCACCTGGTGGGTGCTGTGGCGGGTCGCAGCCACCGGCAGGCTGCCGGCGACGACCGGCATGCCCAGGCCGGCCAGGCGCGGCAGCAAGGCTTGATAGAGCGCCGTCACGCCGTCGTCGTTGAAGCGGCTGGCCATCGTGCCGAAGACCGGCATCTGTTCGGTCTTGGTGGTCCACGCTTCCTTGTTGCGCTGCACCTGCTTGGCGACATCGCGCAGCGCATCGGCCGCGCCCTTGCGGTCGAACTTGTTGATCGCGACGAACTCGGCGAAGTCGAGCATGTCGATCTTCTCCAGCTGGCTGGCGGCGCCGAACTCGGGCGTCATCACGTACATCGGCACATCGACCAGCGGCACGATCGCCGCGTCGCCCTGGCCGATGCCGGAGGTCTCGACGATGATGAGGTCGAAGCCTGCACATTTGGTGGCGGCGAGCACATCGGGCAGGGCTTGGCTGATCTCGGAGCCGAAGTCGCGGGTGGCCAGGCTGCGCATGAAGACGCGCTGGCCGTTGTCCGGACTCCCTCCCCCGCCGGGGGACGGTGGGGTGGGGGTCTTGCGGGCTGCATCGGTGTCGGTCGACCCCCAATCCGGCCTTCCCCCAGCGGGGGAAGGAGGGGTCAGGGGAGCCGCGTGGCGGCTCCAGGGTTGAATGGCGTTCATGCGGATGCGGTCGCCGAGCAGCGCACCGCCGCTCTTGCGCCGCGACGGGTCGATCGAGATCACGGCCACGCGCAACGCATCGTTCTGATCCAGCCGGAGGCGCCGGATCAACTCGTCGGTCAGGCTCGACTTGCCGGCGCCGCCGGTGCCGGTGATGCCGAGCACCGGCGTCTTCGTCAACCCAGCCTGCGCATGCATCGCGGCCTTCAAGTCAGCGCTGACCTTGCCGTTTTCCAGCGCGGTGATGAGCTGCGCCAAGGCCCGCCAGTGCGCTTCGGTCTGGCCCTGCACGGCCGCCAGGTCCGTCGGTGCATGGACAGACAGGTCGTGGTCGCAGCGCATCACCATCTCGCCGATCATGCCGGCCAGGCCCATGCGCTGGCCGTCTTCCGGGCTGTAGATGCGGGTCACGCCATAGCCTTGCAGCTCGGCGATCTCGCTGCGCACGATCACGCCGCCGCCGCCGCCGAAGACCTGGATGTGGGCGCCGCCACGCGCCTTCAGCAGGTCGACCATGTACTTGAAGTACTCGACGTGGCCGCCTTGATAGCTGCTGATCGCGATGCCCTGCGCGTCTTCCTGCAAAGCCGCCGTCACGACCTCATCGACCGAGCGGTTGTGGCCGAGGTGCACGACCTCCGCGCCCATGCCTTGCAGGATGCGCCGCATGATGTTGATGGCGGCGTCGTGGCCATCGAACAGGCTCGCGGCCGTGACGAAGCGCACCTTGTTCGTCGGGCGGTAGTCGGCCAGGGCCTTGAATTCGGCGGACAGGTCGGTCATGGGCAATGTCTCCGTGGGGTCGAGGTCAGACGACCTTGAGGTTCTTCAACGCCGCGTCACCCGGCGGGTAGCGCAGCTTCAGGTCGAGCAGCGCCTGCTTTACCGCGGCGGCGATCATCAGATTGCGGTGCGTTTTCGAGTCGGCCGGCACGATGGTCCACGGCGCCCACGTCGTGCCGGTGGCGGCCACCGCGTGGCTGTAGGCCTGCTGGTACGCATCCCAATGAGTGCGCACCTCCAGGTCGCTGGCCGCGAATTTCCAGTGCTTGTTCGGGTCGTCGAGCCGCTCTTGCAGGCGGGTGCGTTGTTCGCCGTTCGAGATGTGCAGCATGAACTTCAGCAGCACCGTGCCCGACTCGACCAGCATGCGCTCGAAGTCGTTGATGTGGGCGTAGCGCTGCTTCGTCTGCTCCGGCGTGATCCAGCCGTTCACCACCGGCACCAGCACGTCTTCGTAGTGGCTGCGGTTGAAGATCGTCACCTCGCCGAGCGCCGGCACATGGTTGTGGATGCGCCAGAGCACGTCGTGGGCGCGCTCTTCGTCGGTCGGGGCCTTCCAGCCGATGGCGTGCACGCCGAGCGCGCTCATCTGGCCGAAGACGCCGCGGATCGTGCCGTCCTTGCCGCTCGTGTCGGTGCCTTGCAGCACCACCAGCAGCTTGAAGCGGCGGTCGGCATAGAACAGGTCTTGCAGATCGTCGAGCTCGACCGCCAGCGCGGCCAGCGTGGCCTTGTCGGCCGCCTTGTCGCCGCTGGCGAACGGCTTGTCGGCCGGGTCGAAGCGCTTCAGGTCGAACGCTGCGGCGCCGTTCTTTTGCAGCGCGTTGCGGTATTGATAGTCCGCCAGCTTCGGGGGTTTCTTGGCCACGGTGTCTCCGTCGAAGTTCGAGTTCGGGCCACCCGCTGCGGGTGCCGGTTCATGGTTGACGTATACGTCAACCATGGAGCGCGCAGTGTATCGCCAGCGCTCGGATTTCTATAATTTGGGGCTGTCATTTTCGAGCCCACCGTGCTGCCACGCATCGCCCCCGTTCAGGTCACCCGCTACACCGCGACGACAGCAGTCGGCGACGGCAAGGCGGCCCTGCTGGCGGCGTTGACCGAGCACCGCTCGGGGTTGCGGCCGAACGCCTTTGGCCGCCACGCGCTGGCCACCTGGGTCGGTCAGGTCGATGGCCTCGATGCACCCTTGCCGGCTTCGATTGCGCGCTGGGATTGCCGCAACCACCGCCTCGCCTGGCGCGGCCTGTGTGCCGACGGCTTCATCGACGCCGCGCAGGCCGCCCGGCGCCGCCACGGCGCGGCCCGTGTGGCGGTGGTGATGGGCACGTCCACGTCGAGCCTCGCCGAGACCGAAGACGCCTACGCCCACCTTGATGCGGCCGGCCGCTTTCCGGCCCACATGGGGCGCCAGGAAGTGCACACGCTGCACTCGATCGGCGCCTTCGTGCAAGACGCGCTCGGCCTCGAAGGCCCGTGCCTGACGGTCTCTACCGCCTGCTCGTCGAGCGCCAAGGTGTTCGCGGTGGCCGAGCGGCTGCTGCGCCTGGGCCTCGTCGATGCGGCGGTGGTCGGCGGCACCGACACGCTGTGCGGCAGCGTGCTGTTCGGCTTCAATGCGCTGCAGCTCGTGTCGCCCGAACCGTGCCGGCCGTTCGATGTGCGGCGTGGCGGCATCAACCTGGGCGAGGCCGCCGGCTTCGCGCTGCTGGAACGCGGGCCTGGGGCTTTGCAACTGCTCGGCCACGGCGAGGCCAGCGACGCGCACCACATGTCGGCGCCGCACCCGCAGGGGCTGGGGGCAGAGCGGGCGCTGGACGACGCGCTGGCGCGGGCCGGCGTCGAGGCGCAGGACATCGATCACATCAACCTGCATGGCACGGCGAGCGCGAAGAACGACGAGGTTGAAGCGGCGCTGGTGGCGCGCCGCTTCCCGGCCCGCACGCATGCCAGTTCGACGAAAGGTTTCACCGGCCACACGCTCGGCGCGGCCGGCATCGTCGGCGCGGCGTTCAGCCTGCTCGCGATCGAGACCGGCTGGATGGCCGGCACCGTCAACACCGACATGCTCGACCCGCTGTGCGGCCCGCAGATCAGGCTTCAGCCGGCGCACGCCGAGGTGCGTCTGGCGCTCAGCCATTCGTTCGGTTTCGGCGGTACGAACTGCGTGCTGGTGTTCGGCCGGGGTGCGGCCACGGGCGACGGGAAGGCGGCGCAATGACTTCGCTCTACATCGATGGCGTGGCGATGTGGGCGCCGGCCTGGCCCGGCTGGGCTCGGGCTCGCGCCGCTTTTCGGGGTGAGGTCGGCGGTGAAAGGGCGCCCGCCGACCCACCGCAGCGCCGGCCTGCACCCGAGCTGCTGCCAGCGGCCGAACGCCGCCGCGTGCCGGACTCGGTGGCGCTCGCGCTCGAGGTCGCTTCGCAGGCCGTTGCGCAGTCGGGCCACCGCGCCGTCGACCTGGCCAGCGTGTTCAGCTCGGCGCATGGCGACCTGGCGCTGACTGACAGCCTGTGCAGCGCGCTCATCAACACGCCCGCGTTGGTGTCGCCGACGAAGTTCCTCAACTCGGTCCACAACGCCGCCTCGGGCTACTGGACCCAGGCCACCGGCTGCAGGCAGGCCAGTGTGGCGATCAGCGCCTTTCGCCACAGCTTCGCCGCCGGCCTGCTCGAGGCCTGCGTGCAGTGCGCCGCTGAAGAGCGCGCCGTGTTGCTTGTGGCCTGCGACATCGAGGCCTGCGGCGCGCTCGCGTCCAGCACCGAAAGCCGCGGCCTGCTGGGCTTCGCGCTGGTGCTGTCGCCGCTGCCCGGCGCGCGCAGCGTGGCGGCGTTGACGTGGTCGCTGGCCAGCGGGCCGACGGCGCCCTGGCCGTTGCACGGCGCCGCCGCGCTGGCGCTGGCCGGCAATGCAATGGCCGATGGCCTGCCCTTGTTCGAAGCGCTGGCGCTCGATCGGCCGTCGGCGTTGCGCCTGCCGCTGTCGGCAACGCTGGCACTCGAGCTGCGGCTGCGCGGGCCCGGTGTGAAGCTCGGCACGTAACGACCGGGCCGCCGCCAGTTGGCGGCTTCACAGCCCGCCGAGCGCGCGGTCATACTGGCGCCATGGACACATCGAAACCCGACGTCGTGATCATGGGTGGCGGCCTGGCCGGCCTGACCCTGGCGCTGCAGCTGAAGGGCCGCTTCGCCGACATCGACGTGCTGGTGCTGGAGCGCCGCGCCCACCCGGTGCCGCACGCGGCGCACAAGGTCGGCGAGTCGACGGTCGAGATCGGCGCGCATTACTTCAGCTCGGTGCTGGGCTTGAAGCCGCACCTCGAACACGCCCAGTTGCGCAAGTTCGGCTTTCGCTTCTTCTTCTCCGAGGGCCGGCGCGACATCGACCAGGTCACCGAGATCGGCGCCAGCCGCCCGCTGGCGGTGCCGAGCTACCAGCTCGACCGCGGCATCTTCGAGAACTACCTGGCCGAAGAGGCACAGCGCCGGGGCGTGCGCTTCATCGATTCGGCGATGGTGCGCAGCATCGAACTGGCGGACGCTACCGACGCTGTCGGCCCCGCTGGCAAGGCCGGCAGCACCGCGCCACACCGCCTGACCTTCGAGCACGCCGGCTCGCAGCATGAAGTGGCGGCGCGCTGGCTCGTCGATGCCGGCGGCCGCGCCGGCCTGCTGAAGCGCAAGCTCGGCCTGGCCGAGAAGAACGCGCACGACGCGAACGCGGTGTGGTTCCGCATCGAGCACCGCATCGACATCGACGCCTGGTCGAGCGACCCGCAGTGGCGCGGCCGTGTCGAAGCGCAAACGCGCTGGTTGTCGACGAATCACCTGGTCGGCGCGGGCTACTGGGTCTGGTTGATTCCGCTCGCGTCGGGCTCGCATTCGGTGGGCATCGTCGCCGACCCGCGGCTGCACCCGCTCGACACGATGGACAGCTTCGGCAAGGCGATGCAGTGGCTCGCGAAATGGCAGCCGCGCCTGTTCGACGAGCTCGACGGCAAGCGCCACCTGCTGCAAGACTTCGCCTTCTTCCGCAATTTTTCGTATGGCTGCAAGCAGGTGTTTTCGGCGCAGCGCTGGGCCCTCACCGGCGAGGCCGGCCTGTTCCTCGACCCGTTCTATTCGCCCGGCAGCGACTTCATCGCGATCGGCAACAGCCTCATCACCGAACTGATCGCACTCGACCGCGCGCAGCGCCCGATCGGCGCGCACGCCCGGCTCTACGACCAGCTGTTTCATTCGTTCTACGACAGCACGCTGGCGCTCTACACCGACCAGTACCCGATCTTTGGCGACCCGGAAGTGCTGCCGGTGAAGGTGATCTGGGACTACGCCTTTTACTGGGGTGTGCTGGCGCAGTTCTACTTCCAGAACCGCATCGCCGACCTGCCCGCGTTGTCGAAACTTCGCGACCAACTGGCGCAGTGCCAGAAGCTCAACGTCGTGGTGCAGGCGCTGCTGCGCGAATGGTCGACGCACAGCCACAAGCGCAACCCGGCGGTGATGATCGACCAGGCCTCGATGGCGTGGTTCGCCGAGCTGAACCGCAGCCTGAACGACACGCTCGACGACGCGCAGTTCCTGGCCCGGCTGCGCCAATCGACCGCGCAACTGCAGGCGCTGGCGGCCGAGATCGTCGAGCGCGCCTGCGGCGGCTACCCGGCACTTGAAGGCGGCGCCTGGCGGGCGCGCGTGGCGGCTTGCGGGCCGGCCGCAGCCGCGAGTGCAGCCGGCGCGGCCACGGCCCCGCAGGCCGCTGCTCCGGCCCCCGCCTGCGTCACGCCGGCCGCGCTGCTGGCCGAGCTCGGCTGACCGGTGCCCGCCATGGTGGCAGGCACGATCCCGATCAAGACCCCCGACGGCCAGGACGAGCTCGGCACGCGGCAGCGCCGCGTCAGCCAGCGCCACCGCACCGTGTTGTTCCTGGTCGATGGCAAGCGCAGCGCAGCCGAAGTGCGCAGCCTCGCACTGCGTGCCGGCGTGCCCGAAAGCTGCTTCGACGACCTGCTGGCACTCGGCCTGATCATGCTGCCTGAGCCGACGTTTTCGCCGCTCGTCGAAAACCCGCCGCCGCTGGCCGGGTTGAATATCGACGTGCCACCGCCGGGGCTGCCCGGCCCGCCCGTTACGCCCGTTCCGCCTGTTCCAGACAGCCAGAGCGCGTTCAACGAGGGGCCGTTGGCGGCCTCGCGCACTCTCGGCCCCGAATCGATCGCCGGCGATTCGGTGCAAGACGACTCGCGCGCCATCGATCCGTGGCCGCCGTCGCAGCCTGCGGGCCTGCCCGCCGTCGATGCCGCCTTCGTCGAAGCGCGCGCCATCCTGATGCAGGCGGTGCGCAGCGAGGCGCCGCTGAGCGGTTCGCTGACCTTGCTGCGCCTGCGGCGGGCGCGCAGTCGCAGCGACCTCGCGGCGCTGCTCGACGAGGTCGAAGTGCGCATCCTGAAGCGGCACCGCACCCTGGCCGGCACACAGACCCTGAGCCGGGTTCGCCACCTGCTGGCCGGGCGCATCGATCCGATGCCGGCGCCGGCCTGAGTGGCGGGCCATGCAACTGAGGTGATGGATTTGACTGAAGTGATTGACGTCATCGACGTGAGGCCAGCACCATGACTTTTCTCGCCATCGACATCGGCAACACGCGTCTGAAGTGGGCCCAGTACGCGTCGCCCCAGCCGGGCGCAACGCTGCTCGATCAGGGCGCGGTGTTCCTCGAGACCATTGACAGCCTGGCCGACAGGGAATGGTCTGCGCTGCCCGCGCCCGGCAGCATGCTGGGCTGCGTGGTGGCCGGCGAGGGCGTGAAGCGGCGCGTCGAAGAGCAGCTCGAACTCTGGGATCTGGAGCCGCGCTGGGTCGTGTCCACCGCCCACGCCTGCGGCGTGACGAGCAGCTACGACCACCCGAACCGGCTCGGCGTCGACCGCTGGGTGGCGCTGATCGCCGCGCGCCACCGCGTGCTGGCGCAGGGCCGGGCCCGGCCCGCGTTGGTGGTGATGGTGGGCACGGCGGTGACCGTCGATGCGCTCGACGCCGGCGGGCGCTTTCTCGGCGGCCTGATCCTGCCCGGCTTCGGCCTGATGCTGCGCGCGCTCGAGATGGGCACCGCCGGCCTGAAGGCGCCGACCGGCGATGCTGTTGCCTTTCCCACCAACACCAGCGACGCCTTGATGAGCGGCGGCGCCGACGCCATTGCCGGCGCCGTTGAGCGCATGCACCGCAAGCTGAGCCTGCACAGCGGCCAGGCGCCAGCGCTGTTCATGACCGGTGGGGCGGCGGTGAAGCTCGCACCGATCACCGAGCTGGCGTTCGAGACCGTCGACACCCTGATCTTCGAGGGCCTGCTGCAACTCCAGTCGCACCGGCTGGCGTTGTAGATCGATCTCACAGAGAGCCGCTCAAGCTGAGAGTTAGGTAAGGGAAAGGACTCACGACATGGCCGAGTACCGCGCCGACCTGCTCTGGGCTCTTGCCCCTGGCGAAGACTTCATCGCCAACCGCTACAGCCGTCGCCATCGGCTGCGCTTCGACGGCGGCGCCGAGCTGGCGGGATCGTCGTCACCGCACGTCGTGCCGCTGCCGTGGTCGGACGCCGCGGCGGTCGACCCCGAAGAGCTGTTCGTCGCCGCGCTGTCGAGCTGCCACATGCTGTGGTTCCTGTCGATTGCCGCGCAGCGTGGGTTCGGCGCCTTGCGCTACGCCGATGCGGCCGTCGGCGTGATGGCCCGCAACGCCCAGGGCAAGGTCGCGATGACGCGCGTGACCTTGCGCCCCGACGTGGCGTTTGCGCCCGGCCGCGCGCCGAGCCGCGCCGAACTGCTGGCAATGCACGAAGCGGCGCACGCCGCGTGCTTCATCGCCAGCTCGGTGAAGACCGAGGTGCTGTGCGAGCCGGTGGGTGCCGTTTGAGTGAAGCGTTAGGTTGCACCTCGCCCTGTGCGCCGCTGCGGTGAGTGAGTTGGCTTTGCTCTTGAAGGCGTATCGATGGGCGCTCAATCCACGAGCCGCGCTCGCCCGCCATCACCCCGCGCCGATCAAAGAATGTAGCGCGACAGGTCTTCGTTCTTCGCCAGTTCGGCGAGCTTGGCATTCACCTCGGCGGCGTCGATGTTCACCGTCTGGCCGTCGCGGTTCGGGGCGTCGAAGCTCACCTCGTCGAGCAGCCGCTCCATCACCGTGGACAGGCGCCGCGCGCCGATGTTCTCGGTGCGCTCGTTGACGTCGAAGGCGATCTGCGCCACCCGGCGGATCGCGTCGGGCTGCATCGCCAGCGTCACGCCTTCGGTGGCCAGCAGCAAGGTGTATTGCTTGACCAGGCTGGCGTGCGTCTGGGTCAGGATCGCCTCGAAATCATCGACGCTCAGCGAGCCGAGCTCGACCCGGATCGGGAAGCGCCCCTGCAGCTCGGGGATCAGGTCGCTCGGCTTGCTGAGGTGGAACGCGCCCGAGGCGATGAACAGCATGTGATCGGTCTTGACGCTGCCGTACTTGGTGCTCACCGTCGTGCCTTCGACGAGCGGCAGCAGGTCGCGCTGCACGCCCTGGCGCGAGACCTCGGCGCCGCTGCCCTCAGAACGCGAGGTGACCTTGTCGATCTCGTCGATGAAGACGATGCCGTTCTCTTCGGCGTTGGTCAGCGCGGCGGCCTTCACCTCGTCGTCGTTGACGAGCTTGGCAGCCTCTTCCTCGATCAGCAGCTTGTGCGCGTCGGCGATGCGCAGCTTGCGCACCTTGCGCTTGCCGCCGCCGGCGTTGGCGTTGGCGAACAGGCCCTTCAGCTGTTCGGTCATTTCTTCCATGCCGGCCGGGCCCATGATCTCGAGCGCCTGGCGGGTCTCGGCGATCTCAATCTCGATCTCCTTGTCGGCCAGCGAGCCTTCGCGCAGGCGCTTGCGCATGACTTGGCGCGCGGTGTTTTCAGTGGCGGGAAGTGCCACTGGCGCGTTGGCAGGAGAAGTGAAGCCGAATTCGCTGCTGCTGCCAGCGGCGGCCGCCGAGCGCGCCGGCGGCACCAGGATGTCGAGCACGCGGTCTTCGGCGGCGTCTTCGGCGCGGCTGCGCTGGCGCCGCATCGCCAGTTCGCGTTCCTGCTTGACGGCCATGTCGACCAGGTCGCGGATGATCGAATCGACATCCTTGCCGACATAGCCGACCTCGGTGAACTTGGTCGCCTCGACCTTGATGAAAGGTGCGTCGGCCAGCTTCGCCAAACGGCGCGCGATCTCGGTCTTGCCGACACCGGTCGGCCCGATCATCAGGATGTTCTTCGGCGTGATCTCGGCGCGCATCGGCTCGGGCACCTGCTGGCGCCGCCAGCGGTTGCGCAGCGCGATCGCCACGGCGCGCTTCGCGCTGGCCTGGCCGACGATGTGGCGGTCGAGTTCGCTGACGATCTCTTGCGGCGTCAGGCTCGATTTGCTGGGCGTGCCGGTCATTCAAGCGTCTCGATGATGTGATTCTGGTTCGTGTAGATGCACAGCTCGCCGGCAATTTCGAGCGACTTTTTCACCACGTCGTAGGCCGAGAGTTCGGTGTTCGCGAGCAGGCCGCGCGCCGCTGCATGCGCATAGGCGCCGCCCGAGCCGATCGAGACGATTCCGTGCTCGGGCTCCAGCACATCGCCGTTGCCGGTGATGATGAGCGAGGCCTCGCGGTCGGCGACCGCGAGCATGGCTTCCAGGCGGCGCAGCACGCGGTCGGTGCGCCAGTCCTTGGTCAGCTCGATGGCCGCGCGCACCAGGTGCCCTTGATGCTTTTCGAGCTTGGCCTCGAAGCGCTCGAACAAGGTGAAGGCATCGGCCGTGGCGCCCGCGAAACCGGCCAGCACCTGGTCGCGGTGCAGCTTGCGCACCTTGCGCGCCGACGACTTGATGACGATGGTGCCGAGCGTCACCTGGCCGTCGCCGCCAAGCGCCACGAGGCTGCCTCGGCGCACGCTCAGGATGGTCGTGCCGTGAAAGTTTTCCATGTCGGGAAGATTGATGCAGTAGGCGCTCTTTCAAGCGCTTGCGTCTTGAGGACGCTGCGGATCTAGATGTTCCGGACCTTGACCCGGGCGTGCTCGTTGATGCCCATCGCGCCGAAGAACAGCGCGACCATGCGGTGCGCATCGACGAAGGCAACGCTGCGGTTCTCGGCGCGCCGCGCCAGCACCCAGTTCAGCAGGTCACCGGCGGCGATGAAATCAACCCGGATCAACTTCGCGCACGACACATTGATCATGCTGGCCGCGCCGAGTTCGGCGTCCATCTTTTTCAACGTGGCGCCGATGTCGCCGACCAGCTGGCCCGACAGTTCGACGCTGCCGACCTGAACCAGGCTGGTGTCTTCGGTCAGGCGCGATTCGAGGAAGCTGGTGGACACATCGCTGACCATCGACAGCGGCGGTGTCGAGGTGCTGGCGCCGGCACCGCTCACACGCACCTCGCAGCGCGCTGCTTCCCACGACGGCGGCGAGACCTCATAGGTGACGCAGTAGTCGATCGCGGCTTCGTCGAACTGGTCGGGGCGGTTTGCCATGCGCAAGGCGTCGAGTCGCACTTGCCAGAATGCCGGGTCGGCATCGCGCACGCCGTTCGGCGCGGCGTCTTGCAGCACGCTGAAAAGGCGCTCGCCGCCAAGCCAGCGCATGTCCAGGCGCTGCGGTATCCAGCGGCGGAACAGCTCGCTGAGGCGCGCGCAAGCCTCGGCATCGATGCTGCGCAGACCGGCCCAGTCGAACACCCATGGCAAGGGCATCTGCAAGGACAGCGACGCCAGCACCGCGACCTCTTCGGCATCGACATGCTCCGGGCAGACCCAACCCACCTGACCTTCGATGCGCGGCGTGCTGGGCCGCTCGTCGCTCGCCGCCTCGGCCACCAGCTTGGGCATCGAAAACCACTGCGGCGCCGACCAGCCGAACTGCTGGGCATAGTCGAGCGCCAGGCTCTCGAACTTGTGCTGCTGGCCGATGGCGCGGTACAGGTCGAACAGCACCAGCCAGGTTTCGGCGTGCTGGGCGCGCGCGCCGCTGGCGGCGGTGAGCGTGATCACGGCCTGCTCGCACTGCTCGAAGTCGGCATTGGCGAAGGCGATCACCGCCTCGTCGAGTTCGGGGTCGTGCGCGACGTCGCCGAGTTCGGCAGTGAAGGCATGCGCGAAGTCGGCCGATGCGGCGTCGATCTTGATCGACGTCAAGGGCGACATGCCGGCGCTCATCACGACGGCCGAACTGGCGCCGAGCGTGGCTTCCCTGGCGCGAACGGCCAGGGTTTTTTCGACCCGGCCGCCTTCAGTGGGCGCCAAGCCGGCCGCGCGCGAAGGCGTCAGGCTCATGGCCGCCGGTTCGGTCGGCGCGTTGTAGAAATCCGGCGAGCGGCGCATGGCGCCCGGGCCGGCACCGGCATAGGTGTCGCCCACCATCTGCTGTTCGATCTCGTCGATCTTCGCCTTCACGCCGCTGTCGGGGCGGGCGCCGCTGTCGGCCACGCGGGCTTCCGAGTCGTCGAGCCGGGACGAGCCGCCGAGCGCGGCAAGCTGCTCGCTGGTCAGGCCTTCGCGGCGCACCTTGCGCAGCATGTCGAACTCGCGCTTGCGGACGAAGTCGTTGCGCCGCTTGCGCTCGATCATCGCCTTCAGTTCGCCCTTGGCGTATTCGGTCTCGCGCGCTTCTTCGGGCGGCGTGCCGATCTCCGCCCACTCCGTGGTGGGGTTGGCCACGAACTTGACGACCTTGCGAAAGAAACTCGTCGTGTCTTTGGGTTCCGACATCCTGGGGGCTCGTTGAAGCGCAGGGCCGGCGTGCGGTCGAACCGCAGGGGCCGGCCGAAAGGTCAATCGCCGAACATCTTCTGCTTGAGTTCGCGGCGCTGTTGGGCCTCGAGCGACAGCGTAGCGGTGGGCCTCGCGATCAAGCGGCCCAGGCCGATCGGCTCGCCGGTCTCGTCGCAGAAGCCGTATTCGCCAGTGTCCAGGCGCGACAGCGATTGGGAAATCTTCTTCAGCAGCTTGCGCTCGCGGTCGCGCGTGCGAAGCTCGAGGGCATGTTCCTCTTCAATGGTGGCGCGGTCGGCCGGGTCGGGCACGATGGAGGTGTCTTCGCGCAGGTGCTCGGTGGTTTCACCGGCGTTGCTGAGCAGGTCGTCCTTCAAGGTCTGCAGCCGCAGACGGAAGAACTCGAGCTGCTTGTCGTTCATGTACTCGGCGTCGGGCATCGCCAGGATCTCCGGCTCGGTGAGTTCGCGGCCGGTCTTGGTCTTCCAGGCGTTGACGAGCTTCGGGTCGGACTTGTGGGCGTGGCGCGGGGTGTCGAGTTCGAGGTTGTTCATCTGCCGCGTTGGCGGTCGCGGCGGCGCGAAGCGGTCAGCGAAGCGCGATGTGGGCGGCGGCAGCGGCGCCTGCACGGCGGGTGCCGCGTACTTCGCGGCGGTGCGCGACAACTTCTTCGGGGGCGGCACGGGTGCTGGCGGCGGGGAGATGGTGATGGGTGGCGTGGGCGCTGGTTTCATTGGGGGGGCAGGGTGGGCAGCCGCGGCCTTGGGGGTCGCGGTGTGAGCCGCAGGCGCCGGTCGAGGGCGTGCGGGTACGGGTGCAGGTGCGGGTACAGCAGCTTTCACCGGCTTGGCAGGCATCGGCCTGGCCGCCACCGGCTTCGCCGCTGAAGCAGGTGTGGCAGGTTTGGCAGGCTTGGCAGGCTTGGCCTTGACAGGCGCCGTGGGGGCAGGCTTCGAGGCCGCCTTGCCGGCCACCGCCTTGGCCCTGGGCGCCGCCGCTTTCACCGCAGGGGCCGGCTTGCTGGCAGCGAGCGTTTTGGCGGGCGCTTTGGGGGCCGGTGTCTTGGTCACGGGAGTTCTCCTCGCATCGCCGGTTATACCCTCACAGAGAGGGCACATTCAGGCAGCGGCGGATTGTAGCCACCGGTGCGGCGTGCATGCGGCACGAAATTGGCGTTCGTGCGCGTCATGCCAGACACGCTTCCAGGCCCTGCAAAAAAATGTCGCGCGGCAGGTCGATGCCGATGAAAACCATCTTGCTGCCCTTCTTCTCGCCGGGCGCCCATTTCGGGCCCAGGTCGCTGCCCATCAACTGGTGCACGCCCTGGAAGATGACCTTGCGGTCGCTGCCTTTCATGTGCAGCACCCCCTTGTAGCGCAGCATCTTCGGCCCGTAGACCTGGACGATGGAGCCGAGGAAGTCTTCGAGCCGGGCCGGCGAGAAGGCCTTGTCGGAGCGGAACACGAACGACTTCACGTCGTCGTCGTGGGCGTGGTGATGCGGGTGGTCGCAGGCTTCGCCGGGCTTATGGTCGTGACCCTCATGACTGTCGTGATCGTGGTGATCGTGATCGTGGTCATGCAGCCCATGCGCGTCGCCGGCGTTCAGGAACTCGGGGTCGATGTCGAGCTTGGCGTTCAGGTTGAAGCCGCGAAGGTCGAACACATCGGCCAGCGGCACCTTGCCGAAGTTCACCCGCGTCTGCGGCGCACGCGGGTTCATGTGCTTGATGCGGTGGATCAGCGCCTCGACCTTGGCGTCGTCGACCAGGTCGGTCTTGCTGATGAAGATCTGGTCGGCAAAGCCGATCTGGCGGCGCGCCTCCTGGCGCTGGTCGAGTTGCTGGTCGGCGTGGACTGCATCGACCAGCGTCAGGATCGAGTCGAGCAGGTAGCTCTCGGCGATCTCGTCGTCCATGAAGAAGGTCTGCGCCACCGGGCCGGGGTCGGCCAGGCCGGTGGTCTCGATCACCACGCGGTCGAAGTGCAGCTCACCCTTGCGGCGCTTCTCGGCCAGGTCGGCCAGTGTGGTGCGCAGGTCTTCGCGGATCGAACAGCAGACACAGCCGTTGTTGAGCTGGATGATCTGTTCGGTGCGGTCCTGCACCAGGATCTCGTTGTCGATGTTCTCTTCGCCGAACTCGTTTTCGATCACGGCGATCTTCTGGCCGTGGGCTTCGGTCAGCACGCGCTTCAGCAAGGTGGTCTTGCCCGAGCCGAGAAAGCCGGTGACGATGGTTGCGGGGATGAGTGCCATGAGGGTCTGCCTTGAAGGTCTGCCTTGAAAGAAGTGGGGCGGGGTCGTCCAACACCGAGCGCCAGCATATGAGGTTGGCAGCGGCTTGTTCAAGGTAGCAGATGTGTCAAGGCGGTGCCCGGGCGACGGGCGCCATTTGCTGAAAGCCGCAGCATCCGCATCAGGTAAGCTTGCACGACCTGAGCTTCCCGCCCGACGCGCGATGTCCGAACCCCATTCCGGCCGCCCCCAACGCGGGGGCGACCGGCACCACGCGCCGCCGGCAGAACGCCGCACGCTGTTCCGCAAACTGGTCGAACTGGTGGCCCCGGGCCCCGACTCGCGCGACCAGCTGATCGAGTCCCTGGCCGACGCCGAACACAAGGAGCTGATCGCGCCTGAGTCGCGCATGATGCTCGAAGGCGTGATCCGGATGGCCGACATGACCGCCGGCGACGTGATGGTGGCGACCCGCCGCATGGACCTGCTCGACATCGATGCCGAATACGACGACCTGCTGCACGTCGTGATCGACACCGGCCATTCGCGCTTCCCGGTGTTCGAGGGCCAGCGCGACAACGTCATCGGCACCTTGATGGCGAAAGACCTGCTGAAGCTGCAGCGCTCCCCGGACCTGAATCTGCGCACCTTGCTGCGCCCGGCGGTGTTCGTGCCGGAATCGAAAGGCCTGAACGAGTTGCTGCGCGACTTCCGCGCCAACCGCAATCACCTGGCGATCGTCATCGACGAGTTCGGCACCACCGCCGGGCTGATCACGATCGAGGACGTGCTGGAAGAAATCGTCGGCGAGATCGAAGACGAGTTCGATGACGAAGACGGCGAATCGGGCATCTACACCCTGGCCGACGGCAGCCAGCGGGTGGCCGGCGATGTCGAGATCGGCGCCGTCAACGGCGCCTTCGCCACCGCCTTGCCGACCGACGTGTTCGACACCATCGGCGGACTGGTCGCGCACGAGCTGGGCCGCGTGCCCCGGCGCGGTGAGGCGGTCGAGGTCGGCGAACTGGTGTTCACGGTGATGCTGACCCGCGGCGGTGCGGTGCGCTGGTTCAAGGTGACGCGCGCGGCGCCGGCCAGCAGCAGCGCGGAAGGCGCTTGAAGCCCGCTTTCCGGGCGCTTGATCTGCTGCTGGCCGCCGCATTCGGCGCGGCCCACAGCCTGCCGTTCGTCCACACCCAGGCCTGGTGGTTGCAGATGCTGATCGTCGCGTGGCTGACCTGGCGGGCTTCGCACGCATCACCGCGACGCGCGGCCGCGCTCGGCCTGGCATTCGGCACGGCCTGGCTGGCGGCGGGCACCTGGTGGCTGTACATCAGCCTGCACCGCTACGGCGGCTTGCCGGCGCCGCTGGCGGTGCTGGCCATCGCGCTGTTGAGTGCCTTCATGTCGATCTATCTGGCGCTGTCGCTGGCATTGTTTGCGCGCTGGCGCTCGGGTTGCGGCTGGCGCGACGCGCTGCTGTTCGCCGCGCTGTGGCTGCTGACCGAGCTGGCGCGTGGCGTGATCTTCACCGGCTTCCCGTGGCTGGCCAGTGGCTATGCCCATGTCGATGGCCCGCTGGCCGCGCTGGCGCCGTGGGTCGGTGTGTACGGCATCGGCTTCGTCGCGGCGTCGCTGGCCGCGTGGCCGGTTCTGGTTCGGCGCAGCGAGGAGCGCGCAAGTGCAACGCCTTCGATGCGTTCCCGCGCGATCCCATTCGCGGCGCTGGCCGTCGTGCTCGGCGCCGCGGCGCTGATCGGCCAGGTCAACTTCACGCAGCCGGGCGGCACCTTGAAGGTGACCCTGCTGCAAGGCAATGTGGCGCAGGACGAGAAGTTCGCGCTCGCGCAGATGCCGCAGGCGCTGGCCTGGACGCGCGCGCAATTGCTGGCAGCGCGCGGTGCGCTGGTGGTGGCGCCCGAGACCGTGATCCCGCTGCTGCCCAGCCAGCTCGACCCGGTCTACTGGCGGAGCCTGCTCGATCATTTTCAACGTGGTCCGCAGGCCGCGCTGCTTGGCCTGCCGCTCGGCGACGAAGTAGTCGGCTACACCAACTCCGCGGCCGGCATTTCGGCCGCAAGTGCTGCGCTGCCGGGCGGCTTCTACCGCTACGACAAACACCACCTCGTGCCCTTCGGCGAGTTCATCCCGCTCGGCTTCCACTGGTTCACGCAGTTGATGAACATCCCGCTCGGCGACTTCAACCGCGGCATCGTCGGCGCGCCGTCGTTCGCCTTCCAGGGCGAGCGCATCGGCGCCAACATCTGCTACGAAGACCTGTTCGGCGAAGAGCTCGCGGCGCGCTTCAAGGACGAAGCCGCAGCGCCGACGATGTTCGCCAACATCAGCAACATCGGCTGGTTCGGCGACACCGTCGCGATCGACCAGCACCTCGAAATCTCGCGCCTGCGCACCCTTGAATTTCAGCGCCCGATGCTGCGTGCCACCAACACCGGCGCCACCGCCGTGATCGACCACCAGGGCCGCGTCACGCACCGCCTGCCGCGCTTCACGCAAGGCGTGCTCGATGCCGAGGTGCAGGGCCGCACCGGCCTCACGCCGTTCGCTTGGTGGGCGTCGAAGGTCGGCCTGTGGCCGCTGTTCGTTGCGGCCTTGCTGATCCTGCTCCTGCACGCACGCATGCACACGCTCATGCACACGCCTGCGCCGGTGCCGCGCAGGCGCTGAATAGAATCGAGGCGGGCCGCACCCCGCGCCTCTTCGAATTCATGCCACCCACGCGCCCGCCACGACCGATGCTCAGCTTCCAGCAAATCATTCTCAGGCTGCAGGACTATTGGAGCGCGCAAGGCTGCGCGCTGCTGCAACCGTATGACATGGAAGTGGGCGCCGGCACCAGCCACACCGCGACCTTTCTGCGCGCACTCGGCCCTGAGCCATGGAAGGCCGGGTATGTGCAGCCGAGCCGCCGGCCGAAGGACGGCCGCTATGGCAACAACCCGAACCGCTACCAGCAGTACTACCAGTACCAGGTGGTGCTGAAGCCCGCGCCGGCGAACATCCTCGAGCTCTACCTCGGCTCGCTCGAAGTGCTGGGCTTCGACCTGAAGGCGAACGATGTGCGCTTCGTCGAAGACGACTGGGAGAACCCGACGCTCGGCGCCTGGGGCCTGGGCTGGGAGGTCTGGCTGAACGGCATGGAGGTGACGCAGTTCACCTACTTCCAGCAGGTCGGCGGCATCGACTGCAAGCCCATCACCGGCGAGATCACCTACGGCCTGGAACGCCTGACGATGTACATCCAGGGCGTGGACAACTTCAAGGACATCGTCTGGACCGACGGCCTGACCTACGGCGACGTGCACTTGCAGAACGAGCAGGAACAGTCGGCCTACAACTTCGAGCACAGCGATGCCGAGTTCCTGTTCACTGCCTTCAGCGCGTACGAAAAGCAGTCGAAGCACCTGATGGAGCAGCAGCTCGCCCTGCCTGCGTATGAACAGTTGCTGAAGGCCGGCCACAGCTTCAACCTGCTCGATGCGCGCGGCGCCATCAGCGTGACCGAGCGCGCCGCGTACATCGGCCGCATCCGCAACCTGGCGCGCACCGTGGCGCAGAGCTATGTCGACAGCCGCGCGCGGCTCGGCTTCCCGATGGCGCCGCGTGCCTGGGCCGATGAGGCGCTGGCGCAGATCGCGCGCAACGCCGAGAAGAAGGCGGCTTGATGACGACGCCGATGACGACACCGATGCCGACCCCATTGACCGCGCCCGGCCATCCGGTGACGAAGAACCTGCTCGTCGAACTGTTCGTCGAAGAGCTGCCGCCGAAGGCGTTGAAGAAGCTAGGCGAGGCGTTCGCGGCCGGCCTGGCCGACAGCCTGAAGGCGCAGGGGCTGGCCGGTGAGCATTCGGCAGTGACCGCGTTCGCATCGCCGCGCCGCCTGGCCGCGCACATCAGCGCGGTCGCGGCGCAGGCGGCCGACAAGGCCGTGTCGCACAAGTTGATGCCGGTCAGCGTCGGCCTGAGCGCCACCGGCGAAGCCACGCCAGCGCTGTTGAAGAAGCTCGCCAGCGTCGGTGCCGATGCGTCGGCCATGCAGCACCTGACGCGCAAGTTGGACGGCAAAGCCGACGCGCTTTACTTCGACAGCATCGTCACCGGCGCGACCCTGGCCGAAGGTTTGCAGAAGGCACTCGACAAGACGCTCGCCGACCTGCCGATCCCGAAGGTCATGCAATACCAGTTGGCCGATGGCTGGACCAGCGTGAACTTCGTGCGGCCCGCGCACGGCCTGGTGGCGCTGTTCGGCGCCGACTTGGTGCCGGTGCATGCCCTCGGCCTCGAAGCCCGCCGCGAGACCCACGGCCACCGTTTCGAAGCGAGCCTCGACCCGGTCGTGCTGCAACACGCCGACCACTACGCCGAGCAACTCGAAACGCAGGGCGCGGTGTTCGCCAGCTTTGCGAAGCGCCACGGCATGATCGCGCGCCAGTTGCAGGCGGCAGCGTCGGCCGAAGGCCTGGTGCCGATCAACGACGCGGCCTTGCTCGATGAAGTGACGGCGCTGGTCGAGCGCCCAAACGTGCTGCTGTGCCGCTTCGAGGAAGCCTTTCTCGAAGTGCCGCCCGAGTGCCTGATCCTGACGATGAAGGCGAACCAGAAGTACTTCCCGCTTCTTGATGCGGCCGGCAGCTTGACGAACAGGTTCCTGGTGGTCAGCAACATTACGCCGGCCGACCCGAGCCGGGTCATCGAAGGCAATGAGCGGGTCGTGCGGCCTCGGCTTGCCGACGCGAAATTCTTCTTCGATCAGGACCGCAGGAAGACGTTGGCGTCGCGCGTCGCGGCGCTCGACAAGGTGGTTTATCACGGCAAGCTTGGCACCCAGGGCGAGCGCGTGCTGCGGGTGCGCGCCATTGCCAGGGGCATCGCCGAACAGGCCTGTGCGCAAGAGCCGCAGGAGCGGATCACTGATGATGTGGACCGCGCCGCGCTGCTCGCGAAGACCGATCTGCTGACCGACATGGTCGGCGAATTCCCCGAGCTGCAGGGCGTGATGGGCGGCTACTACGCGCGCCACGATGGTGAGAGCGAAGCCGTCGCGCAGGCCATCGAAGACCACTACAAACCGCGCTTCGCCGGTGACGATCTGCCGCGCGGAAAGGCCGGCTTGATCGTCGCTTTGGCTGACAAGCTGGAGACGCTGGTCGGGCTGTTCGGCATCGGTCAACTGCCCACCGGCGACAAGGACCCGTTCGCGTTGCGGCGCCATGCGCTCGGCGTGATCCGCATGCTGATCGAGCGCGACGTTGCGATCGGCCTCGACCGCCTCATCGCGTTGGCCCTGCCGGCCTTCGGTGCCGCCATCAAGGACCCGAGCGCGGCGCTGCTCGACTTCATCTACGAGCGCGTCGCCGGCAGCCTGCGCGAGCAGGGCTTCAGCGCGCAGGAGGTCGATGCGGTGCTGTCGCTGCGCCCGGCGCGACTTGCCGACGTGACGGCCCGCCTCGCGGCCGTTCGCGCCTTCGCGCTGCTGCCCGAAGCGGCGGCGCTCGCAGCGGCCAACAAGCGGGTGGGCAACATCCTGAAGAAGGCCGAGGGCGCGGTGGCAACGCATGTCAACGTCGAGTTGCTGACCGAGCTTGCCGAGGCGGCCTTGTTCGCCGCGCTGCTCGATGTGCAGACCATCGCCGACGCCGCATTCGACCAAGGCGACTACGCCGCATCGCTGCAAGCCCTGGCGGCCTTGCGGGCTCCGGTCGATGCCTTCTTCGACAGCGTGATGGTCAACGCCGACGACCCGGCGCTGCGTGCGAACCGCCTCGGCCTGCTGGCCGGGCTGCACGCCGCGATGAACCGGGTGGCCGATTTGTCGAAGTTGGCGGCTTGAGCGGCGCGGCTGAATAATCGCCCCATGAACCGGCAACAGCAAATCGACAAGTTCTTGCTGGCAGCGCATCGTCTCGCGTTGTCACGTTTGCGCGCCGAACCTGCTCGCATCGAGCCGGTGCGCGCGCAGTTGGCGCGCTGGCGAGTGCAGTCGGGCTCGACGCGGTCCGACGCATATTGGGACCAGTGGCAGGTGCTGCTGTCGGCCGACTTGGAAGAGATCGAGCGCGAGGTCTGTGCCGACGATCAACATGGCGCGGTGTTGCGAAGCGTTTCGCCGATGTCTACGCTGATCACGCAGAGCGAGCGCGCTGTTCTGCTTCGCGAAGCGCGCGCCGCATGACGCGCGAACAACTGGAGCATGTGCTTCGCGCTGCGGCTGCGATCGCGAATGAAAACTCGATGGTCGTCGTCGACAGCCAGGCCGTTCTGCTTTCGTTTCCGAACGCACCGGCTGCACTCCTGGTGTCTCGTGAAGTCGACCTGTATGCCGCGATGCACCCTGAACGATCCGACCTGATCGACGGCGCCATCGGTGCGATGTCGAGTTTCGACGAGACCTTTGGCTACCATGCCGATGGCGTGGGGCCGGAGACGGCGGTCATGCCCGCTGACTGGATGATGCGGTCCTCATTCCACTACATCGGGGAACTGACCGCCATCTGCCCTGAAATCCACGATCTGGCCGTATCCAAAGCGGCTGCCGGCCGCGACAAGGATGCCGACTACGTGCGCATCCTGCTCAAAGAAAAAATGATCGACGTCGAGACCTTGCAAGCCCGTATCCGCTGCCTCGATGCCGCCCGTTATCCGGTCGACGCCGTCCTGGCCTGGGCCCGCCGCCGCGCCTTCGAGGCCGCCGCATGACCACCATGAAACTCATCATCCTCGACCGCGACGGCACCATCAACGAAGACCGCGACGACTTCGTCAAGTCGGCCGACGAGTGGGTGCCGCTGCCCGGCGCGCTGGAAGCCATCGCGCGGCTCAACCACGCGGGCTGGCATACGGTGATCGCGACCAACCAGTCGGGCCTGGGGCGCGGCACGTTCGACATGGCGACCTTGAATGCGATGCACCTGAAGATGAACCAGTTGCTCGCCAAGCAAGGCGGGCGCATCGACGCGGTGTTCTTCTGCCCGCACGGGCCGGAACAAACCTGCGCCTGCCGCAAGCCGCTGCCGGGCCTGTTCGTGCAGATCGGCGAACGCTTCGGCGCTTCGCTGCACGACGTGCCGGTGGTGGGCGACACCTTGCGCGATCTGCAGGCCGGCGTGGCGGTCGGCTGCAAGCCGCACCTGGTGCGCACCGGCAAGGCCGCGCACCTCGACGCGCTTCAGCTCGATGCACTGTGCGCCCAGGTGCCCGGCACGCAGGTGCACGTTGACCTCGCGGCATTTGCCGAATTCATCATTCGCGCGGAGCGCAAGGACCGTGGCCACTCCGGCGAGTCGGACACCGGTTACGGGGAGCTCGATTGATGGCCTTGTTCTTCAACGCGGTGCGCTCGGCGCTGTTCGTGCTGTTCATGGCGGTCAGCGTCGTGCCCTGGGCGCTGGCGGTGCTGGTGGTGTCGATTTTCGCGCGCGCGGACACGGTCTACTGGCTGTGCGTGGGCTGGTTGCGGTTGTCGATCTGGGGCGCGAAGGTGATTTGCGGCGTGCACGCGCGCCTGCACGGCTTCGAGAACCTGCCCGACTCGCCGGTCGTGCTGCTGCCCAAGCACCAATCGACCTGGGAGACCTTCGCCTTCCCCGGCCTGATGCCGCACCCGCTGTGCTACGTGTTCAAGCGCGAGCTGCTCTACATCCCGTTCTTCGGCTGGGCCATGGCGCGCATGGACATGATCCACATCGACCGCAGCAAGCGCACCGAGGCCTGGAACCTGGTGGCCGAGCAGGGCCGGCGCTTCATGGACAAGGGCCACTGGGTCATCATGTTCCCCGAAGGCACGCGCGGGCCGCGCGGCGGCAAGGGCGTGTACAAGGCCGGCGGCACGCGCCTGGCCATCGCCACCGGCCGGCCGGTGCTGCCGGTGGCCGTGACCTCGGCGCGCTGCTGGCCGCGCAAGAGCTTCGTGCTGCGGCCGGGCGTGATCGATGTGTCGGTCGGGCGGCCGATCCCGTCGGTGGGCCGGCAGCCCGAAGCGCTGATGCGCGAAGTCGAAACCTGGATCGAGGCCGAGATGCGCCGTCTCGACCCGCAGGCTTATGTTGGCGAGCCGGTGGTGCCGGCCGCTGCCGCAGATGCCCCGGTCTGAGCCTGCTTCGATGAGCCGCCGCACCGCCGCCCTGGATTCGCAGCAGTTGATGCTGTTCGAGGTGCCGGCGCATGTGGCTGCGCCGCTGGTCGGGCCTGTCGTTGGGGTCGGCCCCGAACCCACCGCCCCCGCCACTCCCGCCACCGACGTACCCGAGTCCATCGCCAGCGTGCTTGCCCCTGCCGTCTTCCGCCACCCGCAGGCCGATCGCGAGATTCACCTGAACCACAACCTCGTGTCGTACGCGCTGAAGCGCGCGCGCCGCCGCAGCATTGGCTTCATGGTCAGCACCGAGGGCCTGAGCGTGAACGCGCCGAAATGGCTCGGCATCCGTGACATCGAATCGGCGCTGCACGAGAAAGCAAGCTGGATCCTGCGCAAGCTGCAGGAGCAGCGTGAGCGCACGCAACGCGTGCAGGCCGCGAAGGTCGATTGGCGCGACGGTGTGAGCATCCCGTTTCTCGGCACCACGGTAATCATCGAACTCGATGCCCGAGCCACGGGCGCGGTGCTGCACACCGGTGTCGACGGAAGTGTCGGTGTCGGTGTCGATCAGGCACCGCAACTCACCCTGCGGGTCGGCCTGCCGCTCGGCGCCACGCCCGAACAGATCCGCGACACCGTGCAGAGCTGGCTCCAGCGCCAGGCCCGGCGCGTCTTCGAAGAGCGCTGCCAGCACTTCGCGCCGCAGCTCGGCGTGCGCGTGACGCGCTTGAGCCTGTCGTCGGCGCAGACCCGCTGGGGCAGCGCCAGCGCCGACGGTTCGGTGCGGCTCAACTGGCGCCTGATCCACTTCGCAATGGCCAGCATCGACTACGTGGTCGCGCACGAACTCGCCCACCTGCGCGAGATGAACCACAGCCCGCGCTTCTGGGACGTGGTGCGCTCGGTGCTGCCCGACTTCGAACACGCGCGCGGCAGCTTGAAGGACGGGTTGGTGCCGCTGCTGGATTGAGAGCTTGAGGCGCGTGCTCGGGCGCCGTGAATGCAAGAGACAACCCATTCACCGCAGAGGCGCGGAGTTGGCGGAGTTGCGCAGAGTGAGACAAGAAGATTGATTTTCTCTGCGCAACTCTGCGCTCTCTGCGCCTCTGCGGTGAAGAATTGCTCTGACGACCCTCCCAGTCCCCGGCTCGATCAAGGCTTCGACGTCGCCTTGGCAAACTGCCAGAGCAGGAAGCTGTAGATGTCGGCCTGCTTGCTGTAACCCTGTTGCGCGGTGCTGCCCAGGCCGTGGCCGGCCTGGCCATCCAGCCGCATCAGGACGGGCTTGCCGCTGGTGCTCGCAGCCTGGAGGCGCGCGGCCGCCTTGGCGCTTTGCCACACATCCACCCTCGGGTCGTTCAGCCCGTGGATGAACATCACGGCCGGGTAAGGCGTGGCATCGCGGATCTGGTGGTAGGTGCTCATCTCGAGCAGCGCGGGGAACTCGGCCGGGTTCGCCACCGAGCCGAACTCCGAGGTGTTGGTGATGCCGTTGGCCGAAGTCTCGGCGCGCACCGCGTCCATGATGCCGACATCGAAGATCGCCGCGGCGAACAGCGCCGGCTCGGTCGTCACCGCGCGGCCGACGAAGATGCCGCCGGCGCTCGTGCCCCAGATGCCGAGCGTGGCGGGCGAGGCGAAGCGCTGATCGATCAGGTAGTGCGCGCAGGCCAGCCCGTCTTTCCAGGTGTTGGGTTTGGTTGCCTTGAATCCGGCCCGGTACCAGGGATCGCCGAACGCGCCGCTGCCGCGAACGTTGGCGAACGCGAGCACGCCGCCGCGCTCCAGCCAGGCGATGCTGCGCGGGTCGAAGAAGGCTTGAAAGGTGAATCCGTAGGCGCCGTAGCCCACCAGCAGGGTCGGGTTGCTGCCATCCAGCACCAGCCCCTTTCGGCGCAGGATGGCAAGCGGCACCAGCGCCCCGTCGTGGCTCGGCACGAGCACTTCCGAGGCTTCCAGTTCGGGCGTTCTCGCCGGGCGTTTGGTGCTCAGCAGGCCGGTGTCGCGGCTTGAGCCGTCGCTCGCGATCGCCATCAGCCGCGCGGGTTCGGTCCAGGTGCTGGTGGTGACCCAGGCATCGCGGTAGACGCTGGCCGGATCGGCCGCCACGTACGTGGAGCCGGCGATGGCGGGCGCGGCGTCGGTGCCCTGGCCCGGCGTGCTGCCGGTGTGGCGGCGCACCCGCACGTTGAAGCCGAGTTGCACCTCGGCGTAGAGCGCTTCGCGCCCCAGCACAAAGCCCTTCAAGACCCCCGCATCGGGTTCCGGCACCACCTCGACCGCATTCGCCAGCACCGGGTTCGACAACGGCAAGGCCAGGACCCGGCCGCGCGGTGCGCCCGCATAGGTTTGCAGGTAGAGCGTGTCGCCGCGCAAGCGCACTTGCGTGATCTTGTCCGCAAAGCTGGCGATCTGGCGCCAGGCAATTAACTTGCGGCCCAGCTCGGCCACCGGTGCCACGTACAGCCGGCCTTCGGGCACGGTGGTATCGGTGGTGCGCGCAATCATGTAGCGGCTGTCGGGCGCGAACAGCACCTCGGCCACATCGAGCCGGTCGAGCTTGAGGGCGCGGTTGACCAGCGGGCCGAACAGTGGCCGCGGGGCGGCACTCGGCCGGCGCGCCTGATCCAGCGTCAGCACGAATACCGTGGTGTCTAGAAACGTCTCGGTTTCGGGCGTGCCGGCGGGCAGTTCGCGCAACTGGTTGTAGGTCAGCGAGCGGCTGTCCGGCGACCAGTGAATGTTGCTCTCTTGGACGCGCGAAATCGGCGTGCCCAGCGGCTTGCCGCTGGCGATGTCCAACAGGTGCAGCGATGCGTTCTCTGAACCCCCGGACGACACGCCGTAAGCCAGCGTCTTGCCGTCCCACGACGGCATGAAGTAGTTGACGGCATGCGGCACGCCGGTGGCCTTGCTCAGTCGATCCGGGTCGACGAGCACGCGATCGGCCCCGCCCGGCCCGTCCCGCATCACGAGTTTCATCTGGTTCTCGCCGACCTTGCGCCGCATGAAGTAGGTGCGCTCGCCCGGCATTCGCATCAGCCCCCGCACCACATCGCCGGACTCGCTGGCCAATGCCTGGATGCGTTGTGTCATCGCTTCGCGGCCGTCGATGTGGCTGAGCTGATCGGCACCGTACTCACCTTGCTCCTTGAGCCAGCGCTGCGTGTCCGGGCCCTTCAGATTCTCCAGATTGCGATAAGGGTCCGGCACGCTGACGCCGTGCAGCCGTTCGGTCATCGGCTGACTGGGGGCCGCCGGCGGCGCGCCCGCAGCTGCAGCCAAGGCCGGGAGCGACGCCGCCGCCGTGAGCGCCGCAGCGCCGCCGACGATCAGCGCGGCGAGGATGTGTCGTGTCGGTCGAATGACTCGATGCATGATGCGGTCTCCTGAAAATGCGCGTTGCTCGAAGGCCGCAGGCTACGTCACCGCGTCGACCGACCCGCGATCAGGGCAATGCGAAGCGATAGATCCCGTCTGCATCCAGCCGCCGCACCAGCGTACCTGCCAGCCACAGCGCATGCAGATGCGCCACCGATTCGCCCATCGCAAACGTCGTCTGGTGCAGGTCGAGCTGGCGCTTGAACAGCACCATCAGCAGACCGGCGGCGTGCTGCGGGGCTTCGGCGCAGGCGGCCAGCACTTCGGCGAAGCGCTCGTCGTGGTGGGCCACCAACTGGTCGATGCGCGTGTGAAGGCCGAAGAACGGCCGGCCGTGCGAGGGCAGCACGCGGGTGCCGGCCGGCAGTGCCTTCATGCGCTTGATCGAATCGAGGTACTGCATCAGGGGGTTCGACTCGGGCTCGATCTCGTGCACGCTGACGTTGGTGGAGATGCGCGGCAGCACCATGTCGCCGCTGATGAGCGTGTTCAGGTCGGCGCAGTGCAGCGCGATGTGCTCGGGCGCATGGCCGAAGCCGGCGTGGCAGCGCCAGGCACGGCCGCCGATCTGCAGCGTGTCGCCATCCTGCAGGCGCCGGTAGCTGGCAGGCACCTGCGGCACCATCTTTGCGTAGTAGTCGGTGCGGGCCTTGATGCTGGTCTGCGAGGCTTCGTCGGTCAGGCCGTGGCTGGCCATGAAACGCGCGGTGGCCTCACCGCCGATGGCCGCGATGCCGCTGCAGGCCAGCCGCGCCACGTTGTAGTCGGTGGCGCTGATCCACATCCGGCATTCGTACGGGCCGTTCTTCCAGCGCTCGGTGAGCCAGTGCGCCAGACCGATGTGGTCGGGGTGCATGTGGGTGACGATGACGCGCAGCACCGGCAGGCCCTGCAACTCGTTGGCGAAGATCGTCTCCCAGGCGGCGCGTGTGGCGTCGTTGCTGATGCCGCAGTCGACGATGGTCCAGCCCTGCACCAGGTGGCCCGGGCCGTCGGGCCCCGCCTGTTCATCGCGCAGCAGCCACAGGTTGATGTGGTCGAGCTGGAACGGCAGCACCATGCGCAGCCAGCGCACGCCGGGCGCCACCTCGATCGTGGCGCCAAGCGCGGGCAGGGCGTCGCCGTGCGGGTAGTCGAGCTGCTTTTCGAGCGCATTCATGGGGTGGATTGCCTTCCGTGCCGAGCTGGATCGGCGTGGTCTTGAGGGGGTGTCGCTGCGGGCATTGATGACGACCCACTACACTTTACGTAAACGTCACTCGCACCAGTGTAAGACGCCGCTTGCTCCGCCGCTGTCACCTTCATGTCTGCCTTGTCCGCCCACGTCGTTCAGTCCGTCTTCGTCGCCACGTTCACGATCGGCGAGCTCGCGCGCGAGTTCGACCTGACGATGCGCGCGATCCGCTTCTACGAAGACTGCGGACTGCTCGCGCCGCAGCGCAATGGCCGGCACCGCGTCTACACCCAGCGCGACCGCACGCGCCTGAAGCTCACGCTGCGCGGCAAGCGCCTGGGGCTGACGCTGGCCGAGGTCAAGGAGCTGGTCGACATGTATGAGTCGCCGCGCGACACCCAGCCGCAACTGACGAAATTCATGCTCGTGCTGGCCACTCACCGCGCGCAGCTCGAACAGCAGATGGCCGACCTGAGCCTGACGCTCGACGAAGTGCGGGCCCAGGAAAAGGAAGCCCGCCGCCTGCTGGCGCGCGGCGTTGCAACTGCCAGACAGCCCTCACGCTGACGGAGACACCTCATGACCAACCTGCCCGGCCTGAACTTCCAACTCGGTGACGACGTCGATGCGCTGCGCGACGCGGTGCGTGAATTCGCTCAGGCCGAGATTGCGCCCCGCGCCGCCGAGATCGACGCGACCGACCAGTTCCCGATGGACTTGTGGGTCAAGATGGGCGCGCTCGGCGTGCTCGGCATCACCGTCGGCGAAGACTACGGCGGTGCCAACATGGGCTACCTCGCGCACATGATCGCGATGGAGGAAATCTCGCGCGCTTCGGCCTCGGTCGGCTTGAGCTACGGCGCCCACAGCAACCTGTGCGTGAACCAGATCGAGCGCAACGGCAGCGACGCGCAGCGTGCGAAGTACTTGCCCAAGCTGGTCAGCGGCGAACATGTCGGCGCGCTGGCGATGAGCGAGCCGGGCGCGGGCTCGGATGTCATCAGCATGAAGTTGAAGGCGGTCGACAAGGGCGACCACTACCTGCTGAACGGCACCAAGATGTGGATCACCAACGGGCCGGATGCCGACACGCTGGTGGTCTACGCGAAGACCGAGCCCGAGCTCGGCGCGCGCGGTGTCACCGCGTTCCTGATCGAGAAGGGCATGGCCGGCTTCAGCGTCGCGCAAAAGCTCGACAAGCTCGGCATGCGCGGCAGCCACACCGGCGAGCTGGTGTTCCACAACGTCGAGGTACCGGCGGCCAATGTGCTGGGCGCGCTGAACGGCGGCGCCAAGGTGCTGATGAGCGGGCTCGACTACGAACGCGCGGTGCTCACCGGTGGGCCGCTTGGCATCATGCAGTCGGTGATGGACAGCGTCGTGCCCTACCTCCACGACCGCAAGCAGTTCGGCCAGAGCATCGGCGAGTTCCAGCTGATGCAGGGCAAGGTGGCCGACATGTACACCGCGCTGCAGGCCGGCCGCGCCTTCGCCTACACGGTGGCAAAGAACCTCGACCTGCTTGGGGCGGAGCATGTGCGCCAAGTGAGAAAGGATTGCGCCAGCGTGATCCTGTGGTGCTCCGAGAAAGCGACGTGGATGGCCGGCGAGGGCATCCAGATCTTCGGCGGCAATGGCTACATCAACGACTACCCGCTCGGCCGCCTGTGGCGCGATGCCAAGCTGTACGAGATCGGTGCCGGCACGAGCGAGATCCGCCGCATGCTGATTGGGCGCGAGTTGTTCGCGGAGACGATGTGACGGGGGCTGTCACTGCGGCGGCCAGGCCGGTGCCGAGGCTCGAAGGCGCACGCTGTGTGCTGCGCGAGTTGTGCGTGGACGATGCCGCGTCGCTGGCCCGCCATGCTGACAACGAAGCCGTGTGGCGCAACCTGTTCGAGGGCTTTCCGCGGCCCTACACGCTGGCCGACGCGCGGGCCTGGTGCGACGCCGCGCGCCGGCCGGCGTCGGTGGGTTTCATCTGGGGCGTCGAGGTGGCGAACGAGGCAGGTCGGGGCGCCGGCGGCGAGGTCGTCGGCTGCATCGGCCTGCGCCCCGACGCCGGCTGGCTGCGCTGCAACGCCGAGCTTGGCTACTGGCTTGGCGAGGCGCATTGGCGGCGCGGCGTGATGAGTGAAGCGGCAACGCTGGTCACCCGATGGGCCTGGGCCACGCAACCCGAGATC
>JANXZA010000069.1 GCA_025355745.1 Rhizobacter sp. | reverse complement strand
TGGTCGCGACGAAGCGCGCCGTGGCCGGGTGCAGCGCCAGGTCGTGGAGCACGCGGCGCAGACCTTCCGGCCCTTCCGGATACGAGGTGCCGAGCACCGTCTTCGCGCCGGGCTCGTGCCAGGCCGCATCGAAGCGCTGCGTGTCGTCACTGCCGTCTTGCCCGCCGTCTTGCCCGACCCGCCAGCCCGTCAGCACGGCCGCGAAGGCCGTCACGTCGGCCTGCGTGTAGCCACCGGCGCCGCCGCGCGCACTGGCCGCGCCGAGCGTGTGCAGCTCCAGCACTTCGCGCGCCAGGTTCTCGTTCAGGCCACTGATGCGCGGCCCTTCGCCGAGCTTCACGGCACGCCTGGCAGCCCTTGCGACGATGGCTGACTTCGGCCCGGCCGATTGCGTGTTGTCGAGGTAGCGCAGCATCGCCGGGTGCGTGGTCGAGGCCAGCAGCAGCGCTTCGAACGGGCCGGCAATGTTCGGGCGGATCGCGTCGCGCTCGAACGCGCCGACCAGGCCGCGGCTACTGCCCTTGGCGAGCGAGACGGTGAAGTGATTGGCCCAGAAGAGCTGCAGCCGCTCGGTGAACGGCCGCGTCGTGCGGGTGGCGGTGAGCAGGCGCGAGCGCGCATCGGCGACGATCACTTCGCGGTAGTGGCCGCCCTGGTTGGCCAGCAGCTGCTCGGCCGTCATGCCCGCCGGCGGGTTCTTCGCGACGCGCTTGGCCTCGCGTTCGGCGGCCACATGCTGCAGCGCTGTGCGCGTGTCGAGCAGGCCGTCGCCGAGGGCGGTGTCGGCCGGGCCGATCTGGGCCGTGAGCCATTGCGCGGCGTCGCCGCCGACGACGTCGAGCGAGGCTTCGCCGAGGCCGAATCGATGCGCCGCAATGGCGGCCTGAAGTGGCGCTGAAATCGACATGAGAATCTCCCGTTGTCGCGAGTGTGCAGCGTTCCGAGCGCTGCTTTGTGTGCGCCGGGTTAAGAATCGTCGGCCCCACTATGCTCGCAGCCTCTCGGCTCTTTTCTGATCGCCTCCCATGTCTGAACGCGCAGTTGTACGTCCGATCCTACAAACCGACTTGGCCGCCTGGAGGCCGCTCTGGGACGGCTACAACGCGTTCTATGGCCGGAACGGCGCAACCGCGCTTGCCGACGCGATCACCGACATCACCTGGCAACGTTTCTTCGACCCGAACGAGCCCGTCTTTGCGCTCGTCGCGGAACGCGGCGGCGTGCTGCTCGGCCTCACGCACTACCTGTTCCACCGCAGCACCACCCGCATCGAGCCGACCTGCTATCTGCAAGACCTGTTCACCCTGCCCGCCGAGCGCGGACTGGGGGTGGGGCGGGCCTTGATCGAAGGGGTCAGCGAGGCGGCACGCGGTGCCGGCGTCAAGCGCCTGTACTGGCAGACGCACGAGTCGAATGCCGCGGGCCGGCGGCTCTACGACCAGGTCGCCCAGCACCTCGGCTTCATCGTCTACAGCCGCGATCTTTGAGTGCGCTGGTGGGGCAGGTGCCGCAGCCGCTGGCTTGATAGCAAACGGCGTCGCGAATGGCTTCGCGACCTGCGGCGCGGTCTACTTCGCCAGTTACTTCGCAAGCAACCGGTCGGTCGCCGCCACATCGTCCGGCGTGACGCGGCCCGCCGCCTGGCGCAACCGCAGGTCACCGACCAGCACGTCGTAGCGCGCCTTGTCGAGGTCGCGCCGGGTCTGGAACAGCTGGGTCTGGGCGTTCAGCACATCGAGGTTGACGCGCACGCCGACCTTGTAGCCGAGCTGCGTGGCTTCGAGCGCGAGCTTGCTCGAAGCCTCGGCCGCCTCCAGCGCCTTGACCTGCGCCACGCCCGACTGCACGCCGTAAAAGGCCACCCGCGTGCCTTGCGCCACGCCGCGGCGCGCGGCCTCCAGCTCGTAGCGGGATTTGTCTTCCAGCACCAGGGTTTCCTTGATGCGGTTCTGCACCGCACCGCCGGTGTACAGCGGCCAGTTCAATTGCACGCCCAGGCTGGCGCTGCTGGTGGTGCCGGGCAGCGCCACGGCCGCACCGCGCGAGTACGCGCCGCCGATCGACGCCACTGCATCGACCGTCGGCAGCTGCGCCGCCCGCGCCTTGGTGGTCTCGAGCTGCGCCACTTCCAGGCCGACCCGGGCGCGCAGCACGGTGGGGTGCTGGGCATCGGCCGACGCGACCCATTCGTCGGGGTTCGCCGGCGCCGTGTCGGGCAGCACGACCGGCGTGCGCAGTGGCCGCGGCGTCACGCCGGCGCGGCCGACGAGCTGGTCGAGGGCGATGCGCCTGGTGCGCAGGTCGTTGTCGGCGGCGATCTCCTGCGCGCTCGCCAGGTCGAAGCGGGCCTGGGCTTCGCGCGTGTCGGTGATGGTGGCGGTGCCGACCTCGAAGTTGCGTTTCGCCGAGGCGAGCTGCTCGGTGATGGCGGCCTTGCTGGCGCGCGTCGTGCCCAGCGTGTCTTGCGCCGCCAGCACGTCGAAGTAGGCCTGCGCGACGCGCAGGATAAGGTCTTGCTCGGCGCTGTCGAGGTCGGCCTGCGCCGTCTCCAGTGACTTGCGCGCCTGGGCGATGCTGGCGCTGTTGGCGCGGTTGAAGAGCGGGTAGCGGCCGTTGACGGCGGCCTGGCGCGACGCGCCATTGTTGCTGCCCAGCACCGGCAGATCGGTTCGTGAATTGCCGATGCTGGCGGTGGCCACAGCACTCGGCCGGTTCAGCGCCTCGACCTGCTCGACCCGGTATTGGGCCGAGTCGGTCAGCGCCCGCGCGGCCAGGTAAGTGGCGTCGAAGCCGTGCGCGGCGTCATAGAGTTCCAGCAGGCTTTGCGCCCGGGCAATGGGCAGCAGGCCGAGTGCCAGCGCGGCGGCGCCGGCGATGAGCAGCAGGCGGTGACGGGGGGAAAGCATGGACGGTCCTTGTGCTCGCATGACGTTGGTGAGAGTTCGCTGGAGGGCCGCGGCGCGACGCCAGGCTCAGTAGCGCGCAACGTTCGGGTCGACCTGCGCCGACCACGCATCGATGCCGCCGCCGAGGTTATAGGCCGCCTCGAAGCCCAGGCGCTCGAGGAATGCGACGACCTGCGCACTGCGCATGCCGTGATGACAGATACAGACGACAGGCCGGAGCGGGTCGAGCTCGGCCAGGCGAGCCGGGATCTCGTTCATCGGGATGTGCAGCGTGGTCCAGCCTTCGATGTGGATCGCCGCGAGGGCGAATTCCCAGGGCTCCCGCACATCGAGCAGCAGCGGCGTGGCAGCGGCCGCGTCGAAACCGGCAGCGCCGCCAGCGAACTTCGCCAACAACGCCGGCCCGCTGAGTTGCAGCATCAAAAGTGGAACCGGGTCGGTTCGTCGAAGCCGCGCAGGCGCTGCGCCACGGTGTCGAACAGCACCTGGCGCGCCAGGCCGTGGTCGCCGCTGCGGTTGATGAGCACGGCACGCATCACCGGCTCGGCGCCGATGATCGCCACCAGCCGACCGCCCGCCTTGAGTTGCGCCAGGATGTCGGCCGGCACGTCGTGCACCGAGCCCGACACCACGATCACGTCGTACGGCGCTTCGCCGCGCCAGCCAGTGGCGCCGTCGGCCTCGATCACGCAGGCGTTCATCACGCCAGCGCGTTGCAGGTTGGCGCGCGCGAAGCGGGCCAGGTCCGGGTCGATCTCGAGCGCCGTCACGTGCTGCGCCTTGTGCGCGAGCAGTGCTGCCATGAAGCCCGAGCCGGCGCCGATCTCGAGCACGCGTTCGTGCTTGTGCACCGCCAGTTCCTGCAGCAGCCGGGCCTCGACCCGCGGCGCCAGCATGCACTGAATCGGCCCCGTGGTGGTGGGCAGCGGCACTTCGGTATCGACGAAGGCCAGCGCGCGGTAGGCAGCCGGAACGAAGTCTTCGCGCCGCACCGAGGCGAGCAGGTCAAGCACGCCGGCATCGAGCACGTCCCAGGGGCGGATCTGCTGCTCGATCATGTTGAAGCGGGCTTGTTCGATGTTCATGGTGGTCGGTGGGGCGGTGCGTGGGCGAGTGAGAGAAGGGGCTGCCGGATTCTATTTCGCGCTGGCTGGGGCAAGCGCCTGCGACGAACCTGTTGACGCTGGGCGGGCCATGCTCGACTCACCACCGCAGAGGCGCAGAGAGCGCAGAGAGCGCAGAGAGCGCAGAGTTGCGCAGAGTAAAAAGCAAGTCTTTCATCTTCTCTGCGAACCTCTGCGTTCTCTGCGCCTCTGCGGTGCGTGAGTTGATCTCTATGTCTCTGCTCGCTCGGCCCCTGGGGTGAGCAGAACCCGCTTCGACGCAAAGCGCCGCCGCGCCCACACGGCCAGGTCGTCGAGGTAGCAGTAGATCACCGGCACGACGACGAGTGTCAGCAGTGACGAAGTGATCACGCCGCCGATCACCGCCTGACCCATCGGCGCGCGCTGCTCGGAACCTTCAGACAACGCGAAGGCCAGCGGCACCATGCCGAAGATCATCGCCAGCGTCGTCATCAGGATCGGCCGCAGCCGCACCTGCGCGGCATGCAGCAAGGCGTCCTCCCGTTCGCGTGGCGGCTCGCCATGGTCACCGGCGCGCGCCCCGTCCGATTGAATCGATCCCTGGCGGGACCGGATGGCAAAGTCGATCAGCAGGATCGCGTTCTTCGTCACCAGCCCCATCAGCATCACCACGCCGATGATGCTGAACATGTTCAGCGTCGATCGGAACATCAGCAGCGCCAGCACCACGCCGATCATGGTGAGCGGCAGCGCGCTCATCAGCGCCAGCGGCTGCAGAAAGCTCTTGAACTGGCTCGCCAGGATCATGTAGATGAAGACGACGGCCAGTGCCAGCGCACCGATGGCGTAGTTGAACGATTCGGTCATGTTCTTGGTCGAGCCGCCAAAGCTGTAGCGGTAGCCGGGTGGCCAGGCGATGGTGTCGAGCGCGGCCTTGATCTCGGCCGACACATCGCCCGAGCTGCGGCCGAAGGCGCTGGCGTCGAAGTTGATCTCGCGGTTCAGGTCGCGCCGGTTGATCTGGTTCGGGCCGGTCGAGGGCGTGATGTCGGCCACCTGCGACAGGCGCACCGAACGCGGCGAGCCGTCGGCAGCGGGCGCCACGACGATGGGCATGCGCTGCAGGTCGGCGATCGCGTTGCGGCCTTCCGGGCTGAGCCGCACGTTGACATCGTAGTTCTCGCCGTCGGGCGCGCGCCAGTTGCCCACCGTCGTGCCGGCGACCATGGTGCGCAGGCTGGTCGACAGCATGTTCACGTTCAGGCCGGCATCGGACGCGGCGTCGCGCTTCACGACGATCGAGACGGTGGGCTTGTCGGGTTTGAGCGTGCTGTCGAGGTCGACCAGGCCGGGGATCGCCAGCAGCTTGGGCGTGATCAGGCGCGACAGCCGCTCCAGCTCGGCCAGGTCGGTGCCCTGGACCGAGAACTGCAGGCTCTTGCCACCGCCCAGATCGGTGGTGCCGATGTTCGTGATCGTGATGCCGGGAATGCGCGCCAGCCGCTCGCGCATCGGCACCACCATGTCGGAAATGCTGCGGGTTCGGTCTTTCCGATCGACGAGCCGGATGTACATCGACGCGTAGATCTTGCCGGCCGCCTGGCCGCTGTTGATCGTCGCGACCGTGTACTTCACCTCGGGCAGTTCACGCAGCGCCGCGTCGGCCTGTTTGGCGCGCGCCTCGGTCAGTTCCAGCGACGAGCCGACCGGGGTGTAGAAGTTGATCAGGGTCTCGGAAAAATCGGCCTTCGGAACGAATTCGGCACCGAGCAGCGGGATGACGAAGAAGCTGCCGATGAAGGTGGCCAGTGCAACGCTCAAGGTCGCCAGCTTGTGCTTCAGCGACCAGCGCAGGATGGTCTGGTAGGCGCGCGACAGTGCGTCGGTGAGACGCTCGAAGAGCTGCGTGACGCGGCCGATGGTCTTGTCGTACAGCGTCACCGGCGGGCCGGCGCGATGACCACCGTGCGCCTGCGGATCGTTCCAGATGCTCGACAACATCGGGTCGAGCGTGAAGCTGACGAACATCGAGATCAGCACCGCCGCAACGATGGTCAGGCCGAACTCGTGGAAGAACTTGCCAACGATGCCGCCCATGAAGCCGATCGGCAGGAACACGGCGACGATCGACAAGGTGGTGGCCAGCACCGCCAGGCCGATTTCGTTGGTGCCGTCGAGGGCCGCCTGGTGGGCGCTCTTGCCCATCTGCACATGGCGCACGATGTTCTCGCGCACCACGATCGCGTCGTCGATCAGCAGGCCCACGCACAGGCTCAGCGCCATCATCGTGATGCTGTTGATGGTGAAGCCGAACAGGTACATGAACAGAAAGGTGCCGATCAGCGCGATCGGCAGCGTCAGGCCGGTGATGACGGTGGAGCGCCACGAATTCAGGAACAGGAAGACGATCAGGATGGTGAGCGCAGCGCCTTCGAACAAGGTGCGCTTGACGTTCGCCACCGAGACCCGGATGGCGCGCGAGTTGTCGCGGTTCACCTCCAGCTTCACGCCCGGCGGGGTCACGTCGGCGGCACCGGCCAGCGCCTTGTACAGGCCATCGACGACGGCGATGGTGTTCTCGCCCTGCGCCTTCTGTACCGACAGCAGCACCGTGCGCTGGCCGTTGTACAACGCCATGCTTTCGAGCTCCTGCGGGCCGTCGGTGACGTCGGCGACCTGCCACAGCTTCACGGCATTGCCGCCCCTTCGGGTGACCACGATGTCGCGGAAGTCCTCCGGGCGTTTCAGGCGCGCGTTGATCTGCACCACGCGCTCGTTGTCGATCGAGCGGATCGAGCCCATCGGCAGCTCCTGGTTCTCGCTCTTCACGGCCGCGACCACCTGGTCGATGCCGATGCCGAGCGCGTCGAGCGCGGCCGGCTTCACGTACAGATTGATCTGCCGCGCCACGCCACCGACGACGCTGACCGAGCCAACGCCGCGCACATTCTCCAGGCGCTTTTGCAGCACCTGCGAGGCCCAGGTCGTCAACTCCTGCGACGATTTCGTGCCATCCGGCGACAGCACCGCGACGTTGAAGATCGGCACGCTCTGCGGGTCGAAGCGCGAGATCCGCGGCTCCTTCACTTCGTCGCGCAGCAGCGGGCGGATCAGCGCGACCTTTTCGCGCACATCGTCGGCGGCCTTGCGGCCATCGACCTCGAGGTTGAACTCGACGATCACGACCGACGTGCCTTCGTACGAACGCGAGTACAGCGCACTGATGCCGGCCACCGTGTTGACGGCTTCCTCGACCTTCTTCGTGACCTCGCTCTCGACGATTTCGGGTGAGGCGCCGGGGTAGTCCATCGCCACCACGACGGTCGGGAAGTCGATGTTCGGGAACTGGTCGACCGACAGCCGCTGGTAGCTGAACACGCCGAGCACGACAAAGGCCAGCATGACCATCACGGCCATCACCGGGTTGCCGATCGAAACGCGGGTGAACCACATGCTGCTGACCGGCCCTAGCGCGCCGCAGCGGCTTGCGATGACGCCGTTGCCGATGCGGTTGATGATGGTGAAGGCAATGCCGCCGGAGCCGCCATGCGCACCGCCGTGCCGTCGCGCAGCGCCCCGGCGGTGGCGCGCAACAGCAACGTACCTTCGGTGAGGCCGGAGATGACTTCGACCGCAGCGTCGAGCTTGCCGTCGATGCGCGCTTCGCCACGCACACCCAGCCCCACGGTGCGGCGTTCGATCTTGCCGGCGACGATCGCCAGCACATAGGGCTGGGCCTGATCGACGCGCACCGCCGCGATCGGCACCACCAGGGCGGTCTTGCGCTGCAGCTCGATGCCGCCGCGCCCGAACAGCCCCTGGCGCAAGCCCGGCTGCGGCGCCAATGCGAGGTAGACCATCACCGCGCGCGTTCCGGCCTGGGTGCTCGGGTTGATGCGCGCCACCTTCGCAACGGCAGGCTCGTTCAGGCCGTCGATGCCCAGCCGCGCAAGCTGGCCGACCTGCACGCCGCCGACGTCTTCCGGCGCCACCGCCGCTTCGAGTTCGAGCCGGCTCAGGTCGACCACTTCGACCAGCTTCGCATCGACCGCGACGCGCTCGCCCGGCTGCACCATGCGCTGCGAAACGACGCCGCTGAGCGGCGCGACCAGCACCGCGTCGCTCATCGACTTGCGCGCCAGCCCGGCCGCGGCCACCGCCGCCTGGTAGCTGGCCTGCGCGCCGGCTTCGTTCGACACCGACGTCTCCAGACCGGTCGGCGAGATGAAGCCCTGCGCGACCAGAGCGCGGTTGTTGTCGAGCGCGCGTTTGGCGATGTCGAGCTGGGTCCGGGCCGACACCGCCGCCTGTTCGGCCTGGCGCACGCGCAGTTCGAACTCGCTGGTGTCGAGCCGTCCGATCACCTGGCCGGCCTTGACCGCATCGCCCTCGCGCACCGTCAGTGTCTTCACCTCGGCGGCCACGCGGGCCTTCACGATGGCGCTGTTGACGGACCGAAGGCCGCCGGACACCGGCAGGGTGCGGCTCAGTTCCAGCGTGCGCGCGGTGGTCACGTCGGCCGTGCCGAGGTCGAGTGCCAGCGCCGCCGATGCGGGCGCGGCGGCGGCGGCTGCCTGGGCGCGCCGCTGCTTGAGTGCGCGCAATGCAAAGGCAGCAACCACGGCCACGATCAGCACGATCGCAAGCCACTTCATCCAGCGTTTCATCGGTGTCTCTCGAGAGTCTTGCGGCGCGGGCTCAGTGCTCTTGCAGGCGCTTGTGCCGCTCCCGGCGGCCTGGCCATCAAGCCGTGCAGTGCCAGATCGATCTGGGCCTCGATCACGGCCGCAGGGTCGAGCAGATGGGCCAGCGAACAGGCGCCCAGCGAGTGCTTGTTCATCGCCAGGAACACCAGCGGCCCGATCAACGCGCTGACGACGCGCGGCACATCGACGCTGCGGAACTCGCCGCTGTCGATGCCGCGTTGAACCATCTGCGCCATCATCTGGTTCGACGGCGCGACCACTTCGTCGACATAGAACTGGGCGATCTCGGGGAAGTTGCGAACCTCGCAGATCATCAGCTTGACGATGCCCGAGGCCGGCGTCTCGCCGATCCGCTCCCACCACATGCGCAGCATCAGCGCCAGCAGGTCGGCGCTGCTGCCTTCGAAGCCGCG
>JANXZA010000023.1 GCA_025355745.1 Rhizobacter sp. | reverse complement strand
CCGTGGTCGAGGTAGCGCCACGCGTCGAAAAGGTTCGGGCCGAAGCCCGACTTCTTGATCGACTTCAGGAACTGCTTCGGAATGATGGCGTCGGTGTCGACGTTCTCGCGGTCGATCGGTGCGACCAGGCCGGTGTGGATGCGAAAGGGCGTCATGGGGCGGTCTTGAATCAGGTGTCAGGCGATCTGGCGCACATCGACGAAGTGGCCTTCGATGGCGGCTGCCGCAGCCATCGCCGGGCTCACCAGGTGGGTGCGCCCGCCTGCGCCCTGGCGGCCTTCGAAGTTGCGGTTGCTGGTCGACGCGCAACGTTCGCCCGGCTCGAGCCGGTCGGCATTCATCGCCAGGCACATCGAGCAGCCCGGCTCGCGCCATTCGAAACCGGCGGCCTTGAACAACTTGTCGAGGCCCTCGCGCTCGGCCTGCTCCTTGACCAGCCCCGAGCCCGGCACCACCAGCGCGAGCAGCACGTTCGGCGCGACCCGGCGGCCGAGCCGGCGAACCACCGCAGCCGCCTCGCGCAGGTCTTCGATGCGCGAGTTGGTGCACGAGCCGATGAAGACCTTGTCGATCAGGATGTCGGTGATCGGCTTGTTCGGCGCCAGCGCCATGTACTGCAATGCGCGTTCGATCGCGCTGCGCTTGTTCGCATCGCGCTCGCGTTCCGGGTCGGGCACGCGGGCGTCGATGCCCAGCACCATTTCGGGCGACGTGCCCCAGGTGACCTGCGGAACGATCGCCGCAGCGTCGAGTTCGACCACCGCATCCCAGGCCGCATCGGCATCCGACTGCAAGCCGCGCCAGTAGCGCAGCGCCTGCTCCCACTCGACGCCCGAGGGCGACAGCGGCCTGCCCTTCACATACGCGATGGTGGTTTCGTCGACCGCCACCAGGCCGGCCCGCGCACCGGCCTCGATGGCCATGTTGCACACCGTCATGCGCCCTTCCATGCTGAGCGCGCGGATCGCCGCACCGGCGAACTCGATCGTGGTGCCCGTACCGCCGGCCGTGCCGATCTTGCCGATGATCGCCAGCACGATGTCTTTCGCGCTGCAGCCGGCCGCAAGCCTGCCCTCGACCCGGATCAGCAGGTTCTTCGCCTTGCGCGTGAGCAAGGTCTGCGTGGCCAGCACATGCTCGACCTCGCTGGTGCCGATGCCGTGCGCGAGCGCGCCGAACGCGCCGTGCGTCGAGGTGTGCGAATCGCCGCAGACAACCGTCATGCCGGGCAAGGTGGCACCCTGCTCCGGGCCGATGACATGGACGATGCCCTGGCGCCGGTCGTTCATCTTGAACTGCGTGATGCCCAGGCGGTCGCAGTTTGCATCCAGCGTGTCGACCTGCAGGCGCGAGACCGGATCGGCAATGCCGTGGGAGCGGTCGGTGGTCGGCACGTTGTGGTCGCTCACCGCCAGATTGGCCGACAGCCGCCAGACCTTGCGGCCCGCCAGATCGAGCCCCTCGAAGGCCTGCGGGCTGGTCACCTCGTGGACCAGATGGCGGTCGATGTAGAGCACCGACGTGCCGTCGTCTTCGGTGTGGACGACGTGTTCGTCCCAGAGCTTGTCGTACAGGGTGCGGGGCATGGTCAGAAGGCGCGAATCGGTGGCGGGCAGGCATTCATTTTACGGCCACGGCGCGCGCCCAGCACCCCCACAACGGACAAGGGGCACGGCGTGAACCGTGCCCCTTGCATTGCCCGCAGGTTCAGCCTACCAGCCGATGTCCTGCAGCAAGCGGAACGTCAGATCGGCGGGCGGCACGACCGAGTGCAGCAGGTCGCCGTTGATGGCAGGTTCCATCAATTGATTCGGGAAGGCACTGGTGTCCCAGTGGGAAACCGACGATCCCGGCTGGTACGGGTTCGGCGTGTACATCAGGGCGCGCCCCAGCGCATCGGCCCCGGCGTACTGACTGCCGACCAGACCGAGACGCCCGATCACGCCGGACGCGGTGCGCGAGCGACGGGTCAACTGGGCTTTGATCACAACCCCGTCTGCCTGCGTGATGCGAACTGACGGGATCGTGATCGTGGCGTCGCTGCCGCCCAACCCCGGCGGCGGTGAGCCCGGAGCGTTGTCGGCCACGATCACCCCGATCGCACCGGCGTTCTGCGCGTTCTTGACCTTCACCGTGAAGCCGCAGACGCCACGATCGACCAGTGCGATCCTGCCGTTCACCGCCAGCGCATTCACGCCGGTCAGCGGATTGCAGGCCAGCCCGAGGCCATTCGCCTGATCGACGACCGGCATCACCTGCCCGATCACCGGCACGGCGCCAATGACAGCTCCGAACGATGCCGCGCCAATCAGGTAATCACCGGTGGCGGGGCCAGCGGCCGGTCCGCTGATCGACAGCGTGGCGCTGCCGACCTGCAGCACGCCCGGCAGCGCCGTCGTGACCAGGTTGCCGGACTACACGAGCTTGTTCCCGCCCAGCGCCGACGCCGCGCGCTCGGCATCGGTCATGTCCTTCCAGACCTTACCGGTCACCGTGCCCAGCAGATAGTGGTCCCAGATCGACGGCAAGCCGGACTCGAACACGCCGGTGCTGCCGTTGGTGAAGGTCTGGAAGCCCAGGCCATGACCGAACTCGTGCAACAAGACCGCCACCAGATCAATGTTCGGGCCATGGTTGTTGTCCAGTCCCAGGTAGAACGGCGATCCTGGCAGACAGTCGGCGAACAGGCCGAGGCGCGAATTGAAACGCGCTCGAATGTCCTGGCCGTTGACTGGATCTCCGGCACTCAGGTTGACGCCGCTAAGCTTGTTCGCCAGGGCTTGCGGGTACCAGGTATCGGCCTTGCCCGCCCCTGCAAAGTTGTTCCAGATGTTGTAAGCGCCAGCACTCCCGAGCACGGCCGAGTTGGCGGTGCAGGTGAGCGGCTCGAACGACGCGCGGATGACGATGGTCTGGGTGCTCGTCAACGTGGCGCCCCATTGGTCGGCGGCCGCCTGAAACGCGATCAGGCGCTGCTGGCCCAGCGTGGTGCCGGCATTGCCGCCAACCGGAACCGCCGGCGCCGGGTCGTTGAAGCCCACGCCCGCAGCGTTCAGATTCTGGATCGTGATCGTCGCAGCAGCCTGCGCAACGCCCGCCAGAACGGCCAACCCCAGCCCCAACGCTGCCGCCAGTCGTTTCGCAGTGGAGGATTTAGCGGTGGTCATGCAGGTGCCCCTTCGCGTTCTTGGTGGTGGAGACACTCTTGCCGGACACGATCTTGTTGGCGGTGTCGGCCCCCGTCACGCACTGCTCGGTCAGCGTGCCATCGGCGTTGCGCGTCACGACGGCATAGCTCATGTGGTTTTCGCCCAGCGTCAGCCGCGTCGCGCCATCGGCACGCTGAATGACAACCGGCGCGGCTTGCACTTGTGCGGCCTTGCCGGCGTTGTCGCGAATCGACTGCGCCTGCAGCGCCTTGAACTCGTCGGCCGTGGGTGCACGCAGCAGCCCGGTGTCGGGGTCTCTCACAACGGTCAGGCCAGGGTCGGCGGCGTGTACCGCCGACGCCGATGCCAGTGCGACAGCCGCCAGCGCGGCGGCCACGCCGACCCGGAATGCACCGGGTTCGGACAGTTTCAATTTCTGCTCTTGAGTAGACATTGATGGCTCCTGTGAGTTGATGGCTTCAGGCTGCGCGACGGTTGCGACGAACCAGCGCCAGGCCGGCGAGGCCGAGTGCCATGAGCGCATAAGTGGAGGGCTCGGGAATGGCCGGTGCCGCGTCGACACTGACGCTGTCCAGACCGATGTAGTTGGCGGTATCGGCGTCGCCGAAATAGCGGAACGCGATGCGCCCGGTCACGGCGTTGGGCAGGTTGAGCGTGAGCTTCGTCCATGCCGACGGGTAGGCCGCGCCGTTGCGCGAACTCAAGGACGTGAAGGTGAGGATGTCGGTCCCGGCGCCGGCATGGAACAGCACTTCCAGGCCGTCGTCGAAGAGCACCGGGGAATCAGCGCGAGTCCAGAACGAGACCGAGGCGCCGGCACCGATCGTGATCTCGGGGGTGATCAGCCAGTGCTGATGGGCCCGGTGGCCGAGCTGAGGAAGTTCGCTCCCGCATACAAATCGGCCGCGCCTGAATGGCTTGCGAACACGCCGGAATCGCCCTGAAACCAGGGATTGGTCGGCGCGGCACCGAGGTTGACCTGCACCCAGCCGGCGGCGCCCAGACCCGCGACGCTGTCGAACCCTTCGGCGAACGGCGCGGCATGCGCAGCAAGCGCCACCGCAACCGAGCCGACACCGACCAAATACTTTGCAATTTTCATAAGCTCTTTCCAACTGAAACAACAAGAAGGACTGGCTTGCGACGACCCCGTGTCGAATGCCTGCGAATTTGAAGAATACAGTGAAGCCATGCAACTTCGCTTGCGCCTCGATCGCCGCCACACTCATCCCCGACCCATCGCCAGACAGCGCTGGCAAGAGGACGCAACCGTTGTTTCGGCTTGCGACGAAACGACGGCTGCATCACGACGAATGCTCGGACGTTGTGCGAGGCAGATCGGTGCCTCGATCCCCCGGATCAACGGGGCGCGGCGTGCAGCTCGAGGCCGGACGCAGGCAAGGTGCCGCTACCGCCCGAGCCCGGTTCAGCCGGGTCAGCCGGGTCAGCCGGTTCAGCCGGTTCAGCCGGGTTAAGCCCGCTGCGACAGCGGCGTGACGTTGCGCGGCGTGGCGCCGTTGAACAACTGGCGCGGCCGGCCGATCTTGTACTCCGGGTCGCCGATCATCTCGTTCAACTGGGCGATCCAGCCGACAGTGCGCGCCAGGGCAAACACGGCCGTGAACAGCGGCACCGGAATGCCGATCGCGCGCTGCACGATGCCTGAATAGAAGTCGACGTTCGGATACAGCTTGCGCGAGACGAAGTAGTCGTCTTCGAGCGCGATCTTCTCGAGCGCCATTGCGAGCTTGAAGATCGGGTCGTTGTGCAGGCCGAGCGCGTCCAGCACCTCGTGGCAGGTCTCGCGCATCAGCTTGGCGCGCGGGTCGTAGTTCTTGTAGACGCGGTGGCCGAAGCCCATCAGCTTGACGTTCGAGTTCTTGTCCTTCACCTGCTTGATGAACTCGCCGATCTTCTCGACCCCGCCCGCCTTCTGCACGTCAAAGAGCATATTCAGCGCCGCCTCGTTGGCACCGCCGTGGGCAGGGCCCCACAGGCAGGCCACGCCGGCCGCAATCGCCGCAAACGGGTTCGTGCCCGACGAGCCGCACAGCCGCACGGTCGAGGTGGACGCGTTCTGCTCGTGGTCGGCATGCAGGATGAAGATGCGGTCCATCGCGCGCACCAGCACCTCGTTGGGCACGTAGTCTTCGCACGGCGTGGCGAACATCATGCGCATGAAGTTGCCGGCGTAGCTGAGGTCGTTCTTCGGGTAGATGTAGGGCTGGCCGACGGTGTACTTGTAGGCCATCGCCACCAGCGTGGGCATCTTGGCGATCAGCCGGATCGCCGAGATGTCGCGGTGCTCGGCGTTATGGATGTCGGTGCTGTCGTGATAGAAGGCCGACAGTGCGCCGACCAGGCCGGTCATGATGGCCATCGGGTGCGCGTCACGCCGGAAGCCGCGCAGGAAGAACTGCATCTGCTCGTTGACCATCGTGTGGTTCGTGACGAGC
>JANXZA010000011.1 GCA_025355745.1 Rhizobacter sp. | reverse complement strand
TCACACCAATCGCCCGTGGCACTGCTTGTATTTCTTGCCGCTGCCGCACGGGCACGGGTCGTTGCGCCCGACCTTGGGCACTTGGTCGGCGAGCGGAATGCCCGCCGGCCCGGTACCCTGACCGGCCTCCGATGAAATGCTGCCGTCCTCGTTCGGATGCGTGTAGGTAACGTTGCTGATGCGGTCGGCGCGCTCTTCCAGCGCCGCAGCGGCCTGCGCCACTTCTTCCTGCGACTGGATGCGCACCGTCATCAGCACACGCGTCACGTCCATCTTCACCACGTCGAGCAATTGCGAGAACAGCTCGAAGGCCTCGCGCTTGTACTCCTGCTTCGGGTTCTTCTGCGCGTAGCCGCGCAGGTGGATGCCCTGGCGCAGGTAATCTAGCGCGGCGAGGTGCTCGCGCCAGTGCGAGTCGATCGACTGCAGCAGGATCATGCGCATGAAGGGCGTGAACTGCTCGAGGCCGACACGCTCGACCTTGGCATCGAACAACTCGTTCGCCGCCTTGCCGACCTTCTCGACCACGTCTTCATCGGTGACGGAGCTGCTCTTCTCGACCTCGGCGACAAGCGGCACGTCGACCTGCCACTCTTCGCGCAAGACCTTCTCAAGGCCCGGCAAGTCCCACTGTTCCTCGACGCTGCCGGCCGGCACGTAGGTGCGTACCACATCCACCATCGTGCTTTCGCGCAGGTTCGCGATCTGCGCTGCCAGGCTCTGCGCTTCGAGGATGTCGTTGCGCTGCTGGTAGATGACCTTGCGCTGGTCGTTGCTCACGTCATCGTATTCAAGCAGCTGCTTGCGCACATCGAAGTTGCGCGCCTCGACCTTGCGCTGCGCGCTCTCGATGCTGCGCGTGACGATGCCGGCTTCGATGGCCTCGCCGTCGGGCATCTTCAGCCGCTCCATGATGGCGCGCACCCGGTCGCCAGCGAAGATGCGCATCAGCGAATCGTCGAGCGAGAGGTAGAAGCGCGACGAGCCCGGGTCGCCCTGGCGGCCCGAACGGCCGCGCAACTGGTTGTCGATGCGGCGCGACTCATGCCGTTCGGTGGCGATGATGCGCAGCCCGCCCTGCGTCTTCACGCTGTCGTGCAGGCCTTGCCATTCGCTGTGGAGCGTGCGGGCACGCGCGGCCTTGTCGGCTTGCTCGATGGCCTCGTCGGCGTCGATGATCTTGATCTGGTTCTCGACGTTGCCGCCGAGCACGATGTCGGTGCCGCGGCCGGCCATGTTGGTGGCGATCGTGACCACACCCGGGCGCCCGGCCTGGGCGACGATCTCGGCCTCGCGCGCGTGCTGCTTCGCGTTCAGCACGTTGTGCGGCAGCTTGGCGGTTTGCAGCAAGCCCGAGATCAGCTCCGAATTCTCGATCGAGGTCGTGCCCACCAGCACCGGCTGGCCGCGCTCGTGACACTCGCGGATGTCGAGGATCACGGCCTCGAACTTCTCGCGGTTGGTCTTGTAGACGAGGTCGAGTTCGTCCTTGCGGATCGTCGGCATGTTGGGCGGGATCACCACCGTTTCCAGGCCGTAGATTTCCTGGAACTCATAGGCCTCGGTGTCGGCCGTGCCGGTCATGCCGGCGAGCTTGCCGTACATGCGAAAGTAGTTCTGGAAGGTGATCGACGCCAGGGTCTGGTTCTCGCTCTGGATCTGCACGCCCTCCTTCGCCTCGACCGCCTGGTGCAGGCCGTCCGACCAGCGCCGGCCCGTCATCAGCCGGCCGGTGAACTCATCGACGATCACCACTTCGCCGGCCTGCACCACGTAGTGCTGGTCGCGGTTGTACAGGTGCTTGGCGCGCAGTGCCGCGTACACGTGGTGCATCAGGGTGATGTTGGCGGGGTCGTAGAGCGACGCGCCCTCGGCCAGCAGGCCGGCTTCGCCGAGGATGCGCTCGGCGTTCTCGTGGCCGTCTTCGGTCAGGAAAACCTGGTGGCCCTTCTCGTCGACGGTGAAGTCGCCCGGCTCGATCACGCCCTCGCCGGTGCGCAGGTCGAGCTCGCCGATCTGCTTCTTCAGCAGCGGCACGACCGCGTTGATGCGCACATAGGTTTCGGTGTGGTCTTCGGCCTGGCCGCTGATGATGAGTGGCGTGCGCGCTTCGTCGATCAGGATCGAATCGACCTCGTCGACGATGGCGTACGACAGGCCGCGCGCGACGCGGTCAGCGGTGTCCTGCACCATGTTGTCGCGCAGGTAGTCGAAGCCAAATTCGTTGTTCGTGCCGTAGGTCACGTCGGCGGCGTAGGCGGCCTGCTTTTCCTCGCGGCTCATCTGCGAGATGTTGACGCCGACGCTGAGGCCGAGGAATTTGTAGAGCTGCCCCATCCACTCGGCGTCGCGCTGCACCAGGTATTCGTTCACGGTGACGAGGTGCGCGCCCTGGCCCGAAATGGCGTTCAGGTAGATCGGCAGCGTTGCCATCAGCGTCTTGCCCTCGCCGGTGCGCATCTCGGCAATCTTGCCGTAGTGCATGACCATGCCGCCGATCAGTTGCACGTCGAAGTGGCGCATCTTCAGCACCCGCTTGCCGCCTTCACGCGCGGTGGCGAAGGCTTCGGGCAGCAGCGAGTCGAGCGATTCGCCGCCAGCAAAGCGCTTGCGGAACTCATCGGTCTTGGCGGTCAGCGCGGCGTCGTCGAGGGCTTCGAACTGCGGCTCCAGCGCGTTGATTTTGGCCACGACCTGCCGATACTGTTTCAGCAGACGGTCATTGCGGCTACCGAAAATCGAGGTGAGAAGCTTGGGCAACATGCGGCGTCGGAGGTTGGGGGCGGAAGGCGCCGGCCAGCCCGCGGCGGGCTGGCATCGGCCTGTGCTGGAGCTTGATCGGGAGTCTGCTGCTGTCTGCGTGCAGCAGCCCAATCCGATTCGACTGCTGAAGCTGCGGGCGGAGCGAGCAAAAGCAAGGCGGCGCGCTGCTTCAAAAGCCAGCGATCTTAGCATTCGGCCCTGGCCAGACCGGGCTGGCGACGGGCGCGCCGCTACACTGCGGCGGGTGAAACCGAAGCCCGGATCGCCCCTCCAATCACGCCCTGCGCAGATGACTCCGGACGCACTGCGGCTTGAGCAAGCCTTGCAGTTGAGCGCGCCGCTGGCACGGCTTCGGCAACGAGTCGAAGAATCGAACGAACGTTTCGAGGCCATCCGCGCCGCGCTGCCGGTCGCGATGGCCGCGCATGTGAAGCCCGGCCCGGTCGACGAACAAGGCTGGTCGCTGCTCTGCGCCAACGCCTCGGTGGCGGCCAAGCTGCGGCAGCTCCAACCGCGCCTGGAACAGCTCGTTCGCGAGCGCGGCTGGGGTGTCTGCGCGATCCGGGTGAAGGTCGAGTCGCCGTGATTCGGGCGGCGGTTGAAGCACGACTCTCGATGCGCTCCGGCGGGTCGCATGGCGCTGCGAGAGCACGGGTTGGGGGCTGGTGCCGGCTGTCGGGATCGAACTGACGACCTTCCGCTTACAAGGCGAAGGGGAACGATCTTGTAGCCCGCACAAATACTAGATCTCTGGACGTTTCATGCATTTTTTGGGACACTGCTGGGACACTCACGGATCTCAGCATGGCGGTAGTCGAAAAAAGGGGCGGCGGTCAATACCGCGCCCGAGTCCGGAAAACCGGATTCCCACCCTTGTCGAAGACCTTCCTGGTCCGGGCTGATGCCATCACCTGGGCAAAAGGTGTCGAAGTCGAGATGGAGCGCGGCTCGTTCGTCGCCACGTCAAAGGCCCAGACGACAACGTTCAAGGACTTGGCCACCCGGTATCTCAAGGAGGTCACCCCGACAAAGCGTTCGGCAGCTTCGGAAAAGTCGCGCATCGCCGTCCTGGTAGATCGCTTCGGTCCCTACTTCGTCTCGTCGATCACGAGAGAGATGGTCGGCAGGTTCCGGGATGACCGTCTGGCTACACCTGCTCTGCGGGCGGACCGGCTTCGCAAGCCGCAGCCGAAGAATGCCCGATCGCGGGTGAAGCCCGATAAGGTGGTGGACCTGCCGAGGATGTTGTCGGCGCAGAGCGTGATCCATGAACTGAACACGCTGTCGGCCATCATCGAACATGGCCGAAAGGAGTGGTCTATGCAGATCATCGAGAACCCGGCTCACGTCGCCTATCCGAAGCGACCCGCCGCCAGAACGCGGCGGCTATCCGACCTGGAGTACGCGTGGCTGCAGCTCGCAGCGGTCGAGAGCTCGGCGGCGGGTCTCCGGCAGATCATCGTGCTGGCGATTGAGACCAGCATGCGCCTCGGCGAGCTGTTGAGCCTCAGATGGTCTAACGTTGACCTATCGCGCCGGACCGCGCATCTCGTCGATACGAAGAACGGCGAAAGCCGAACGGTCGCGCTCTCGACAGTTGCCGTCGGGGCGTTGTGGACTCTGCAGCCGGTGCC
>JANXZA010000007.1 GCA_025355745.1 Rhizobacter sp. | reverse complement strand
TACGTCACCGAGTGAATAGACAGCGCAGATCCAGCGCCTAGCAGCGCCGGCACGGGGGTATCTTTTGGGGTAGATGGTCAACTTCTAAAGCATCTAGCCCGGTACTTCGATTCCTGCCGGCGACCACCTACGCGATTCACGTTCCTCCAAGCCCTCTCACTCTCAATTTCCGCGACTCACCAGGCAAGAGCGACCCGAGGCTGCGTCACTCAATGTCACGGAATGTCTGGACAGTGCAACGCCGACCGGGGAACGATGCGGGGGAACAAACCGGTCGCCCTGTGCAATCTGTTCGTACCTCGCGGTTCGCGTCTGTGCGATGCCGCACCGCGCGACGAGGCCATCACCACGGCTTAACATGGAGAGCGCAAAGTCCAGGAATTCTCCCGTCCGGCGCGCCAGAGCGCGATCCAGCGGAACGGATTGGGCGCAGCAGCGCGACATGGCTTGGGGACTGCCAGTGAGCGCGCCGCGGGTGCGGCGAACCTGAGCCAGGCCCGCAAGGCTCAACGCGCCCTCGCCTACAGGATCGTCTTGCCGATCATCCATGCCGCCCAGCCGAAGAACAGCATCGGAAAGACGGCGAGACTCCAGTGGTCGAGCCGGATCGCCTGCGCCTCCCGGCCCGACACCTCGAGCTTGAGCGCCAACGCCGACTGCAGCAGCGACAGGAAGATGAAGCCGATCGCGACCATGTGCACCTCGTCGGCGACCGTCATCACGCCCGAGTCGGGGACCGACGACGACACGATGAACGCACTCGCAGAAACCGCGAACAGCGCGCCCACCCCCAGGCCGAAGCGCGGGTCGAGGTCACTCGGCTTGACCATGAACGCGACGAAGGCGACGGCCGTCGCAGCCAGAACCGTGGACAGCAGCTTCCACGCGGTGCCGAAGCTTTCGCGCTCCATGCCCATCGACATGCTGTAACGCGAATATTCCGACCGCGCGTCGCTGGGGAGCGAGGTGTCGCCGTAGTTGCTCTTGTAGACCTTGTGGGTGACCTCGCCGACGAAATTCGAAAGCGTCCAGCCGGCCAGATCGAGTTCGTCACCGAGGCGTGAATTGCTGGCGTCCGGCACGAACACGAGTTCGCTCGCCACGTGGGCGCTGTCTTCGAGGTTGACGCGCAGCCGGTGCGAATCGAACGGGAACGCCTTCAGGTCCCAGGTCTCGGAGATCGTCGCGGCAACCCGCACCGAGGCGTAGTTGAGGTCGCCGATCTTCTTCTCGACGATGCTGCTCTTGCTGTCGATCTTGCCGTTGACGAGCTCGAAGCTGTCCAGCGGCTTGTAGTCGGCCAGCGGGCCTTCAGGCTTCCAGCGGAACCAGAGGTAGAAGTCGAGCGCGTACTTGTTGTCCTTGAAGCTGATGTCCTGGACCTTGGTGACATAGCTGCCGACCACCACCTTGGCGGGCTGCGCCTGCACCCCTGCAGCAGAGCTGATCAGCAACAGGGCTGCGAGCCCCAGGCAAACGGCGTGAATCAGCATCTTTGCCCCGAATCGTGGTTGTCGGACCTCGAAGTCGAGACATTCTGAGTCATCCATCGGCTTTGAGCCAGCCGTGCGCGTGCATGTCGTGCCGGGAAGCCACATCGCGCGGCGTGGCGGCATCGGGCGGGGTCGTATCGGTCAGCTCCGTCCGCGATTCGAACGGCCACACGTCCCGCAGACCTGTTCTGTCGCTCTTGCTCACCCCTGACGTGGCTGCACATGTCAAGGCCCGCAGGACCTGTTGCCGGCCCACCATGGCGCCACCGGCGGGAGTAATCTCTGCATCCCCGGCGCAGCGTCACATCTCTGGAAGGAATTCGATGGCAACCATCAAGCCTAACTCGCCGAAGGCCAAGCTGGTGTGGCGGATCAGTGAAAGCGCGCCGATGGGTGAATGGGTCGATCCGACCAAGCTGGACGACCTCGACCTCTCGGCCGCGCTTCCGGAAGTCAGTTCCGGAAGCCGGGTTGATTCATCGTTCGACCTCTTGCGCGGTACCGACATCAGCGAAGACGATGCCGGAGACACCGTGCCGAGTGAACTCCTGGACGAGCTCTTTGCCCCGATCAAGAAAGCTTGAACGCTCCCTTTGAGCGTTTGAGCGCTACGGCCCGCACGGTATGCGCCGGGCGACGCAGTGCACCACCCCCGATCGGGCCTGTCGACGGATTCAGCCGCGCAGCATGAAGTGCGCCCACACCAGCAGCAGCACCGCAATGACGATGATGGCGAGCAGCGCAACCGTGAGCAGACGGCCCCAACCAGCGCGGCCGGACTGCAGTCGTTGCGGAGCAGGTTGCAGCCCGGATGGCACCCACTCCGAACTTCCCGAATCGAACGCGGCCGAGTCCCCATTGCGCGCAGCGCGCTCCCGCTGGCGACTTGCGTCTGGAAAGGCATCTCGGTCTTGGACAAGCATCCGGCGATTCTGCCGGTCCGCGGATTGCGCGTACCCCCTGACTTAGGGGAGCGACGGGCTCGAGGAATGCCGAAGGCAGCCCCGCAGGCGTGTTGTCTCGGCAGCCCGGAGACTCCTTTCCTCGATGGCCGATGCGGCACGGCACCTGCCGCGCCCTCCCTACAATGGCTGCTTCGCCCCTAGGAGCCAGCGATGATCGTCGAGCGCATCTGGACCGGCAATGCGTACCGCAACTACAACTACCTGATCGCCTGCCCGCAAAGCGGCGAGGCGCTCGCGATCGATCCGCTGGACCACGCGAAGTGCCTGGCCACCGCCAAGGCCAGGGGCTGGCAGATCACGCAGATCCTGAACACCCACGAGCACCACGACCACACCGGCGGCAACGCGGCGGTCGTCGCCGCGACCGGGGCCAAGGTGATCGCGCACCACCGCGCCGGCGCGCGCATCGCCGGGGTCGACCGCGGCGTCAAGGCGGGCGACGTGATCAAGGTCGGCAAGACCGTCGAGCTGGAATGCCTGGACACGCCCGGCCACACGATGTGCCACATCTGCCTGCGCTCGCACACCGAGCAGCCGGCGCTGTTCTCGGGCGACACGCTGTTCAACGCCGGCGCCGGCAACTGCCACAACGGCGGCAACCCGGCCGACTTGTACACGACCTTCGTCGATCAACTCGCCATGCTGCCCGACGCTACCCGCGTCTACCCCGGCCACGACTACATCGAGAACAACCTGCGCTTCACGCTCGCCCGCGAGCCCGGCAACGCCGCCGCCCGGGCCCTGCTGCCCGCCGTGACGGGGCAAGACCCTGCCACCCTGCGCGTCACCACGCTGGGCGAGGAGAAGCAGTTCAACACCTTCCTGCGCCTGACGAGCCCCGGCGTTATCGCCGCGCTGCGCGAGGCTTTCCCCGAGCTGCCCGAGCTGCCTGACCCGAAGACGGTGTTCGTCAAGCTGCGCGAATTGCGCAACAGCTGGTGAACCGTTGAACCGCTGATGCGCCCGCACGAAGGAGATTGACCCATGCCGCACCGCAGCCTGCACATCGACGACGTGCTGTACCAGTACCTGATGGACCAGTCGATCCGCGAGCACCCGGCGCAGGTGGCGCTGCGTGCGGCGACCGCGTCGCACCGCTACGCGGGCATGCAGATCTCGCCCGACCAGGGCCAGTTCATGGCGCTGCTCGTCAAGCTGCTTGGCGCACGCCGGGCGATCGAAGTCGGCGTGTTCACCGGCTACAGCGCCTTGAGCGTCGCGCTCGCGATGCCCGACGACGGCCGCCTGCTGGCCTGCGACATCAGCGACGAGTACACGCGCGTCGGCCTGCCGTTCTGGAGCCAGGCCGGCGTGGCGCACAAGATCGACCTGCGCCTTGCCCCGGCGATCGAAACGCTCGACGCGCAACTCGCCGCCGGCGCCGCCGGGCACTACGACTTCGCCTTCATCGACGCCGACAAGACCGGCTACGACGCCTACTACGAACGCTGCCTGCAACTGCTGCGCCCCGGCGGGCTGGTCGCGATCGACAACACGCTGTGGAGCGGCAGCGTGGCGCGGCCTGCGGAAGATGCAGACACGGCGGCGCTGCAGAGGCTCAATACCAAATTGCGTGATGACCAGCGGGTCGACATGTCGCTTTTGACCATTGGCGATGGGTTGACGTTGGCGCGGAAGCGGTGAGCGATGCGGCGGCAGGGCCGGCCTTGATGGCGATGGGTGGCGACGGCCATCTATCTGTCGGCATCGAGGACTGCCGACACCCAACCCAACGGCTCGCCGCGTCGGGAAAGATGACGTCCAGACCGCCCATATCAACGGGCGCAAAAGGCTGGCTGCGGTCACTCGTCAGCGCAGCGCCGGCCTCTGCTTGCATCCTCGTGCAACCGCTCGCGTCTTCCTCCAGTCAGCGTTGCGAGCCGACAGCGGCCGTTCCGGGTCGGCCGACCGGCTCACGCTTGCCAACATGGCAGCAGCCACACTCGCAACGCGCAGCGGATAGGTCGCAAACCGAGTAGGACCGCATGTGAGACAACTCTTTGGTGATATTCCGCAGCAACATCGAGGCAGCTCCGCCACCGATGCCGCCGAGTACAAGCATGTCGTACTCGGCGCAGGCGTGCTTTGGCGAGGGCGAGCGCTCGATGGCCGTCGTGCGCCAGCAGTTGCAAGGGGTGGGTGATGCCCGATAGGACCGAGCCGCCCGAGCCGCCAGATCCAACGCCTCCAGACGGTCAGGTTCTCATCTAGCATGACGGGGCCACCCACCTCCAGGTTCGCCTGGAGGGCCGCACCGTGTGGCTGTCGCAGCGCCTGATCGCCGAGCTGTTTCAGGTTTCGGTGAAGACAGCCAACGAGCATTTGGTCAACATCTACAGCGAGCGAGAACTCGACCCCGAGGCAACTGTCCGGAGTCTCCGGACAGTTCAAATCGAGGGCAGCCGCGAGGTCGCCCGGGCCACCGACCACTACCACCTCGACGCCATCCTCGCCGTCGGCTACCGCGTGCGCTCGGCGCGCGGCACCGCGTTTCGCCAGTGGGCCACCGCCCGCCTGTCCGAGCTGCTGGTCAAGGGCTTCACGCTGGACGACGAGCGACTGAAAGAAGGCCGATCCCTCGGCACGGGCTACTTCGACGAACTCCTCGAACGCATCCGCGCCATCCGCGCCTCAGAGCGGATGTTCTATCAAAAGATCACCGACATCTATGCGAGCAGCATCGACTGCGCCCGGCGCACCCGCTCAGCCAGACCTTCGTTGCCACCGTCCAGAACAAGCTGCACTTCGCCATCCACGGCCACACCGCTGCGGAGGTCATCAAGGGCCGTGCCGACGCCGTGAAACCCAACATGGGCCTGACCAAGTGGAAGAACGCGCCGCACGGCCCCATCCGCAAAGCCGATGCCGCAGTTGCCAAAAACTACTTGTCGCAGCCGGAGATCACGGAACTGAACCGCGTGGTGACCATGGACCTCGACTTTGCCGAAGACCAGGCGCGGCGCAAGACGCCGATGCACATGGCCGAATGGGTGCAGCGTCTTGACGCCTTCTTGCAGTTCAACGAACGCAACGTGCTGACCCATGCGGGCGCCGTCTCGCACCAACTGGCCGAGGCTCATGCGCACGGGCAGTTCGAGCAGTACGACGCCGAACGTCGAAAGATGGAGGCCGCGCAGCCGAGCAGCGATTTCGACCGGGCGGTTGAGGAGGTGAAGATGCTGGGGGCGAATGCAGCGCTGCCTGAGATGAAGCGGACAAAAAAGGCGATGACGAAGGCTGGCCGGAAATCGCCGTCAAGAAAGAACAAGGGTGTTTGAGACGACCACGCATTTCAGGCCTCGGCGGGGAAGACTGGATCACCCCCGCGCCAATACCCCGCGCAACGCCGCCCCCGTGTGACTCGCCTTGCACTTCACCAGCGCCTCCGGGGTGCCGCCCATCACCACCGCACCACCGTTCGCGCCGCCTTCCGGGCCGAGGTCGATGACCCAGTCGGCTTCGGCGATCACATCGAGGTCGTGCTCGATCACGACCACGCTGTGGCCGCCATCGACCAGCCGGTGCAGCACGCGGATCAGCCGCTCCACGTCAGCCATGTGCAGGCCCACCGTCGGTTCGTCGAGCACGTACAAGGTGTGCGGCGCCTTGTTGCCGCGCCGGGCCACGTCGTCGCGCACCTTGCTGAGTTCGGTGACGAGCTTGATGCGCTGGGCCTCGCCACCGCTCAATGTGGGTGACGGCTGGCCGAGCGTCAAATAGCCCAGGCCGACATCCTTCAACAGCCGCAGCGGGTGCGAGATGTTCGGCATCGAGGCGAAGAAATCCACCGCCTCGTCGATCTCCATTTGCAGCACGTCGCCGATGCTCTTGCCGCGCCAGCTCACCGCCAGCGTCTCGGCGTTGAAGCGCGCGCCGTGGCAGACCTCGCACGG
>JANXZA010000281.1 GCA_025355745.1 Rhizobacter sp. | reverse complement strand
ACATGCCAGGTTTCATTTCATTGCCCGCCGGCCGCGCCTGGGCCGCCGCGCTCGCGATTGTCGCCACGCTCGGCTTGTCGGGCTGCGGCTACAACAATTTCCAGACCCTCGACGAGCAGGTCAAGGCCGCCTGGTCCGAGGTGCTGAACCAGTACCAGCGCCGCGCCGACCTGATCCCCAACATCGTCGCAAGCGTCAAGGGCGAGGCCAGCTTCGAGCAAGACACGCTGACCAAAGTGATCGAGGCGCGCTCCCGCGCTACCAGCATCCAGGCCACGCCGGAGCTGGTGAACGACCCGGCAGCGTTCGAAAAATTCCAGAAGGCGCAAGGCGAGCTCACCGGCGCGTTGAGCCGCTTGATGGTGGTCGCCGAGCAGTACCCGCAACTGAAAGCCAACGCCGCGTTCCAGGACCTGCGTGTGCAGCTCGAAGGCACCGAGAACCGCATCACCGTGGCACGCAATCGCTACATCAAGACGGTGGCCGACTACAACGTGCTGACGCGCAGCTTCCCGAACAACCTGACGGCGATGATCTTCGGCTACAAGGTCAAGCCCAGCTTCACGGTCCAGAACGAGGCGCAGATTTCCGTGCCGCCGACGGTGAACTTCGAGAAGAAATGACCGCGCTCCGCGCGCTGCTCTGGGTTCCCCCTTCCCCCGCTGCGGGACGGCCGGGATGGGGACGGCGCGCACGCTGTGCTGCGTTGACGATGCTCACGTTGCTGGCCTTGCCCTTTGCGAGTGTTCAGGCGCAGGACACCCTGCCGGTTCCCGCCCTGTCGGCCCGCGTGATCGACCAGACCGGCACCCTGACGCCAGCCCAGGTGCAAGCGCTGTCAGCCCAGCTCGAAGCGATCGAGATCACGCGTGGCGCGCAGGTCGTGGTGCTGATTGTTCCCACCAGCCAGCCCGAAGACATTGCGGCCTACGGCCAGCGCGTGGCCGACACCTGGAAGGTGGGCCGGCGCGATGTCGGCGACGGCGTCGTCATCGTCGTCGCGAAGAACGACCGGCGCATCAACATCGAAGTCGCGAAGACGCTCGAAGGTGCGATCCCCGACGTGCTGGCCGGCCGCATCATCAATGAAAAGATCAAGCCTGCGTTCAAGGCGAACGACTATGCCGGGGGGTTGACGGCGGCGGTCGATCAGCTCGGCAAGCTGATCGCCGGCGAGGCGCTGCCGGCGCCGACCGGCAGCAACGGCAAGGCCGGCGCGAAGCGCGGTTCGCAGGGCTTCGACCTGCAAAGCCTGGCGCTGTTCCTGTTCGTCGGCGTGCCCATCGTGGGCGCGGTGCTGACCGGCATCTTCGGCCGCAAGCTCGGTTCGGTGCTGACGGGCGGTGCCGTCGGCGGCATCGGTTGGTTGCTGACGACGAGCCTGCTGGTGGCGGGCGGCGCCGGGCTGGTGGCGCTGTTCCTGGTCGGTGTGATGGGGATGGGCGCGGGCATGGGCGGCAGCCGCCTCGGCGGCATCGGAGGGCGCGGCGGGCCGGTCATCTGGGGCGGCGGAGGGGGTGGCTTCGGCGGCGGCGGAAGGGGCGGCGGGGGCGGTGGCTTCGGCTCCGGCGGCGGTGGCAATTTCGGCGGCGGCGGCGCGTCGGGGAGCTGGTGATGAACCGTTGGCTGCGCCTTCTCAAACACCGCCGGCTCGACGAGGGCGACGCGCGCAAGCTGGTCGATGCGGCGGCCCTGAAACGCATCGAGGCCCGCGTGGCCGCGAGCGAGGCCCGCCACAGCGGCGAGATCCGCGTCTGCATCGAAGCCGGCTTGCCGCTGAGCTACTTGCGCCGCAGCGCCACGGCGCGCGAGCGTGCGGTGGCGATGTTCGGCAAGCTGCGCGTCTGGGACACCGAGCACAACAACGGCGTGCTGATCTACCTGCTGCTGGCCGACCACGCGATCGAGATCGTCGCCGACCGGGGCCTCGGCCGGCATGCGGACGCGGCCCATTGGCAGCGTGTCGTGGCCACGATGCAGGGCGCGTTCCAGAGCGGGCAGTTTGAGGCCGGCCTGAGCCAGGCTGTGGACGCGGTCGATGCGGTGCTGATCCAGCACTTCGCCCTCGCGGCGGGTGAGGGCAACCCGAACGAATTGCCCGACGCGCCCTACCTGCGCTGAGCCGCGTCGGTGCGAGATTGCAGTTCTCAATTCGAAGTCCCACTCACGCACCGCAGAGGCGCCGAGAACGCAGGGTTGCGCAGAGTCAATTCAAGAATGAGGTCGTATTCTCTGCGAGCCTCTGCGTTCTCCGCGCCTCTGCGGTGGTGAGTTTGATTTTCAAGCGGGCGGCTTCATGCCGATCGAAGCGTGCTTGAATCTTGCGCGCGCACCGCCCACATCACTCCCGCCACGAGCAGCGCCACGCCCACCAGCGTCTCGGCCGGCGGCCAGCGGCCGCGCAGCGCGAATGCGTAGCCGAGCGCGGCCAGCGTCTCGAACACGATCAACTGGCCCGACAACGCGGGCGGCAGGCGCTGGCTGGCCTCGTTCCAGCACAGCGTTCCGAGCCACGACGCGAACAGGCCGATCGCGAACATCAGCACCAGGAAGTCGGCCGCGCGCGGGCCGAAAGGCATCGCGAAAGGCTGATCGGTGAGCCCATGCCAGAGCCACGTCGCGGCGTAGCCGAGCAGCGCCAGCGGCAAGGTCGTCAGGCCCTGCGCGGTGGCCCAGCCGCGCGGGCTGCGGCCGGGGTGGGCGCGCAGCCACTCGGCGTTGCGGATCGGATACCAGGTCCAGCACAGCACCGCGCCCGCCGCGAGCAAAGCACCCAGCCCGTACCGCGCAAGATCGGCGTTAGGCTGGCGGCGCAATTGATCCAGCTCGACATGGTTCACCAGCGCGATGCCCAGCCCGATCAAACCCAGCGACGGCAGCATCCGCCGCCAGGCCAGCGGTGCCTCGACGCGCGCGCCCGGCTGCGCGCGCCGCAGCTTGGTGGTGACGGCGATGACCACTGGCAAGGTGCCGATGATGACGGTGGGCAGCGGCCCGCCGGCGCGCTGGATCGCGCTGGCCAGCAGCAGGTAATAGACGATGTTGCCGACCAGCGCGAGCTTCAGCGCCTCGACCCAGTCGGCGCGCGAGAGTTGACTCAGCCCGGCGCGGTCGAACCATGCCAGCGGCAATGCGATCAAGCCGAACGCAAGGTAGCGGCCGAAGGTCTGCAAGGCGGCCGGGTACTCGGGCAGCAGCAGCGGGCCGACGAACACCAGCCCCCACATCAGGCCGGCGGCCAGCGCGAAGAAGATTCCGGGCAGGCGCGGCGGGTGGGTCATGGTGCGCGGTTCATGGTGGACGAGTCATGGTCGAGGGAGTGTGCCCGACGGTCGGCCCGGCGCTGTTGGGGATGGCGGCGCCTGGGCGGGCCGGCAATAGTTCGCCCCCGGGCGCAGCGCAGCGCCTTTGAAAGACCGCATGAAACCGATCTTGCCCGCCCACGCCATCGCCCTTGCGGCCCTGCTCGCGCTGGCCCTGCACGCCGCGCCGGTGCACGCCGCAGACCCGCCCGACCCGGTGCAGACCGCGCGCCTGCATGCCCTGTTCGACGCTGAGTGGGAGGCCGACATGCGGCGCGACCCGGAGTACGCCACCTACGTCGGCGACCACCGCTACGGCGACCGGCTGTACGACGCCACGCCGGCCACGCGCACGGCCGAGTTGGCGGCGGCGCGTGCATCGCTGATGGCGGCGCAGACGATCCGGCGCGAGGCCTTGGCGCCGCAGGACCAGGTTTCGCTCGACGTGTTCATCGACGCCATCACCCGCACCCTGAGCTTCGAGCCGTTCGCGGGCTACCGCAGCATGAGCCTGGGCGCGCGCTCCGGCTTTCAATCCGACTTCGCCGAACTGCTGGCCGCCAGCCCGGTGACCAGCCGCGCCGAGGTCGAGCAGATGCTGGCGCGCATGGTGGCCTACCCGAAGCGCGTCGATCAGGAACTGGCGCGCCTGCGCGAAGGCATGGCGCTGGGCTGGGTACCGCCGCGCAGCGTGCTCGACCGGGTGCTCGCGCAGCTCGATGCCCAACTCGCGCCAGCCATCGAACAAGGCCCGTTCTTCCTGCCTTTCACGCAGCTCGGATCAAACCTTTCTGCGGCCGAGCAAAGCGAGCTGCGGGCGCGAGCCGTGCAGGCGATCGACACGCAGGTGCTGCCAGCGCTGCGCCGGCTGCGCCGCTTCGTCGCCGACGACTACCTGCCTGTCGCGCCGGCCGATGGCGCGTTGAGCCGCTACCCCGGCGGGGAGCGGGTCTACGCGGCCTTGCTGCGATCCCACACCACGACCGACCTGAGCGCCGCGCAGATCCACGCCATCGGCCGGCGCGAGCTGACGCGGCTGCGCTCGGAGATGGAAGCGGTGATGAAAGAGGTCGGGAAGCAGATCGGAAAAGAGCCCGGCCTCGACGCCGACTTCGCCCGCTTCGTCCAGCACCTCAACACCGACCCGAAGTTCTTTCACACCAGCCCCGAAGCGCTGCTCGCCGGCTACCGCGAGATCGCCAAACGCATCGACCCCGAGCTGCCGCGCCTGTTCGCCGTGCTGCCGCGCGCGCCCTACGGCGTGCGTGCGATGGCGGCGCACCTGGGCGCCGAGATTGCCGAATCCTACGACCGGCCGACGCTCGACGGCACCCGCCCCGGCTGGTTCAATGCCAATGTGCAGGCCTGGCGCATTCGCCCGATCTGGGGCATGGAGTGGCTGGTCGCGCATGAGGCCGTGCCCGGCCACCACCTGCAACTCGCGCGCGCCGCCGAACTGGGCGAACTGCCGCGCTTCCGGCGCAGCGGCGGCTACACCGTCTACGGCGAGGGCTGGGCGCTGTACGCGGAGACATTGGGCTTCGAGCTGGGCTTGTACAGGGACCCGGCCAGCCGCTTCGGCTACCTGCAGGCCCAGGCCTTCCGCGCTGCGCGCCTGGTGGTGGACACCGGCCTGCACGCGTTCGGCTGGACCCGTCAGCAGGCGATCGATTTCATGGTCGAGCGCACAGGCCAGAGCCTGCCGTATGTCACCAGCGAAGTCGACCGCTACTACTCCTGGCCGGGCCAGGCGCTGGCCTACATGATCGGCGAGCTGAAGATCATCGAACTGCGCGACCGGGCCAGGGCGGCACTCGGCGCGCGCTTCGACATCCGCAAGTTCCACGGTGTCGTGCTCGACCAGGGTTCGGTGCCGCTGCCGGTGCTGGAGCGCGCGGTCGATGGGTGGATCGCAGCCGGCGGCGGATGAAGGCTGCACGCTGCATTGAAAGCAACGGCTTGCAAACAATTTGCGTGGCGATGTCGATCCGGCGGGTTGGCGTTCGTCATGCAGGTACGGGCATCGTCGATGCACGTCTCGTGGGCCGCGATCGGCCCGGGTCAACGCCTCACTTCAGGGAGACATCATGCAAATCCAGCCCTACCTGTTTTTCAATGGCCGCTGCGAAGAAGCGATCGAGTTCTATCGCAAGGCGCTCGGCGCCGAGGTCGAAATGATGATGCGCTTCAAGGACAGCCCCGAGCCGATGCCGCCCGGTGCCGTGGCGCCCGGGTTCGGGGACAAGGTGATGCACGCCTCGCTGCGCATCGGTGGCGCCTTGCTGATGGCGTCCGACGGCATGGGCGCCGGTGAGCTTGCCTTCCAGGGCTTCTCGCTGTCGATCGACGCCCCCGACACGGCCAGTGTCGACCGCATGTTCAACGCGCTGGCCGAAGGTGGCGTGGTGAAGATGCCGCTCGGCAAGACATTCTGGTCACCGCATTTCGGCATGGTCGCCGACCGCTTCGGCGTGGGCTGGATGGTGTCGGTGGCGGCTTGATGCGCGCAGCGCCATCGTTGTGAGCCGACTCGCCCGGCGGCCTGCGCCGGGCGCCGTAACATCGCACCATGAACCCGACGCCCGGCTCGGCCGAACACTGCCTGGCGCTCGCCATCCAGCATGTCAATGCCGGCCTGCCCGGGCGCGCGAAGGTATTGTGCGAACACGCGCTGGCAGCCTACCGGCCGGATGCGGCGGTGCTGCAATTGCTGGCCGTGTTGTGCCTGAAGGAAGGCGAGTTGGAACGGGCCCGGCTGAGCATTGCGCACAGCCTGGAACTGCGCCCCGACCACGCGCCTTCGCGGCGGGTGGCCGGCGACATAGCGCGTGCGCAAGACTTCGCGCTGGCGCTGGCCTTGCACGACCGGGGCGACCTCGAAGGCGCGGAAGCCGCGTTGCGCCGGGTGCTGGCGCTGGGGCCGCCGCGCGCCGAGGTCGAAGTCAATCTCGGCGTGGTGCTGCAGGATGCCGGCCGCATCGATGAGGCGATGCGCGCTTACGGCCGGGGCTGGCGGCTGAACGAAGACAGCTTCGGGCGCATCGCACATGCCTTGTCGGCGGCGAATGTGGGTCGCTTGTGGCTGGACCTCGACACGCTGCGCGAGACCTTGCGCGGCTTGCCACCCTGAGCCGAATCTGCAGCGTGCACCGCGTCCATCGTCGGGTTCGGCTGCGGCGCTCGCGTCGCCAAAATCAGCCCGCAGCACGCTTGCTGCGATAGCCCTTTCGATACACGCCGGGCCCGGCCAGGATGCGATCCGCCAGCGCGTCGTAGCGGGCCACGTCGGCCGATGACATCGCCTCGCACACCAGCGTCGGCGCCTCGCGCGGCACCGGGTAGCACTGCGCCACCGGCGTGCCGCGCAGCAGCACGCCCGAGAAGTCAGGGTCGATCCACACCGCCGGAAAGTTGATGCCGACGGCGCTGAACCGATCGGCATCGACCAGCCCCGTGACGAGCCGGAACGGCAGGTCGTCGCGGTTGATCGGGTGCACCGCCATCAGCGACCAGCCCGCCTCCAGCTCGATGGTCCAGAAGCTGTTGAACTTGAGTGCCGACTGGCGGCCATGGGCCAGCGGCGAGCCGGCGATCTGCTCCGGCACATGAAAGCTCAGCGGCGCGCGCGGGTGCCCGTGTACCGTCAGCGCGGGCAGCGGCCAACCCCAACTGAACTGCCCGTCATGCACGGTCACATCGCAAGGCAGCAGCACCATGAAGCCATGCGCCATCGCATCAACGAAGGGCGGGCATTGCTTGACGGTGCGGATGCTGCGCTGGTGCACCGCAGACGCCGCGCGCGGCGCCATCTGGCGCAGCCAGTCGGGCAGCGCGGCCTTCGCCGGGATCGGGCGCGGCAGCAGGTCGATCAGCGCCGGGTCGCAGCGGAAGGTGATGTTCATTGAGGAAAAGTCTACGGTGAAAGCAAGGGCGCCCTGCCGATCAGGTTGATCGGCAGGGCGCGGTTCACACGCGCGCTGGCTTCAGCTCAGCGCACCTTGCCCGCCTTCCACGCATTCAACAGCGTGTCGTAGGCAATCGTCTCGCCTTGCGGCTTCTCGTTCGCCAGCTTCTTCCACGGCGCGCCCTTGTCGCTCAAGTACTTGTTCGGGTCGCCTTTCGGGTTCAGCTTAGGCGCGCAGTGCGCCATGCCGGCACGTTGCAGACGGCCCATCACGTCGTCCATCTCGTTGGCCAGATTGTCCATCGCGGCCTGCGGCGTCTTTTCGCCGGTCACGGCCACGGCCACGTTCTTCCACCACAGCTGCGCCAGTTTCGGGTAGTCGGGCACGTTGTTGCCGGTCGGCGTCCAGGCGACGCGCGCGGGGCTGCGATAGAACTCGATCAGCCCGCCGTACTTGGTCGCGTTCTGCGTGAAATAGTCGGAGCGGATGTCGCTGTCACGAATGAACGTCAGGCCGACGATCGACTTCTTCAGCGACGTCGTCTTGGCCGTCACGAACTGCGCATACAGCCAGGCCGCCGCAGCGCGGTTCGGCTCGTTCGACTTGAGGAAGGTCCACGAGCCCACGTCCTGGTAGCCGTTCTGCATGCCCTGCTTCCAGTACGGCCCGTTCGGCCCCGGCGCCATGCGCCACTTCGGCGTGCCGTCGGCGTTCACGACCGGCAGGCCGGGCTTGATCATGTCGGCGGTGAAGGCGGTGTACCAGAAGATCTGCTGCGCGATCTGGCCTTGTGCGGGCACCGGGCCGGATTCTCCGAAGGTCATGCCGGTGGCTTCCTTCGGGGCGTACTTCTTCATCCAGTCGATGTACTTCGTCAGCGCATAAACGGCCGCAGGTGAATTGGTGGCGCCACCGCGTGAGACCGAGGCGCCCACCGGCGTGCACTTGTCGGCGGCGACGCGAATGCCCCATTCATCGACCGGCAAGCCGTTCGGGATGCCGATGTCGGCGGCGCCGGCCATCGACAGCCACGCATCGGTGAAACGCCAGCCCAGCGACGGGTCTTTCTTGCCGTAGTCCATGTGGCCGTAAATCGGCTTGCCGTCGATCGTCTTCACGTCTTCACTGAAGAACGCGGCGATGTCTTCGTAGGCGCTCCAGTTCAGCGGCACGCCCAGGTCGTACTTGTACTTGGCCTTGAACTTGTCCTTCAGATCCTGCCGCGCGAACAGGTCGGCGCGGAACCAGTACAGGTTCGCGAACTGCTGGTCGGGCAACTGGTACATCTT
>JANXZA010000232.1 GCA_025355745.1 Rhizobacter sp. | reverse complement strand
CACCCTTCTCAGCCAGCCGAACCCAGTTGCTCAGCGTCTGCTTGGGCATGCCCAGCACCCGCGCCGTCACCGACGCCTCCTGCCCGGCCTTGACCAGCCGAACGGCTTCCAGCTTGAACTCCAGCGTGTACCGCGCGCGGTGCTGGTCTTGACTCTTCTTGCTCATCTTTCGTGCTCCTTGAATGCATTTTCAGCTTCAGCTATGGAGTACGCTTTTCGGGGGCAAGGTCACTTGTCGCGAACCGGTCTGACGACCGGATGGACCATCTCGCAGAGAAAGCGCAGAAAGTTATCCGTCGGTCCATCGATTAGATCGAATCGACTGTCGGTGAAGATCCAGTCTTGGTCCCAGTCGTCGTTGTTATAGCGATGCTGCCAAATGTCCGCAGCGGCATCTTTGAATCGACTCTCTTTTGACGGCAACTGCTGTAGGTCGTAAAGGCGGCTGAGAAACTCGACGTCATCCAAGGTCCCCTGCCAAATGACGTTCTCAAGGCGAAGACCGTCCAAGATGTTGACGCGAACCTGGCGCGGCAAACCAGCAGCCTCCGCCCGCCAGTCACCCAACTTCTCTTTTGCCGGGACTAGCTTTGCCGAATACCAGTCATGGGTCTCATGCTCTAAGACCGTCTTCAATCTGGCCGTGATTTGCTCTTCCAGCTGAGCGCGTCTAGTTCCTAGGCGAGCAAATTCCCGTGCCGGCACTTGAAACTGCACCTCCCAGACTTCAGTGCCACCGTTCCAGTTGTCGTAGCCCGTCTGCTCTTCATGCGCCGGATACGTACGGACGATGCCAGATGCCTCCTCCATGCCCTCGGCTCGCAGCAAGGCATGGACAGTCGCTAGCGTCTGTTCAATCTCCGGCATCACCGCTTCGTTCGCTACCAATAGTCACGTCCGACCGCCGTAAGGGCGTCCAGATCCTTAAATGATCCGCTGCAATCCGCCATTCGAGCGAGGTAGGCCATTCGCAAAAACTCCCGACAGCCAGTCGCAAACGAAAGGCGCGAGTCGCAACTAATCTGGCGCCCTACGCGTGCGCATCCGCATCACACGTCGATATTCCCCGCCCGCAACGCATTCGTCTCGATAAAATTGCGCCGCGGTTCGACCTCGTCACCCATCAGCATCGTGAACACGCGGTCGGCTTCGATCGCGTCGTCGATCTGCACCCGCAACAGGCGGCGCACGGCCGGGTCCATGGTGGTTTCCCAGAGCTGCATCGGGTTCATTTCACCCAGGCCCTTGTAGCGCTGGCGCGCCACTGCACCTTCGGCCTGCAGGATCAGCCAGGCCATTGCCTCGCGGAAGTCAGTGATGCGCGCTTCCTTCTGACGCTCGCCTTCCCCGCGGCGCACCACGGCCTCGGGCCCAACCAGGCCGCGGAAGGTCTTGCCGGCGTTGCTGAGTGCTTCGTAATCGGCGCCATGGACGAAGTCGGCGGTGATCACGCTGCTCTTGACGTTGCCATGCTGCATCCGGCTGACGCGCAGGATGTGCTTGTCCATGCGCGCATCGAACTCGGCCGTGACCTCGGCGTCGTGCAACGCGGCCTTTAGTGCCTGGGCTGAAAGCTCGGCCGCCTCGAGCGTGTCGACGTCGAGTTCCAATCCGTTCGCCATCGCTCGCAGCGCTTCCACATCCATCCAGTTCGACAAGCGCTCGACGACGTTTTTCGCCAGCACGTACTGGCGCGCCAGCGCTTCGAGCGCGTCGCCTTGCAGCACGCCGGCACCGCCCGCATCGTGCGGGTTGCCGGTATCGAGCTTGGCATCCTTGAGGGCCACTTTCAACAGGTAGGCATCGAGCTCGTGGCCGTCCTTCAGGTACTGCTCTTCCTTGCCGAGCTTGACCTTGTAGAGCGGCGGCTGGGCGATGTAGATGTGGCCGCGCTCGACCAGCTCGGGCATCTGGCGGAACAGGAAGGTCAGCAGCAAGGTGCGGATGTGCGCGCCGTCCACATCGGCGTCGGTCATGATGATGATGCGGTGGTAACGCAGCTTGTCGGGGTTGAAGTCATCGCCGCCCATGCCCTTGCCGATGCCGGTGCCGAGCGCCGTGATCAGCGTCAGGATCTCATTGCTGGTCAGCAGCTTTTCGTAGCGCGCCTTCTCGACATTCAGAATCTTGCCGCGCAACGGCAGGATCGCCTGGAACTTGCGGTCCCGGCCCTGCTTGGCGGAGCCGCCGGCCGAGTCGCCCTCGACGATGTAGATCTCGCACAGCGCCGGGTCTTTTTCCTGGCAGTCGGCCAGCTTGCCGGGCAGGCCCATGCCGTCGAGCACGCCCTTGCGGCGCGTCATTTCGCGGGCCTTGCGCGCCGCCTCGCGGCCGCGTGCGGCGTCGATGATCTTGCTGCAGATCATCTTCGCGTCGATCGGGTTTTCCTGCAGGTAGTCGGCAAGCGCCTTGCTCACCACGTCCTCGACCGGGCCGCGCACTTCGCTGCTGACGAGCTTGTCCTTGGTCTGGCTGGAAAACTTCGGCTCCGGAACTTTCACGCTCAGCACGCAGCACAGGCCTTCGCGCATGTCGTCGCCGGTGACCTCGACCTTGGCCTTCTTGGCCAGTTCGTTGTCGTCGATGTACTTGTTGATGACGCGGGTCATGCCGGCGCGCAGGCCGGTCAGATGGGTGCCGCCGTCACGCTGAGGAATGTTGTTGGTGAAGCACAGCACGTTCTCGCTGTAGCCATCGTTCCATTGCATCGCCACATCGGTGGTGATGGTGGTGCCCTGGTCGCTCTGCTTCTCGCCGGTGGCACCAAAGACGGTGGGGTGGAGCACCTTCTTGCCGGTGTTGATGAACTCGACGAAACCCTTCACCCCGCCCGCGTACTCGAACGTGTCTTCCTTGTTGTTGCGCTCATCGATCAGGCGGATCTTCACGCCGTTGTTCAGAAAGCTCAGCTCGCGCAGTTTCTTCGCGATGATGTCGTAGTGGAAGTCGATGTTCGAAAAGATTTCCAGGTCGGGCAGGAAGTGAACTTCGGTGCCGCGCTTGTCGGTGGCACCAGTGATCTTCATCGGCGAAACTTCCACCGCCTGACCCTTGCCGTCGTCACGCTGCTCGAGCACGCGGTCTTGCGGAATGCCTTGGCGGAACTCCATGAAATGGGTCTGGCCATCGCGGCGCACCGTCAGGCGCAGCCACTTGCTCAGGCCGTTCACGCAGCTCACGCCCACACCGTGCAGGCCGCCCGAGACCTTGTAGCTGTTCTGGTTGAACTTGCCACCGGCATGCAGTTCGGTCAGCGCGATCTCGGCTGCCGAACGCTTCGGCTCGTGCTTGTCGTCGAGCTTCACACCGGTCGGGATGCCGCGGCCGTTGTCGGTCACGCTGATCGAGTTGTCGGAGTGGATGGTCACGACGATGTCGTCGCAATAGCCGGCCAGCGACTCATCGATCGAGTTGTCGACGACCTCGAACACCAGGTGGTGCAGGCCGGTGCCATCGGACGTGTCGCCGATGTACATGCCAGGGCGCTTGCGCACCGCTTCCAGGCCTTCGAGGATCTGGATGCTGCCTTCGCCATAGGCAGCACTGTCGGCAGCATGCTGCGTGTGGCGCGCGCCGTCGGCGTTTGCGTTGTCCTGTGCCGCTTCGGCGGCCTTCGCGGCATCGAACTTGGCCTTGTCGGAGGCATCGCCTCGGGCTTCATCAGGTAGGGTCGATTCACTCATTGAACGGGCTTTGAGAGGGCCCAAAGGGCCTGAGTGTCTTTTAAGACAGAACCCCCCGCTGGGCGGGGGGCAGGGGGGGAGCGCAGTGCCTGCGCAGCGGATCAAGCCGCCGCGCGGCTAGATCCGCATTGGCATCACCACGTACTTGAAGCCTGGTTGGTCGGGCACGGTCAGCAGCGCGCTGGAGTTCGTGTCCTGCAATTCCAGTTTCACCATCTCGACGCTCATGTTGCTGAGCGCATCGATCAGGTAGGTCACGTTGAAACCGATCTCGATGCTGTCACCGCTGTAGTCGATCTCGATCTCTTCCTTGGCCTCTTCCTGTTCGGCGTTGCTGGAAGCAATGCGCAGCGTGCCCGGGTCGATGTTGACGCGCACGCCTTTGAACTTCTCGCTCGTCAGGATCGCGGCGCGTTGCAGGCTGGCCAGGAACGGTGCGCGGCCCAGGGTCACGATGTTCTTGTGGTTCTTCGGGATCACCCGGTTGTAGTCCGGGAACTTGCCTTCGACCAGCTTGGTCACGAATTCCATGCCGCTGAAGCTGAACTTGGCCTGGTTGCCGGCAAAGCGCATTTCGATCATCCCTTCCGCACCCTCCTTGCCTTCGTCCCTGAGCAGGCGCTGCAACTCGAGCACCGTCTTGCGCGGCAAGATCACCTCCTGCTTGGGGATTTCGACATCGAGCGTGGCCTGCGCCAGTGCCAGCCGGTGCCCGTCGGTGGCGACCAGGGTCAGGTTCTTGCCCTCGGCCACGAACAGGATGCCGTTCAGGTAGTAGCGGATGTCGTGCACCGCCATCGCGAAGTGGACCTGGTTGATCAGATCTTTCAAGGCCTTTTGCGGCACGCTGAATGCCGGGCCGAAATCAGCCGCCTCCTGGACCAGCGGGAAGTCGTCGCTGGGCATGGTCTGCAAGGTGAAACGGCTCTTGCCGCCTTGCAAAGTGAGCTTGTTCTGGTTCGCAGTGAGCGTGACGATTTGGTCGGCCGGCATCGAACGAAGGATGTCAATCAGCTTGCGCGCGCCCACCGTGGTGGCGAAGTTTCCGCTGTCGCCATCGAGTTGCGCTGTGGTGCGCACCTGAATTTCCAGGTCGCTGGTGGTCAGCTCGATCTGCGCACCAGTCTTGCGGATCAGCACGTTGGCCAGAATCGGCAGCGTATGGCGCCGTTCGACAATTCCCGACACCGATTGCAGGGCGCTCAAAACTTTTTCTTGTGCTGTCTTCAAGACAATCATTTGAACCTCTTGACTTGGTCGTAGTAGTAGAAGGCGGCAACTTCTGTGGACAAGGCTATTTTCGCCTTTTCAATCAGGAACTTAGGCTGCGGGAAACCATGGGCATGGAGGCTTTGTTTGAAGGCTCCCGGCAGACAACAACTTTCGCTTTGCTGCCGTGCCTGTGGACAACTGACGGAATGGAACGGAGTTGTCCCCAGCGTTGTTGCTTGACGCGCAACCTCGCGCATGCTTGCCGGCAGACAACCTGATCAGCCCTTCAGCGTCTGTTCCAGCACATGCAGCTGCTGATTCAATTCGGTGTTCTTCTGGCGCTCGGCAGCGATTTTTCGCACCGCATGCAGGACGGTTGTGTGATCCCGCCCACCGAACAATTCGCCGATCTCGGGCAGGCTTTTTTGCGTCATGTCCTTGGCGAGGTACATCGCAATCTGGCGCGGTCGGGCGATGCTGGCCGGTCGCTTCTTGCTGTACATGTCGGCAACCTTGATCTTGTAGAAGTCGGCCACGGTCTTCTGGATGTTTTCGACACCCACCTGCCGGTTTTGGATCGACAGCAAATCCTTCAGTGCCTCGCGCGCCAGGCCAATGTTGATCTCCTTGTGGCTGAAGCGCGAGTACGCCAGAATTTTGCGCAGGGCACCTTCCAGTTCGCGCACGTTGGCACGCACGTTCTTGGCAACGAAGAAGGCCACGTCTTCGGGCATCAGCGTGGCCTCTTGCTCGGCCTTTTTCATCAGGATGGCGACGCGCATTTCGAGCTCGGGCGGTTCGATGGCGACGGTCAGGCCGGCGTCGAACCTCGATGTCAGACGCTCATCGATATCGACCAGCCCTTTCGGGTAGGTGTCGCTGGTCATGATGATGTGAGCCCGCTTGGCCAGCAACGCTTCGAAAGCATTGAAGAACTCCTCCTGTGTGCGTTCCTTGCCAGCAAAGAATTGCACGTCATCGATCAGCAGCAGATCGAGCGAGTGGTACTTGGCTTTCAGTTCGTCAAAGGTCTTGCGCTGATAGTTCTTCACCACATCGGTGATGAACTGTTCGGCGTGCAGGTAGAGGATGCGGGCATCGGGCCGATCGGCAAGCAGCGCATTGCCGACGGCGTGGATCAGGTGGGTCTTGCCCAGGCCAACCCCGCCGTAAATGAAGAGCGGGTTGTACATCACCCCCGGCGCACCAGCGACGTGCAGTGCCGCCGTGCGTGCCATCTGGTTGGCGCGGCCTGGCACCAGTGTGTCAAAGGTCAGCGCCGGGTTCAGGCGGCTGCGCGACGGAACGGGCGTGTTCAGCACCGACAACGCCGGGCGCTCACCGGGCCAATGGCTACGGGCCAGCGACGGGTTCGCTGCGGCCGATGATGCCGCAGTAGACGGCGTGTGAGCTGCGGGCTTGGCGGGAGTGTCGGTCGACGCACCATTCAAAGGGGCGGCCGAAGCGCCATCGCGCAAGGCCAGCGTGATGTCGAGCCGAACCGGCTTGCCGGCCAAATGAGTCAGGACCGACTCGATCCGGCCCCCATATTGATTGCGGATCCAGTCGAGCTTGAAACGGTTTGGCACCCGCAGCGTGACGACGGTACCGGCGCTACCCTGGTCAGTCACTTCCGCAGCCGGAAGCGGACGGATCCAGGTGTTGAATTGTTGTTCGGGCAACTCAGCGGCAAGTCGTTCGCAGCCACGCAGCCAAAGGTCAGCACTCATTGTGGAAAAGTTCTCTTCGAAGCTCGTCGATTGTACCGGGCAGCGACTGTGTACTGGCAGTTATCCACAGATGTCGGCGCTTCTACAAAGCCTCTGCGAGCTCAAGCGCCGCGATGTAAGTCATTGACTGAAAAGGGAGTTTTTGGTGTAATACTGGGTTTCCCGAGGTTTTCTTCAAGTGCGGCACATGCTGCCACGCACCTCGATGCCTCCTCTCGACCCGACACGCTGGACAGATCATGAAACGTACCTATCAAGCTTCAAAAGTTCGCCGCGCCCGCACCCATGGCTTCCTGGTTCGCATGAAGACCCGCGGCGGCCGCGCCGTGATCAACGCCCGCCGCGCCAAAGGCCGCAAGCGTCTGGCGGTCTGAGGTAACGGCACCCGCGCAGTCAGAATCCGCCAGCGACCGGGTCGGCATGCCGCCACCGGCTCAAGCCGTGGTCCGATGCCTGCTGCGCTCGGCAGACTTTGAACGTGTGCTTCGCACGCGCGGCCAGGCTAGCACCACCCATTTTGCGGTTCATCACGTGGCGGACCACCCGGGGAACGCCGTCGGCCCGCACGCGAAAACGCTGCAACCGGTCAAATCAACGGTGTTTGCAGCAGAGTTGTCAACAGGCGCTACAGAGACGGAGAACTTGGCTGTGGATGACCCTGCTGCAGAGATCGATATCTGGCTCGGTGCCGTCGTCCCAAAACGCCATGCGCGACGCTCCGTGACCCGCACACTGTTAAAACGCCAAATACGTGCAGTGGTATCAAGGCACGCCGATGTGTTGGGGCATGGTTTGTGGGTTATCCGCTTGCGAGCGCCCTTCGATCGCGCGGTTTATTCAAGCGCCGCTTCAGATGCGTTGAAGTGCGCGGCGCGCACCGAACTCGAGCAGTTGCTGGGTCGCGCGGCACGCCGTGCGGCCGGTGGCTGACCCGGCATTGTCGGCAGGGCCGTGATGAGCATCGCCCTGTCCTTTTTGACGTCGTTGCCGCGTCGCATGTTGATGGCCATCGTGCGCGGTTACCGCCTGATGTTGAGCCCGTGGCTGGGCAACTCATGTCGTTTCGAGCCGACTTGCTCGGCGTATTCCCTGCAAGCGCTGGAACGCCATGGGGCGGCTGCGGGCACGTACCTGACACTGCATCGATTGGCGCGCTGCCACCCGTTTTGTTGCGGCGGGTACGACCCGATTCCGGGGCACACGAGCCGCTTGTTCAGCTCATTCTTCAGCAGCCCTCCACCTCCGGCTGCCACCTTGTCAACTCCCTCCTCGACCGACCACACCTCCCCATGACCGATATGCGCCGCACCCTGCTTTGGGTCGTGTTTTCGATGTCGCTGTTCCTGATCTGGGACGCGTGGAACAAGCACAACGGGCAGCCGTCGTTGTTCAGCCCGGCCCCGGCAAAGACTTCGCCCGTGGGTGCGACGCCGGGTCTTGCGGGCCTGCCGAAATCCGCCGGCGCCGCGACTGCGACAGCCGCTGCAGCCGCCACGCCGGGGAGGGTGCCGGCCGCTGAGCCGGTGGTCGCTGAACAGGCCACCATCACCACGGACCTGGTCAAGGCCACCCTGTCGAGCGAGGGCGGGACGCTGAGCCGCCTCGAACTTCTGAAGACGCCGGAGCACCTCGAAAAGCAGTGGTACGAACCGCTCACCGCGCTCTTCGGCAGCGGCAGCTCGCGCGCAACGAACTTGGAACGCAACGTGGTTTTGCTGGACGAATCGGCGCAACGTCTGTACGTCGCGCAGACCGGCCTGATTCCGACCGCTGGGGGTTCGGGCCTGCCCAACCATCACACCGTGATGGCACTCATGCCCGGTGAGCGCACGCTGCTGCCCGGGCAGAATTCTCTTCAGGTCAAGTTCGAATCACCGGTGATCGGCGGCTTGAAGCTTGTCAAAACCTACACCTTCAAGCGCGACAACTATGTGATCGACGTCAGGAATGAAGTGGTGAACGAATCGGCCGCACCGATCACGCCGCGCCTGTATCTTCAGTTGGTGCGTGACGGCATTGCGCCGCCGGGGGAGTCCAGCGTTTATTCCACGTTCACCGGCCCGGCCATCTACGACGAAGCGGCCAAATTCCACAAGATCGAGTTCAAGACGATCGAGAAGCGTCTGCCGGATGAAAAACCTGACCATCCGGTGACCTCCGACAACGGCTGGGTCGCAATGATCCAGCACTATTTCGCCTCCGCCTGGCTGGTCGACAAGCCCGACGGCACGAAGCAGGCCCGCGAATACTTCACCGACAAGCGCGAGGTTACCAACCCCGCCACCCACGCCGCCGCCCACGTCTACTCCGTCGGCATGTTCGTGCCGCTCGGGGAAATTGCCCCGGGTACCAGCAAGACCTTCGACGCACGCCTCTTTGTTGGCCCGCAGGAAGAGGCAAAACTGGCCACGCTGGCGCCCGGCCTTGAGCTGGTCAAGGACTACGGCATCTTCAAGATGCTGGCCGAGCCGCTGTTCTGGCTGCTGACCCAATTGCACAAGATTCTCGGCAACTGGGGCTGGTCGATCGTCGGCCTGGTGGTGCTGTTGAAGATTGCGTTCTACTGGCTCAACGCCAAGGCGTATGGCTCGATGGCGAAGATGAAGGCCGTCAGCCCGAAGATCGCCGAGATGCGCGAGCGGCTTAAAGACAAGCCGCAACAGATCCAGCAGGAAATGATGCGCATCTACCGCGAAGAAAAGATCAACCCCCTCGGCGGTTGCCTGCCGATCTTTGTGCAGATGCCGTTCTTCATCTCGCTGTACTGGGTGCTGTTGTCGACGGTCGAAATGCGCGGCGCGCCGTGGATTGGCTGGATCACCGACCTGTCGGCCAAAGACCCGTATTTCATCCTGCCGATTCTGATGACCTTGACCAGCCTGCTGCAGACCTGGTTGAACCCGACTCCGCCGGATCCGGTGCAGGCCAAGATGATGTGGTTCATGCCGCTCATTTTCTCCGTTATGTTCTTCGTGTTCCCGTCCGGCCTGGTGCTGTATTGGTTGACCAACAACATCCTGTCGATTGCCCAGCAGTACGTGATCAACAAGCGGCTTGGCGTGCTCGGCAAGTAGCAGTAACGCGTGCCACGTCACGCCGACCCCATCGTCGCCGTTGCCACCGCGAGCGGGCGTGGCGCGGTGGGCATCGTGCGGGTCTCGGGCTCGGCACTTGGCGCGCTCGTCGAAGCCCTGTGCGGCCAGCCGCTTGAAGCGCGGCGCGCCACCTACACATCGTTCAGGGACGCAAGCGGCACGGCGATTGACTGCGGCCTGGCGATCCACTTTCCCGCGCCGCGTTCCTACACCGGCGAAGACGTGCTCGAACTTCAGGCCCATGGCGGCCCGGTCGTGCTGCAACTGCTGGTTGCGCGCTGCCTCGAAGCCGCTGCCGAAGTCGACGCACGCACCGGCCGCGAGCGCTTGCCCGACCTGCGCCTCGCGCGGCCCGGCGAATTCACCGAGCGCGCGTTTCTCAACGACAAGCTCGACCTGGCCCAGGCCGAGGCCGTCGCCGACCTGATCGACGCCGGCACCGAAGCGGCCACGCGCTCGGCCAGCCGCTCGCTGACGGGCGCGTTTTCCAGCGAAATCAATGCCTTGCGCGACCGCCTGATCGCGCTGCGCATGCTGGTCGAGGCGACGCTCGACTTCCCCGAAGAAGAGGTCGACTTCCTCGAGCAGGCCGATGCCCGTGGCCGGCTCGCGACGATCGTGCTGAGCGTCGATGCGGTGCTCGACCGCGCGCGCCAGGGCGTGCTGCTGCGCGACGGCATCAGCGTGGTGCTGGCGGGTCAGCCGAACGTTGGCAAGAGCTCGCTGCTGAATGCGCTGGCCGGCGCCGAACTGGCGATCGTCACGCCGATAGCCGGCACCACGCGCGACAAGGTCAGCGAGACGATCCAGATCGAAGGCGTGCCGGTGCATGTGATCGACACGGCCGGCCTGCGCGACTCCGAAGACGAAGTCGAGCGCATCGGTGTGGCGCGCAGCTGGATCGAAATCGAGCGCGCCGACGCGGTGCTGTTCATGCACGACCTGACGCGCCTCGGCGAGCCGGGTTACGACGCCGGCGAGGCGCGCATTGCAGCCCGCCTGCCCGCCACATTA
>JANXZA010000231.1 GCA_025355745.1 Rhizobacter sp. | reverse complement strand
CGCGCGTGGCCCGCAGGTGCGTGAGCAGGGCTGCGCAGCGCGCCGCCGAACTTACGCCGTCGAGCGCCAGCACCTGTGCTCCCAAATCAGCAGCGAGGCTGAACGGGCCCTGGAATTCCAGCACTTCGCACGCCGCGCGATACGCGCCCACCGCCGTATCGCCGTCGCCCCGGCCCACGGCCTGGCGACATGCGGCCACGAGGTTGTCGAGCTCGAGCGCGAGCCGGCGGCGCCGCTGCACACCGCCGTGCCGCCACAGCGCGTCGAGCGCCGGCTCGGTGCCGAAACCGGCGTAGTGGCTGCCGTGTCGCACCTGCACCCGCTGGCGCGCACCGGGCACACCGGCATCGAGCCGTTCGGCGGCGTATTCGAAGATGCTCAGGTACATGCCGAAGTACGGCTCGTTCAGGTCGAAGCGGCGCTGTTCGTTGGGCACCCAGCTGAGCAGCAGACTCTTGTCGACGAGTGACTGGATCACGTCGAGGCCCGGCGGCGCGTGTGGCCATGCAGCCAGGTCCAGCACCGCCTCGGCCGCCTCCATCGTAAAGCCGCCTTCGAAGACCGCGCTCTGCGCCAGCGCCGCCTGCGCCCACGGCGCAAGCAGGTCCCACGACCAGTCGATCGCAGCGCGCAGCGTGGTGGCCTGGCGAGCCGCCGCGCCCCGGGCTCCGGCGAGCAGCTTGAAGCGGTCGCGCAGGCGCTCGACCAACTGGGCCGGCGACAGCACGTTGACCCGCGCGGCGGCCAGCTCAATGGCCAGCGGCAGTCCATCGAGCAGGCGAACGACCTCGGCGACTGCAGCGCGGTTGCCGGCGTCGACCGCGAAGCCGGGCCGCTGCGCGCGCGCGCGGGCTGCGAACAGCTCGATCGCATCCTTGTCGAGCGGCAGCGGCTCGACCGGGAAGACCGCCTCGCCGCCCAGGTGCAGACGCTCGCGGCTGGTGACGATGAAGCTGGCTTGCGCAGCACGGTCGAGCCAGTGTCCGAGTGTGGCCGGCGCGTGCGCGACGACTTGCTCGAAGTTGTCGAGGATCACCAGGCTGCGCCCGCGCCCGGCGATCGCGTGGCCGAGCTGCAGGCCGGGGTCGGCCTTGCCGAGCCGCACGCCAAGCGCCACCGCCACCGCACCGAACACGCCGTCCAGGCTCCTCGCTTCGCTCAGATCGCAGAAGTAGACGCCGCCCGGCCAGTCGCCCCGCCAGGCGCTGGCATAGCGGCAGACGAAGCGTGTCTTGCCGGTGCCGCCGGGGCCAAGCACTGTGAGCAGCCGGGCCCCGGCATCGAGCCGTTGCGCCAGCGCGCGCAGTTCGGTCGTGCGGCCGATGAAGGCATCGCGTTCGGCCGGCAGGTTGTGGCGCACCTCGCGCAGCGGCCGCCAGAGTTCGCCGTCGCGCAGCACGCGGTAGGCCTTGTCGGTGTCGCGCGGCGGGGCGAACGCGCACTGCCCGGGAACGCCCAGCTCGAACGGCTCGGCGGGCTCGTCGACGCCCTTGAAACGGTAACGGCCGTGGCGCTCGAACCCGAATCCGGCACCGGCGAGTGCGGCGTCGCCGAGCGCAGCGCGTGCCGACGCGCTGAGCAGCGTCTGGCCGGCGCCGGCCAGCGCCATCACGCGCGCCGCGAAGGGCTTGGCCAGGCCTTCGACCTCGGTGCGCTTGGCGCCGCGGGCGATGTCGTCGGCGCTGTTCTCGCGCAAGGTCACGTCGCCGACGTGCAGGCCGACCCGCGCGCCGAGTTCGAGATCGACCAGCGCGCCGTGGTAAGCCAGGGCATAACGTGCCGCATCAGCGGCAGCGTCGAACAGCAGGAAGAAGCCGTCCGAACGATCGATCTCGCGGCCCCGGTGTTCGACGAGCAGGCGGCGCGCGCGCCGGTCGTGTTCGGCCCATGGTTCGGCGGCGCGCGCGTCGCCGAGGCGCTCGACCAGCAGCGTGCGGTCGACCACATCGGTGAGGAGCAGCGCGTGTTCGGTCATGCGAGCAGCTCGCGCAGCCGAGTGATCTCGCGGCCAAGACCGGACTCCGGCCCGGCGGCCAGGGTGGCGCCGATCGACTCGGCTTCGTCGAGCGTGGCCCGAGCAAGGCCGAGCGCGCCGCTGGCCACCTCCGCGCGACCCTTGACGCACAGCAGCGCAGCAAGTTCGAGCGGGTTGTCGACGTCCCTGAGCAAGGCCTCGGCTTCGACCAGCATCTCGAGGGCTTCGCCGACCCTTCCCTGGCCGGCCAGCAGATCGGCCAGGCTGCCGAGCACCACGCCCTCCTCTCGGCGATTGCCGACCACACGATGCGCCAGCAGCGCCTGCTCGTAGAGCTCGAGCGCCTGGGCCGTCCGCCCCTGGTCGCGGTTCACCTGGCCCAGGCAACCGAGCACCCGGCCCTCGTGATAACGGTCGCCCACCTCGCGGCTGATCGCCAGCGCCTGGTCGAAATGGGCACGGGCCTGGTCCAGGCGGTGGTGCTCGCGGTGCACCGACCCGAGGTTGGCCAGCGCATAGGCCTCGACGATCCGGCTCCCGACCTCGCGGTGGATGGCAAGCGCAGCTTCGTAATGCGCCTGCGCCTGCTCGGCTCGACCCTGGTCCAGGTGCACATTGCCCAGGTTGCCGAGTGCGATGCCTTCCGAGCGGCGGTCGCCCAGTTCGCGATGGATCGCCAGCGCGGCCTCGTAGTGGGCATGCGAGTCGTCCATCCGCCCCTGGTGGCGGTGCAGGATGCCCAGGCAGGCAAGGACATTGCCCTCGGAGCGGCGGTTGCCCAAATCGCGGTGAATCGTCAGGGCGGCCTCGTGGTGCCAGCGCGACTGCGCCGGCTGCCCTCGCTGGTCGAACAGATTGCCCAGGTTGCTCAGGACGCTCGCTTCGCCGAGACGGTTGCCCACCGCGCGGTGAATGGCCAGCGCCGCCTCGAGGTGCCGTTGTGCAACGTCCATGTCGCCCTGCTCGCGGTGCAGGCCGCCGATCATGGCCAGCACGATGCCTTCGCGGCGCCGGTCGGCGGTGGTGCGGGTCAACGTGAGCGCCGCGTCGAGCACGCTGCCCGCGTCGGCCGTCCGCCCGGCGCGCTCCATCCCCTGGGCCTGCGCCAGCAAGGCCTCGGCGCGCTGGGCAGGATCGATGCCGTCAAGGGCAAGCACCTGCGCGCCCAGCAGGATGCCGAGCGTGAACGGCCCTTGGCGATCCAGCACTTCCCACGCCGCACGGTAGGCCGGCACGGCAATGGCGCCGTCACCGCGCGCGATGGCGCGACGGCATGCGCTGACCAGGTTGTCGAGCTCGAGCGCCAGCGCCCGCAGGTGCTGCGCGGCGCCATGCCGGCAGCACGCCTCGATCGCCGCTTCGCCGCCGAAGCTCGCGAAGTGCCGTCCATGCGCCACCTCGGCCGCGCGCAATGCCTGCGGGCCGCCGGCATCGAGCTTGCCCAACGCGTACTCGTGAATGCTCAGGTACATCCCGAAGTAGCGCTCGTCGATGTCGAGGCGCGCATGCCGGGCCGGCTCCCAGGCCCGCAGCAGGCTCTTGTCGACCAGGGCCTGCACGGCGTCCATCACCGGCGGGGCCTCGGGCCACCGAGCCAGGTCGAGCACCGCCTCGGCCGCCTCGAGCGTGAATCCTCCTTCGAACACCGCGCACTGCGCCAGCGCCGCCTGTTCCCAGGGCGTGAGCAGGTCCCAAGACCAGTCGATCGCGGCCTTCAGCGTGGCCTGCCGGGCGGCAGCGCCGTGGGCACCTGCCAGCAGGCGGAAGCGGTCTTTCATGCGCAGCACCAGCTGCGCGGGTGACAGCACCGCCACCCGCGCCGCCGCCAGCTCGATCGCCAGCGGCAGGCCGTCGAGCAGGCGCACGACCTCGGCCACGGCGCGGCGGTTGGCATCGCTCACCACGAAGTCGCTGCGCTGGGCGCGGGCGCGGGCGGCGAACAGCTCGATCGCGTCGCCGTCCAGCGGCAGCGGCTCGACCGGAAAGATCTCCTCGCCCTGCAGGTGCAGGCGCTCGCGGCTGGTGACGACGAAGGCGGCCTCGGCGGCCCGGTCGAGCCAGCGCCCGAGGCTCGGCTGGGCGTGGGTCAGCACCTGCTCGAAGTTGTCCAGAATGACCAGACAGCGGCCGCGCCCGGCGATGGCATGACCGAGTTGCACGCCGGGGTCGCCCTTGCCGAGCGGCACACCCAGCGCCAGCGCCGCGGCGAAGTAGACGCCATCGAGCGACCGCGCCTCGCTCAGGTCGCAGAAGTAGACGCCGCCCGGCCAGTCGCCGAGCCAGGCGGCGCCGTAGCGGCGCACGAAGCGGGTCTTGCCGGTGCCGCCCGGACCGAGCACGGTGAGCAGCCGGGCGCCGGCGTCGAGCCGTTGCGCGAGCGTGCGCAGTTCGGTGTGGCGGCCGACAAACGCGTCGCGCTCGGGCGGCAGGTTGTGGCGCACCTCACGCAGCGGGCGCCAGAGGTCGTCCGCGCGCACCACGCGATACGCCTTGTCGGCATCTGCGGGCGGTGTGAAGGCAGCGCTTGCGCGCAGCCCCAGCTCGAAGATTTCAACCGGCCCTTCGACGCCCTTCAGGTTGTAGTGGCCATGGCTCTCGAGCTCGGCGCCCTCTCCGGGCGGCGTGCCGAGCGCGCTGTGCGCCGCCGCGCTGAGCAGCGTCTGCCCGCCCCGGGCCAGCGCCATCACGCGCGCCGCGAAGGGCTTGGCCAGGCCTTCGACCTCGGTGCGCTTGGCGCCACGGGCGACGTCATCGGCAGAGTTCTCGCGCAGGGTGACGTCGCCGACGTGCAGGCCGACCCGTGCCGAGAGTTCGAGGTCGGCAATCGCATGGTGGTAGGCCAGGGCATAACGTGCCGCCTCAGCGGCAGTATCGAACAGCAGGAAGAAGCCGTCAGTGCGGTCGATCTCGCGGCCGTGGTGAAGTGCAAGAAGGTCGCGTGCGCGGCGGTCGTGCTCGGCCCAGAGTTCGGCGGCGCGTGCGTCACCAAGCCGCTCGACCAGCAGCGTGCTGTCGACCACGTCGGTGAAGAGCAGGGCGCGCGGCGTCATGGATCGATTCTCGATGCAGCCGCGCGAATCGCCAAGGCTCGGACTGAGGACGCTCAAGCTTTCCCTTCAGGCCCTCCCGCTCACACCTTCCCGCTCAAGCCTTCAGATACTCCGAACGCCCGCCGAGCCAGCGCACGACATGATCGACCGCGACCTGCGGGTACTGGTCGAGCAGCAAGGTCGCCGCGGCGCGGGCCGCATGCACCAGCGCTTCGTCGAGCGTCAGGTCGGCAAAGCGCAGCAGCGGCGCGCCCGACTGACGCGCACCGAGGAACTCGCCCGGGCCGCGAATCTCCAGGTCACGGCGGGCGATCTCGAAGCCGTCGCCGGTTTCCAGCATCGCCTTCAGACGCGCCTTGCCGGTCTCGGACAGCGGCGCGGTGTAGAGCAGCACGCACACGCTGGCCGCCGTGCCTCGCCCGACCCGGCCGCGCAACTGATGCAGTTGCGACAGGCCGAAGCGCTCGGCGTGCTCGATCACCATCAACGACGCGTTCGGCACATCGACGCCGACCTCGATCACGGTCGTCGACACCAGCACTGCCATCTGGCCGGCGTTGAAGCGCGCCATCACGGCGGCCTTCTCGGCGCCCGGCATGCGGCCATGCAGCAGGCCGACAACGTGGCCGGGCAGCGCTCCGCTCAGGTGCTGGTGCGTGGCGGTGGCGTTCTGAAGATCGAGTGCCTCGCTCTCGTCGATCAGCGGGCAGACCCAGTAGACCTGTCGGCCCTGCGCGGCCGCGTCGCGAACCCGCGCGATCACGGCCTCACGCTTCGCGTCGGCGAAGAGCTTGGTGACGATGGGCGTGCGGCCGGGGGGCAGGGTGTCGATGGTGCTGACGTCGAGGTCGGCGAACAAGGTCATCGCCAGGGTGCGCGGGATCGGCGTGGCGCTCATCATGAGCGTGTGCGGCTCGATGCCGCCGGATCGCAGCTTGTCCCGCAGCGCCAGCCGCTGTTGCACCCCGAAGCGATGCTGCTCATCGACGATCGCCAGCCCGAGCTTGGCGAACTGCACCTGTTCCTGAATCACCGCGTGCGTGCCGACCACCAGCGCCGCTTCGCCCGAGGCCACCAGTTCCAGCATCTTGCTGCGCGCCTTGCCCTTGCGGCTGCCGGTCAGCCAGGCGACCGTGATGCCCAACGGCGCGAGCCAGCCGACCAGCTTGCGCAGGTGCTGCTCGGCGAGGATTTCGGTCGGCGCCATCAGCGCGCATTGCCAGCCGGCTTCGATTGCGATCGCTGCCGCAAGCGCCGCCACCACGGTCTTGCCGGAACCCACATCGCCTTGCAGCAGGCGGTGCATCGGCACGGTCGTCGGCATGCCGGCGACTTCTCCACGTGGCTTGCCTTGCAGGTCGCTCGCGATCTCGTCGCCGACGCGGCGCTGCGCTTCGGTCAAGGTGAACGGCAGCGCGGCGAGCAGCCGATCCTGCAGGCCCTGCGGGCGCAGCACAAAGCGCGGCGCACGTTGCAATTCGCGCTCGCGCTTGGCCTGCAACTGCGACAACTGCTGCGCCAGCAACTCCTCGAACTTGAGCCGCTGCCAGGCCGGGTGGCTGCGGTCTTCGAGGGTCTCGATGCTGACGTCGGCAGGCGGATGGTGCAGGAAGTTCAGCGCATCGCGCAGGCTCAGCATGGCGTCGGGCACGGCCTCGCGCGGCAGCAGCTCGGTCAGGTCGGTGCGCGCCAGTTGCGCCGCGACCGCCTTGCGCAGGTAGAGCTGCGGCAACTGTGCGCTGGTCGGGTAGACGGGGGTCAGCGCGGTCGGCAGCGGCGCGCCCTCGGTCACCACCTTGAAGACGGGGTGCACCATCTCCAGGCCGAAGAAGCCACCGCGCGCCTCGCCGCGCACCCGCACCCGGTTGCCGCGCGCCAGGGCCTTCTGGTGCGAAGGGTAAAAGTGCAGGAAGCGCAGCACCAGTTCGTGGCTGCCCTGGCTCCCGCCACTCCCTCCACTCCCTCCACTCCCGCCACTCCCGCCGCTCACGTCCCGCAAGCGCACGACGAGCTGGCGCCGGCCGCGCGCCTGCACTTCGCAGTCGCTGACCACGCCTTCGACCTGGGCGATGCTGCCGTCGCGCAGGCTGCTGATCGCCACCAGCCGCGTCTCGTCTTCATAGCGCATCGGCAGGTGCAGCGCGAAGTCGATGTCGCGCCGCAGACCGAGCTTTTCGAGCGCCCGCTGCGGGCCTGACTTCTCCTTCTGCGCCACTGCCGCGCCCAACGCACCGGTGCCGCGCTTCGATGCGTGCGGGGGTTCGGGTGTCAGCGCCATGGGAGAATTCTGACCTCCCTCGTTGGCACGGGCCGGTCCAGCCCTCAACCCATGACTGCACGCCACACGCTGAGCGATTTCGACTTCGCCCTGCCCCCCGAACTCATTGCCCAGCAACCGGCGGCGCAGCGCAGCGGCTCGCGGTTGCTGGATGGCCGCGGCGATGCACCCGTCGACCGCACGTTCCGCGATTTGCCTTCGCTGCTGCGCCCCGGCGACCTGCTGGTGTTCAACGACACGCGCGTCATCAAGGCGCGCCTGCACGGTGTGAAGGCGAGCGGTGGCGCGGTCGAGGCGCTGGTCGAGCGGGTCTTGCCAAACCACGAGGTGCTGGCGCACCTGCGCGCCAGCAAGTCGCCGAAGCCGGGCAGCCGCGTTCGCTTCGGCGGTCTTGACGATGGCTTCGATGCCGAGGTGCTGGGGCGCGCGGGGCCGCAGGCTTCCCTCTTCCATCTGCGCTTCCCGAACGACCCGCTGGCCTTGCTGGACCACCACGGCCATGTGCCGCTGCCGCCTTACATCACCCACGCCGACACGGCCGAGGACGAGCGCCGCTACCAGACCATCTTCGCCGCCAACCCGGGCGCGGTGGCAGCGCCGACGGCCGCGTTGCACTTCGACGAAGCGCTGCTCACCGCGCTGGCGCAGCGCGGCGTGGCAAGCGCAAGCATCACCCTGCATGTCGGCGCCGGCACCTTCCAGCCGGTGCGCACCGAGCACCTCGCCGACCACAAGATGCACAGCGAATGGTTCGATGTTCCGGCGCGAACGGTGCAGGAAATTGCGCGCACGCGGGCTTCGGGCGGGCGAATCGTCGCGGTCGGCACCACGACCTTGCGCGCGCTCGAATCGGCGGCGCTCGGCGGCACGTTGCAGGCCGGCAGCCGCGACACCGACATCTTCATCACGCCGGGCTTCAGCTTCCGCGTCGTCGATGTGCTGCTCACCAACTTCCACCTGCCGAAGAGCACCTTGCTGATGCTGGTCAGCGCCTTCGCCGGCTTCGACCACATGCGCGCGCTGTACGCCCACGCGATCCGCGAGCGCTACCGCTTTTTCAGCTATGGCGATGCAATGCTGCTGGCACGGCAACATTGATCTTGCCTGCGACAATTCGACGGTTGATCGGTTGGAGGCACATGAAATCGATGGACGATCAAGGCACAAAGCGGCAGCGTGTGCGAGACGCAACCGGAGAGATTTCATGCTGACCAGATTGCAAGTCAAAGGGTTCAAGAACTTACGTGATGTCGACGTGAAGTTCGGGCCATTCACCTGCATTGCCGGTCCTAACGGAGTAGGCAAGTCCAATCTGTTTGATGCAATCCTGTTTCTGAGCGATCTGTCGTCAATGCCGATCGTGAAGGCGGCCGGGCGTGCACGTGGAACCAACGGCCGAGCGTCAGATTTTTCCAGCTTGTTTGCACGCGACAGGAACCAAACGAATGACCTCATCGAGTTCATCGTCGAGATGATTGTTCCGGGCGAAGTGGTTGACGACTTCGACCGTCTGGCCAAGCCCGTCGCGACATTCCTGGAATACACGCTTACCCTGCGGCTCAGTAAAGAAAACGGCGACTCGTTTGCGAGAGATCCGATCTACATTGAAAAAGAAGCGTTGCGCGCTCAAAGTTCCAGTCAAGCCGACAAACTTCTCGACTTCCCCCAGCGCAAGCAGATTCCAAAGCGATTCATTTTTGGCCCTGGAAAGCGTACGACCCCTTTCATCGCGACCGCTCTTGAGCCTGAGCCGGTCTTGCTTTTGTACGGAGAGCATGGACTCGGCGGAAGACCAGCCAAAGTACCTGCCCGTAAGTCGCCTCAAACCGTCTTGTCTGGCGTGAATTCGGTTTCGCATCCCACGGCACTCGCGGTACGACGGGAAATGCAGTCATGGCGTTTGCTCCAGCTTGAGCCAACCGCCTTGCGAAAGCCGGACGAATTTGCAAGCGAGAGCCAAATCTCTGCTATCGGGGAGCACCTTCCGAACACATTGGTTCGAGTTGGCAAGAATGCGCTTGTGACAAGTCGCTTGGTCGAGTTGATTCCAGGCGTCACCTCTGTGGAGGTCGATTCGGACGAGGTCCGACAACAGCGAACGGTCGTCGTCACGATGCAAGGAAATCAACACTACTCAGCGAGCTCTCTCTCCGACGGGACGCTTCGCTTCCTGGCACTTTCAGTGCTCGCTACCGATCCGAAGGCCACCGGGCTTGTCTGCATGGAGGAGCCTGAAAATGGCATTCATCCTTTGCGCATTCCAGAGATGCTGAACCTGGTTCGCAGCCTCTCTGATGCGGACTTCGACGCCGAAGATTGGTCGGATCGTGGTGCGATTCGTCAGGTCATCATCAACACGCATTCACCGCTTGTTGTAGCCGAGTTGCCCGATGACGAACTGCTCATGGCGGAAACCCTGCGCCTCAAGGGCGCGACGTTCGTTAATTTCAAGCCACTGAACAGGACTTGGCGAGCGTCCGTGAGTTCGCCCGCCGTATCCGGAACGATCACGCGGGGGGAGTTGCGAGCCTATCTGGCGGGCCCACCGCGACCAGAAACGCCTATTTCAAAGGTTCGGCATGTGCGAGATCACTTGACCGGCGATCTATTTGAAGCGAACTAAGGGCATTGCATGCAGCGCTTCACCGCCACGCTCGTTGCCGAAGGTTCGTCCGACCACGCACTCGTGCCTTTCATTGAGTTCGTCCTTGACGCTCACTGCACCATTCCACATGTCACGACTTTTGCCAATGATCTCCCGAAGGGCGCATTGAGCGAGCGCATTGCGCAAGCTCTGCTCCTACATCCATGCGACCTGCTCTTCGTCCATCGAGACGCGGACCGTGCCACCGTCGCTGTACGTGAGCAAGAGATTCGGATTGCTGCGCTTGCGGCCGGGAAGGATCTCGCCGTTTGCGTGATTCCGGTGCGAATGACAGAAGCATGGCTGCTTGTCGACCCGCTCGCCATCAGGCGGGCTGCGAGCAATCCAGCAGGCAATTCCGACTTGGAACTGCCGCCGATCACAAGGCTGGAGTCCCGGGCGGACCCGAAGATGACGTTGTTTGCGGCGCTTGAGAGCGCGAGTGGGTTGGGTTCAAATCGACTGCGCAGATTTGATCGCCATCGGGCTCGCCGTCAGATCAGCGGTTTCATGGAAGACATTTCGATGCTTCGTCAACTCCCATCTTTCCTGCACTTTGAAGCTCAGGTTCAGAGATTCTTTCGCGAAGCGGCAGTTTCAATTGCATGCTGACCTTTGACCTGCTCAAAACCGACGGCCAGACCCGCCGCGGCCGCCTGACGCTGAACCACGGCGTGGTCGAAACGCCGGTGTTCATGCCGGTCGGCACCTACGGCACCGTGAAGGGCGTGATGCCGGCGTCGCTCGAAGCGATGGGCGCGCAGCTCATCCTCGGCAACACCTTCCACCTGTGGCTGCGGCCGGGGCTGGAGGTGCTGCAACAGTTCGGTGGGCTGCACCGCTTCGAGGGTTGGCGCCGGCCGATCCTGACCGACAGCGGCGGCTTCCAGGTCTGGTCGCTGGGCGAGACGCGCAAGATCAGCGAAGAAGGCGTGAAGTTCGCGTCGCCGGTCAATGGCGACAAGCTGTTCCTAACGCCGGAAGTGAGCATGCAGATCCAACGCGTGCTGAACAGCGACATCGTGATGCAGTTCGACGAATGCACGCCGTATGAAACCCGGGGCCAGCTGACGACCGAGCGCGAAGCGCAGGCGTCGATGGAACTGAGCCTGCGCTGGGCACAGCGCTGCCTGGACGAACACAGCAGGCTCGCGAACCCGAACGCCCTGTTCGGCATCGTCCAGGGCGGCATGTTCGAGAACCTGCGTGAAGCCTCGCTCGACGCGCTGGTCGCGCTCGACCTGCCGGGCTACGCGATCGGCGGCGTCAGCGTCGGCGAGCCGAAGCCGTTGATGCAGCAAATCGTCGCGCACACGCCGCACCGGCTGCCGGCCCACAAGCCGCGCTACCTGATGGGCGTGGGCACGCCGGAAGACCTGGTGGAGGGCGTGGCCGCCGGCGTCGACATGTTCGACTGCGTGATGCCGACGCGCAATGCGCGCAATGGCCATCTGTTCACGCGCTTCGGCGACCTGAAGATCCGCAACGCGCGCCACAGGACCGACGAGCAGCCGCTCGACTCGACCTGCACCTGCCACACCTGCAAGGGCACGGCGCCCTTCGGTGGTGGCTTCTCCCGCGCCTACCTGCACCACCTCGACCGCTGCGGCGAGATGCTCGGCCCGATGTTGGCCAGCATCCACAACCTGCACTACTACGTGAACCTGATGCGCGAGGTGCGCGAGGCGATTGAGGCCGGCACGTTCACGGCGTTCGTGAAGCGGTTTCGGGACGACCGGGCGCGCGGGGTATGAAGGCGCCTCGGGGCCCGAAGCGCCGTCGTGCGAGTACTGCAAACGCGATCGCCTGACCCATGAAGTTTTTCCCGCCCCGGGCGCGCCAGGTGCTTCGCCATCCCGGCGCGTTCGCCTGGCAAACGTTGAAGGCGTTTCGAGCCAACCAGGGTCTGCTGCTGGCCGGCGCAGTGGCGTACTACGCCTTGCTGTCGATCGTGCCACTGCTGATCCTGATCGTGGTGGCGTTGTCGCATGTGATCGACCAGGGCGACCTCCTGGCCACGCTGGGGCGCTATCTGGAGTGGCTGGTGCCCGGGCAATCCAGTGCCATCGTGCGCGAGCTGGCCAACTTCCTGGCGCATCGCGAACTCGTCGGCTGGGTGCTGCTGGCGACGATGCTGTTCTTCAGCTCGCTCGCGTTCACGGTGCTGGAGAACGCGATGTCGGTGATCTTCACGCACCGGGTGGCGATTCGCCGGCGGCACTTTCTGGTCTCGGCGGTGCTGCCCTATCTGTACATCCTGTCGCTCGGCGTGGGCCTGCTGCTGGTCACGCTGGTGGCCGGGGGCCTGCAGGCGGTCGGGCAGGAGCGGGTCGACTTGCTGGGGCGCAGCTGGTCGCTGCGCGGTCTGTCCGGCGCGCTGCTGTACCTGCTCGGGCTGGCGGGCGAGATCTTCGTGCTGACCTCCGTCTACCTGGTGATGCCGGTCGGACGGCTGCGGCTCAGCCATGCGCTGATCGGCGGCATCACCGCCGCGCTGCTGTGGGAGCTGACGCGCCACGCTCTGCTCTGGTATTTCGCCACCCTGTCGCAAGTCAGCGTGGTGTACGGGTCGCTGACCACCGCAATCGTGGTGCTGTTGAGCCTGGAGCTGGCGGCCACCTTGCTGCTGCTCGGGGCGCAGGTGATTTCGGAGTACGAGCGGTTAGAGGCCGGGCGGGTCGAGATCGCCGGATCGGTGGATGGATTCAGCACGCTGTGAGGTGTGCATCCGACGAGTGGGAGCATTTCACCTAGACGCGCTGGCTGTGTGCGCGAACCCAGGCCGCGAACTGCGCTTCGCTCCAGTCGCCGGCTGCGAGATGCAGCATGGCCATCACGCAATCGGCATCGCTGGCGGCCAGTTCCCAGCCGTTCAACGTCAGGAAAAGTTCAACCGCAACGAACGCGGTGCGCTTGTTGCCATCGACGAACGGGTGGTTCTTGGCCAGGCCGAATCCGTAGGCGGCCGCGAGCGAAGCGGCGTCGGGCTCGCCATGAGCAGCAAGTTGCATGGGGCGGGCCAACGCCGACTCCAACAGACCGACATCGCGCAGGCCCGCCGCGCCGCCGTGCTCACTGAGCTGCTCGTCGTGAACCGCGTGAATCACCGACGGGTCGAGCCAGACCCACGGCTCATTCGCCGGATTCACTTCGCCAGCACGTGCAAAACATTGCGCCGCTTGCGCATGATCCCGCGGGCGGCCTTCATCTGGACCTCGAAGCGGGGGTCGTGCGGAGTGATGCGCACGCCGTCGGCGCTGTCGGTCAGGTAGATGAGGTCGCCCTTCTCCACGTTCAGCCGCGCGAGTACCTCTTTAGGAAGAATGACGCCGACCGAGTTGCCGATCTGGGTGAGCTTGAGCGCGTGCATGAAGAACCCCGTTGTTATAACTTTCGTTATAATAACCGCCGGGCCGCCTCAGGGCAAGCGCGACCCCGACGCGACGACCCCGACGATCCGTGCGCCTACCAGAACGCCCACTTCCCCGTCATCACCACCCACACGCCGAGCACCCCGTTGGTCACCGAGTGCGCAATGATCGGCACCCAGAGCTTGCCGGTGCGCACGTACAGCCATGCATAGGCCAGGCCGGCGATGATGGCCGCGAGCCACAGCGTGTGGGCGAGCATGAAGACGAAGGTCGACAGCACGATGGCCTTGACCCCGATGCTTTGCGGCAGCACCGACTCGAACTGTGGGCTCTGCACCCAGCGCATCAGGAACGAGCGCCAGAACAGCTCCTCCATCACCGGCACGAGCAGCGACGCGCCGACCCAGCGCACTGCAATCAGCGGCCACATCAGTTGCCCTTGCGCATCGGTCGGCACGAAGCCGGCGCTGGCCTCGCCCAGGCGCATCCACGGCGCGTCGAGGTTGATCCACAGGCCGAACACGACCACGCCGACGACCACCGCCAGCGCCGCCTCGGGCAGGCTCGGCAGCGTCTGCGCCACCAGCTCGCCGTACTCGCGCCAGAACCAGGCCAGCAGGGCGCCGACGACGAGCACCGTCAAGCCGTAGACCCAGCGCGGGTCAAGCCCGAAGATGCCTTCAGGCGGCAGGCTGCCGCGCAGCGCGAGCAGCACCATGAAGGCAGCGAAGGGAATGGTGCGCACAAGCGCAGCGCGGCTGATCGGCAAGGCCATGAAAATGCTTTCGACGGAATCGGGTTCGGATTCGGATTCGGATTCGATTCTGGCTGCTGGATCAGGTCGCCAGCAGCTGCGCGACGCGGTCGCGCAGCAGGGTCGGCGTCACCTCAACCGGTGGCACGGCGGCGCCCGCCACCAGGCCGACCGAACTGAACAGCCCGCGCCGGAACGGCTTGCGCATCGCCGCCCCATCGACGCGCGAAAAGTACGAGCCCCACAGGTTCTGCAACGCCAGCGGTATCACCGGCACCGGGTCGGTTTCGAGCAGCTTCATCACGCCGCCCTTGAACTCGCCCAACTCGCCGTCGCGGGTCAGCGCACCTTCGGGGAAGATGCACAGCAGGTCGCCGTCGCGCAGCACCTGGCGGGCGCGAACAAAGGCCTGCTCGTAGGTGGCCGGGTCTTCGCGCTGCGAGGCAATCGGGATCGCCTTCGCGAGCCTGAAGAACCAGCCGAGCACCGGCATCGCGAAGATGCGGTGGTCCATGATGAAGCGGATCGGCCGCGGGCTCGCCGCCATCAGCAGCACCGCGTCGATGAAGCTGACGTGGTTGCACACCAGCAGCGCCGCACCGCTGACCGGAATGTGCTCGTCGCCGCGCACCTTGAAGCGGTACACGAGCCGCGTGACCATGAACGCGACGAAGCGCAGCAGGTACTCGGGCACCAGCATGAAGATGTAGAACGCGACCACCGCGTTCAACAAGCCGGTGATCAGGAACACCTGCGGGATCGTGAAGTTGGCGGCCAGCAGCGCGCCCACGCCGATCGAGCTGACGATCATGAACAAGGCGTTCAGGATGTTGTTGGCCGCAATGATGCGGGCGCGGTGGCTGGGTTGCGAGCGCAGCTGGATCAGCGCGTACATCGGCACGCTGTACAGGCCGGCGAACAGCGACAGCAGCGCCAGGTCGGCCATCACGCGCCAGTGCGCCGGCAGCGCCACGAACTCGCGCAGGCCGAGGATCGCCGATGGCGGCAGGCCGCGCGCGGCGAAGTACAGATCAACCGCAAACACGCTCATGCCGATGGCGCCGAGCGGCACCAGGCCGATCTCGACATGGCGTTTGCTGAGCACCTCGCACAGCAGCGAGCCGGTGCCGATGCCGATCGAAAACACCACCAGCAGCAGCGACGCCACCTGCTCGTCGCCCTGCAGCACGTCCTTCGCGAACGACGGGAACTGGGCCAGGAACACCGCGCCGAAGAACCACATCCACGAGATGCCGAGCAGGGAGCGGAACACGACGATGTTCTGACGTGCCAGCAGCAGGTTGCGCCAGGTTTCGGTGACCGGGTTCCAGTTGATGCGCAGGGCCGGGTCGGTGCTTGGCGAGGCCGGAATCGCTTGTGCCACCGCGCGCCCGATCAATGCCACACCGACGCAGCCGAACGCAACGTAGTGGCGCCCGACATCGGGGATCGCCACCAGCAGCCCGCCTGCCACCTGGCCAAGCAGGATCGCCACGAAGGTGCCCATCTCGACCATACCGTTGCCGCCGGTCAGCTCGCGCTCGTTCAGGTGCTGCGGCAGGTAGGCGAACTTGACCGGGCCGAACAAGGTCGAGTGCAGGCCCATCAGGAACACGCAGGCCAGCAGCACCGGCACGCTGACGACCCAGAAGCCATAGGCGGCCAGCACCATGATGGCGATCTCGAGCCACTTGACGAAGCGGATCACGCGCGTCTTGTCGTACTTGTCGGTGAGCTGGCCGCTGGTAGCCGAGAACAGCAGGAACGGCAGGATGAAGAGCGCGCCGATCACCAGGCCCGCCATTTTCGGCTCCAGCCAGGCGACCTGGATCTGGTAGGTCACCATCACGGTGAAAGCGAACTTGAACAGGTTGTCGTTGCCGGCACCGAGGAACTGGGTCCAGAAGAACGGCGCAAAACGGCGCTGCTTCATCAACGCGAACTGGTTCGGGTGGGCGGGCTCGTCGGGGGTCATTCAGGTCCTTGGGGTCATGTCTGGGATCGAGCGCAGCAGGATCAGGCGCAGCAGGAGCTAACGCAGCCGATGCCAGCGCAGCGCAATTTAGCGGATCACCTGCACCGGCCCGCCGAGGCCGTCGCGATTCAACCATGCGAAGACCGAATCGACGGTGACGGTCTCGATCCGGTCGGTGAAGCGCTTCTCGTTCGGGTGGTCGTCGAAGGCCACGTTGGCGGCCGTGGCGCGGGCGCCCAGGCGCTTCAGCGCCGAGATCTTCAGCGTCGTCGGCTCATAACCCTGCTGCCTGAGCCAGGCCTGGGCCTGCGTTCGGTTGTAGGGCGGGCGGGCGGGCGTGGCTGCGCCAGCAGCGTCCTGCGTCATCGCCAGCGTCTCGATCGCCCACTGGTTCGACTGCTGGTACGTCAGCGCCCACGGGTAGGCCACCATGCTGTATGACGGGTTGTGCAGCTGCGCCAACCTGGCGTTGTCGCGCAGCGCCGGCAGTAATCGGGCCTGCACCTCGGGCGGCGGCATCACGAAGGCGGCTTCGTACTCGTACAGATCGTCGAGGAAAAACTCGCCCAGTCCCTGGCGATAGATCGCGGCCTGTGCGGTGCCGCACTGGTTCAGCTTGTGCACGATGCGCCAGCGCGCGCCGTCGCGGTAGGCGATGCCGAGGTGCGAATAGTGCACGCCGTATTCGCTCAAATTCTGCCCGGCGCGCGCCAGCACGACGACCTGCGCGCCGCTCGCATCAAGCGCGGCCGCAGTGTGTTCGGCGAGCAGCATTGCGCGCTGGATCGTGGCCACGTTCATCGGCTTGGTCGCGCAACTGCGGCCGGCGTGGGCGGCGGCGCTGGCAACCGTCAGCAGCAGCGCAAGCGCGAGTGAGATATGGCCGCGGCGCGTCATCTCGTCACCCGCTTGTTGTAAAGCAGCGCCGCACCGATCGCGTTCGGCACGAAGGCGATCGCCGTGCCGGCCGCCGACAGCACCCAGCCGGTGCTGACCACCGTCACCGCGACCACCGTTCCCACCGCCATCGACAAGCCGGCCGCCGCCTGCGCACCGAGGCGCACACTGGAACGCGTGCCATCCGAGGCCCGCTCCAGCACCCAGACCGTGCCGACGGTCGAGGCCTCGACAGCCACCACCGTCAACGCGACGCCGGCCGACAGCACCATCACCGGCGCCGCCACCGACACCGCGATCGGCAGGGCCGACAGCACGCTGGCTTCCGATACGCTGGACTGTGCGCGGGCGCCAGTGAAAGCTGCCATCAGGCTGGCCGCAAGAACCGTCGCCGCAAGATGCCGACAAAAATGAACAGGACGAACGCAAGGCTGGATCGAAGCGGTTTTCATCGGAGTACTCCGGTTGAAGATTGGGTGCGGCCGGTTCACTCAGCGGCGCTGCCACGCATTGCCATGCCTTGAATGCGCGCCTCGGCGAGCTGCGCTTCGTGCGCGTCGCGCAAGGTCTTGGCCAGCGTGAACACGGTCGAGATCAGGAACAGCCAGCCCACGCCGAGGAAGGCCTTGTAGGTCGGGTTCACGTCCATGCGCCACAGGCCCCAGCCGGTCAACACCATCGCCAGCGCGAAGCCGCTCCAGACCACCAGGCCCCACATCGGCGTGTCGGGCGTTTGAGTCACGCGGCGGGTCTCGTTGTCGCGCACGAACTTGGCCAGTGCGAACGCAGTGGACAGGCAAAACATATAGCCCATCACCATGAACGCACGGTCTAGATCGGCGCCCGGCAGGTAAGCCAGGCCGCAGGCGCACAGCGTCACCGCCAGGCCGAATGAGACCCAGACCTGGAGCTTCCAGGCGCTCGTGTCCTTGCGAATGGTGGTGGCGGGCATGAGGTCTTCCTTGAAGGGTTTGTTGAACACGGGTGCATCTTCTTAGGTGCGGCAAATGGTATCAATCACCCCAAGGAGGGTCGCTTGAACTTGCCCCTCTGGTATCTTCCAGCGCTACTTTTTCACGGAGCCGGCCGATGAGCACGACGCACGATCTGGTCACCGCATTGAAGGCCGAACTGAAGGCCGCCGGCATCACCTACGCCGAGCTCGCGGGCCATCTGGGCATGGCCGAATCGAGCATCAAACGCATCTTTGCGAAGGGCGACATGCCGCTGTCGCGCATCGACGAAGTGCTGCGCGTGCTGAAGATGGACTTCGCCGAACTTGCGCGCCAGATCGCCGACGCCCAGCCGCTGCGACGCGAGCTCACGCTCGAGCAGGAGACGGCTGTGGTCGCCGACCGCCGCCTGATGCTGCTGGCGATCTGCTGCGTGAGCCAGTGGACGATCGAGCAGATGCTGGCCACGTATGCGATCAGCGAGGTCGACTGCGTGCGCTACCTGCTGCAGCTCGACCGGCTCGGCTTCATCGAGCTGCGGCCGTTGAACCGCTACCGGCTGAAGGTGGGCAAGGGCTTCCGCTGGCGCCCGAACGGGCCGGTGATGGCGTTCTTTCGCGAGCACGTTGCCGCCGACTATTACAGCGGCGGCTTCGACGGCGAAGGCGAAACGCTGATGCTGGTGCACGGCCACATCAGCGTGTCGCAGGCCGCCAACTTCGTCGAGCGGCTGCAGCGCGTCGGGCAGGATTTCGCGCAGCAGCATCTGGCCGACCAGAAGCTCGGCTTCGACAAGAAGCGGCCATACACGCTGGTGGTGGGCATGCGCTCGTGGCTGTTCGCGGCGTTTCGCGACCTGAAGCGCGTGCCGGAGGCCGAAGCGTGATGACACGCGCCGCGCTTGCGGCGTTGCAGGCCCGCGCGTCGGCGGGGCCGCTCAGGCCGCGCGGCCTGGCCGGCGACGCCGTGCGACGAAGCCCAGCGCGCCCAGGCCGGCGAGCATCAACGCATAGGTTTCGGGCTCGGGCACACCGGCCACGTTGACGTCGGCGCTGATCTCGCCGAAGTTGTCGCCCTGGTTCGAATCCCAGTAATACAGGTTCAGCGCGCCGGCGGCGCTGGCCACGCCGTTGAAGGCGCTGCCGATGACGAAGTAGTCGCCGCTGTCGATCTGGCCGACCAGCGTGCCGTAAGCCGCCGAGAGATTGCCCTGCGAATACAGGCCAAAGTCGGCGCCGATCTGCGTGCCCACGGCCTGGCCGCTGTCGTCGCTGGCGGTGGCGAAGCGGCTGTAGGTCAGGCCGTCGGCATCAGAGTAGCGCGGCAGTGCGCCGGCACTCCACAGGTCGTCGCTGCTGGCACTGACCGAAAAGCTCTGGCCGGCCAGCAGGTTGATCGTGGCCAGGCCGGTGCCGCCGGAGCTGCTGTTGTCGAAGGCCTTGACGGTGTACGGTGCAGCGTGCGCGGCGGCGCCGACGAGCAGCGCGGCGATGGCCAAGGCGAGAGGGCGAAGGGCAGATGCAGTCATGTGATTTCCACCAGTGGAGGCGCCGAAGAGCCGATGCGTGACCATAGCGGCGGTGGCCACCGCAAGGCACCCCGCGAACCGGGGTGCGCGAGGCGCGAGGCGCGCACAAATTCACGCCGGTCGCGTTCCTCGCAAGGCCTGCAACACCGCGTCGGTGTGCTCGCCAAGCCGCGGCGCGCGCAGCGTGATGGCGCCGGGCGTCAGGCTGAGCCTGGGCACGATGCCGGGCACATCGAGGCTCAGGCCGTCGGCCGTCGTCACGCGTTGGATCATGCTGCGGGCGCGGTAGTGCGGGTCTTCGGCGATGTCCCTGGCGGTGTAGATTCGCCCGGCGGGAACGGCGGCGGCGTTCAATGCATCAAGGACGTCAACGACGTGCTGCGGGCCGGTCCACGCGCCGATGGCCGCATCGATCTCGGCCACGCGCGCAACGCGGCCGGGGTTGCCGGCCAGTTGCGCATCAGCCCCCAGATCGTCGCGGCCGATCACCGCCATCAGCCGCTTGAAGATCGAGTCGCCATTGCCGGCCACCAGCACCCAGCCGTCGACGCAGGGGTAGGCATTGCTCGGCGCGATGCCGGGCAGCGCCGAGCCCGCCGGCTCGCGCACCGCGCCGAACGCGCTGTACTCGGGCAACAGGCTTTCCATGCAGTTGAAGACCGCTTCATACAGCGCCACATCGACCACCTGGCCGCGGCCCTTCGGCGCCTGCGCGCTGACGCTGGCGTGGCGGTGCTGCAGCGCCATCAGGATGCCGATCACACCGTGCAGCGCGGCCAGCGTGTCGCCGATGCTCACGCCCACGCGCACTGGCACGCGCCCCGGTTCGGCCGTCAGGTGGCGCAGCCCGCCCATCGCCTCGGCGACCACGCCGAAGCCGGGGCGATCGCGGTACGGCCCGGTCTGGCCATAGCCGCTGATGCGCAGCATGATGAGCCCCGGGTTGCCGGCACTCAGGGCCTCATAGCCCAGGCCCCAGGCTTCCATCACGCCGGGCTTGAAGTTCTCGACCAGCACGTCGGCCTCTTCGATGAGTTGGCGCACCAGGTCGCGCGAGGCCGGGTCCTTCAGGTCCAGCGCCACGCTGCGCTTGTTGCGCGACTGAACCTGCCACCACACGCTCGTGCCTTCGTGCAGCAGGCGCCACTGGCGCAGCGGGTCGCCGCCCGGAGCGTCGGCGCTGGCGGGCGGCTCGATCTTGATGACCTCGGCGCCGAAGTCGGCCAGGGTCTTCGCGGCAAACGGGCCGGCGATCAACTGGCCGAGTTCGACCACCTTCAGGCCGGCGAGCGGGCCGGCGCTCTGGCTGCCTGCGGCGGCTTCAGTCGGCGTTGGCGTCATCGTGCATACCGCCTCAGGCGCTGCGCTGCTCAAGCAGATAGTTAGCCCCGTCGTACTGGCCAAGCACCTCGGTCAGGTAGGGCAGCACGACCAGCATCTGCGCGTGCAGGGTGAACGGCGGGTTGATGATGAACATGCCGCTGCCGGCCAGGCCAAAGCCCTGGCTGTCGGGCTGCTGCACCGTTAGCCGCGCGTGCAGCCAGCCCTTCGGCGCGAGCGCCTCAAGTCGCTTCGGCAACTGCGCTGCTTCGAGCTTGCTGACCTGCGGGTACCAGACCACGTACACGCCTTCCGGAAACCGGCCGATCGCCTCGCGCAGCGACGCCACCACCCGGGAATAGTCGCCGTTACCTTCGTAGCTCGGGTCGGTCAGGATCACGGCGCGGCGCGTCAGCGGCGGCACCTGGCCCTTCAGGCCGTCGAAGCCGTCGGTGTCGAAGACCTCGGCACCCTTGAGCACGCCGAGGTACGACGCGAGGATGCGGTGGTCGGTCGGGTGCAGCTCGAACATGCGCAACTGGTCTTGCGCGCGCAGCAGCATCTGCGCAATGGCCGGCGAGCCGGGGTACTGGCGCAGCTTGCCGTCGTCGTTGAACTGGCGCACCAGGGCCACGTAATCGGCCAGCGCTTCGGGCAGGTCGTCGCGCTGCCACAGGCGCAGAATGCCCTGCTCGAACTCGCCCTTCTTCTTCGCGAAGCGGCCTTCGAGCGAGTAGCCACCGGCCCCGGCGTGGGTGTCAATCAAACGGTACGGCTTGTCCTTCTGGTTCATGTAACGCAGCACCAGCGCCAGCGTGGTGTGCTTCAGAACGTCAGCGTGGTTGCCGGCGTGGAAGGCGTGTCGGTAGGCGAGCATGGGCGAGAGTCTTTGCGCGATCAGGCCGGCACTGTAGCCCCATCGCGCGCAACGTCGGCAGGGCGTGGCCGGTGCCGGGTGACAGCGCCCCAAGGACGCCGCCTCGCGGCGCCCGTCCCCCGCGGGGATTTGAGTCAAGTGGCAAAGCCACATTGACTCAAGAGCACGTTTTGAAAGAGTCTGCCGAAGCGGGCTTATCGAGGCTCGCGTAGTCTGCGGTCCATCAACTCCCGTGCCTTCCATGACCACCCTGTTCCAACCCCTTCAATTCGGTGCCATCAGCGCCGCCAACCGCATCGTGATGGCGCCGTTGACGCGCGACCGCGCCGGAGCGGCGCAAGTGCCGACCGACATGATGACGGCCTACTACACCCAGCGCGCCAGCGCCGGCCTGACCATCACCGAGGCCACACAGATCTCGGCCGAAGGTCAGGGCTATCTCGACACGCCGGGTCTCTACAGTCCGGCCCAGGTGGCCGCCTGGCGCCGCATCACCGACGCGGTGCACGCGGCGGGCGGCAAGATCGTGGTGCAGCTCTGGCATGTCGGGCGCATCTCGCATGTTTCGCTGCAACCGAACGGGCAGGCACCGGTGTCGAGCACCGCGCGCCGCGCGGCCGGCAAGACCTTCACGGCGGCCGGTTTCGAAGATGTGTCCGAGCCGCGCGCGTTGCGCCTTGACGAGCTGCCGCGGGTCGTCGCCGACTACCGCCACGCCGCGCGCTGTGCGATGCAGGCCGGCTTCGACGGCGTTGAAGTGCACGGCGCGAATGGCTACCTGCTGGAGCAGTTCCTGCGCGACAGCATCAATGACCGCAGCGATGCGTATGGCGGTTCGATTGCGAACCGTGCCCGGCTGCTGATCGAGGTGATGCAGGCGGTGGTGGCCGAGATCGGCGCCGGCAAGACCGGCCTGCGCCTGTCGCCGGTCACGCCGGCCAACGACGCCAAGCAGGACAGCGATCCGCAGGCGCTCTTCAACCACGTCGTCGAACAACTCGCACCGTTGAAGCTGGCGTATCTGCACGTCATCGAAGGCGCGACTGGCGGCGCGCGCGACGTGGCGCCATTCGACTACGCCGCGCTGCGCAGACGCTTCAAGCACGGCAACGAGCGCGGCGCGTGGATGGTCAATAACGGCTACACACGGCAGATGGCGCTCGATGCGGTGGCCACCGGCGTGGCCGATATGGTGGCCTTCGGCAAGCCGTTCATCTCGAACCCCGACCTGGTGCAGCGACTGCGCGACGACGCCCCGTTGGCCGCGCTGAACCCGAAGACGCTGTACGGCGGGGGCGCCGAGGGCTACATCGACTACCCGGCGCTGGCGGTCGAGACGGCCTGATCGTTCGCCCGGCAATCCTCCAAGACGCAACTCACGCACGCCGGCCCGGTCAGGCCGGAATGCGCAACAACTGGCCCGGGTAGATCTTGTCCGGGTTGCTCAGCATTGGCTTGTTGGCCTCGAAGATCTTCGGGTAGTCGTTGGCATTGCCGTACTGCGACTTGGCAATCGCCGACAGCGTGTCGCCACGCACCACGGTGTAATAGCGCGACTCGTCGGCCGGCTCCTTGACCGTCATCGCGTCGTCGACCTGGCTCACGCCGTGGACGTTGCCGCAGCACAGCACGACCTTCTCCTTCGTAACCTGGTCGGGCGCCTCACCGGCCACCGACACCGTGCCGGTGGTGCCGTCGAAGGCCACATCGAGACCATCGACCTTCAGGTTCTGGGCCGTGATGTAGCTGGCGATCGCGGCCGCGGCGGTCTGGTTCGCCTGGTCGGCCTGGGCCTTCAGCGCCGCGTCGTCGGGGGCGGCGGCCGCTGCTTCGGTGGCTTTGTGGCCGAACAATTTTTCGCCGGCGTCCTTGAAGAAACTGATGAGGCTCATGGGTGGCTTTCGATGCGGGTTGATTGCAGGTTGAGGTGGAGGCGCGGGTGTGAGCGACGCGCCCTGCGGGTCGACCGATTCGACCGGGCGGGGCGGCGTCGCCAAGCTCGCAATCTAGCGCATCGCAAAGTCGGCGACGCCGCCAATCAGCCGCATTCGTGCGTAGGACAACGCGGACGCGCCTCAGCGTCGCCGGGCGGCCACGCGCGAGCGGAAGAGTTCCGGAATGCCGACCTCGCGCGGCCCCGGCACCAGCTCGAACGCCTCGCCCGCGCGCAGCGTTCCGGGCCTGCGCACGGCCAGGTAGAAGCCGCACCAGCCGTTCGCCATCATCAACTGGGCGGCGTGCGTGAAGCCAAGCGCGGCGTTCAGCTTGAAGCACGGGAAGCGCGGCTCGCTCACGGCCAGTTCGCAGTCGGCGAAGCGCAGCACATCGCCGATCCAGACCTGGTCTTCGAGCAGCCCGGCGAGCGTCAGGTTTTCGCCCAGCGCACCGGGCGCCAGCGGTTCGCCCCAGGATGCCACATTGGCCTGGGCGCGCACGGTTTGCCAAAACGGATAGTGCTCGCTCGGGTAGGCATAGATCGCCTTGCCCAGACCACCGTGCACCGAGAGGTCGGCTTGCTCGTCGCCGACCATGCCGAGCGGGCGAACCTCGGCCGCCGCCGTGACCGGGCGCTTGCCGATGGCTGTCATGACCGCACGGCCGCCGATGTCGCGCGGCGTCGCGAGCGCGACGTTCAGACTGAACAGGCTACCGGAATTCATCGGGAAATTATCCGTGCATAAATTCATACCGAAACCGCATGACCCCCCGAACCCCGGTGGTTACCACGACATTACACTGGGGCGACAATTGGCTCAGCGGCCCTTTTCCCACCCGCCCGCGCCACCCTGCGAAGCTCGTGAAACCGGCCGCGACCCACCGGTTGCGAGACGTAAACAGCGGTGATCTGTGGCATTGGGCAAGCCCATCCGAGTCATCGCAGCGCCTGAGTCGGCTTCCCCAATCCCGCTTTGTTGATTTCAATGACTGAAACCGCCATGAAACGTCTCGCGATGGAAGGGCCGCGCCTGAACGTGCCCGCCAGTGTTCGCCATGCCGCATTGATCGACTGGGTTGCCCGCATGGCGGCGCTGACCGAGGCCCGCGCCGTGCACTGGTGCGATGGCAGCACGGCCGAGTACGACCAGCTGTGCGCGCAACTGGTGGCCGCCGGCACCTTCAAGAAACTGAACCCGGAACTGCGGCCGAACAGCTACCTCGCCTGCAGCAACCCGAGCGACGTGGCGCGCGTCGAAGACCGCACCTTCATCTGCTCGCAGCGCAAAGAAGACGCCGGCCCGACCAACAACTGGCTGGCGCCGGCCGAGATGCGTGCACGCCTTGAAACCGGCCTGCCGGACGGCACGCCTGCCTTGTTCAGCGGCTGCATGCGCGGGCGCACGATGTACGTCGTGCCGTTCTCGATGGGGCCGCTGGGCTCGCCGATCGCCCACATCGGCGTCGAGTTGTCCGACAGCCCGTATGTAGCCGTCAACATGAAGATCATGACGCGCATGGGCGCGAAGGTGCTGGCCGTGCTCGGCACCGACGGTCACTTCGTGCCCTGCATGCACAGCGTCGGCGCGCCGCTCGCGCCGGGCCAGGCTGATGTGGCCTGGCCATGCAACACCACCAAGTACATCGTCCACTACCCCGAGACGCAGGAGATCTGGAGCTACGGTTCGGGCTACGGCGGCAACGCGCTGCTGGGCAAGAAGTGCTTCGCGTTGCGCATTGCATCGACGATGGGCCGCGAGCAGGGCTGGCTCGCCGAGCACATGCTGATCCTGGGCGTGACCTCGCCCGGCGGCGCCAAGCATCACGTCGCAGCCGCGTTCCCGAGCGCCTGCGGCAAGACCAACTTCGCGATGTTGATTCCGCCCGCCGGCATGGCCGGCTGGAGCGTCACCACCATCGGCGACGACATCGCCTGGATCAAGCCGGGCGCCGATGGCCGCCTGTACGCCATCAACCCTGAGGCCGGCTATTTCGGCGTCGCCCCGGGCACGAATGACAAGACGAACCTGAACTGCATGGCGAGCCTGAAGCGCGACGTGATCTTCACGAACGTCGCCCTCACCGACGACGGCGATGTGTGGTGGGAGGGCATGACCGAACAAGCCCCCGCCCACCTGCTCGACTGGCAGGGCCGCGACTGGACCCCGGCGCTGTCGAAGCAAGCTGCGGTCGACGGCAAGCCGCGCCCCGCCGCGCACCCGAATGCGCGCTTCACCGTGCCCGCCACCAACAACCCGGCACTCGACCCCGAATGGGACAACCCGGCGGGCGTGGCCATCGACGCCTTCATCTTCGGCGGCCGGCGCTCGACCACCGTGCCGCTCGTGACCGAAGCGCGCAACTGGCTCGAAGGCGTGTACATGGCCGCGACCATGGGCTCCGAGACGACGGCCGCCGCCGCCGGCACGCAAGGCGTGGTGCGGCGCGACCCGTTCGCGATGCTGCCGTTCATCGGCTACAACATGAGCGACTACTTCCAGCACTGGCTCGACCTGGGCAAGACGCTCGAAGCCTCGGGCGCCGCGCTGCCGAAAATCTACTGCGTGAACTGGTTCCGCAAAGGCGCCGATGGCAAGTTCGTCTGGCCCGGCTACGGCGAGAACATGCGGGTGCTGCAGTGGATCATCGAGCGCGTCGGCGGCTCGGCACATGGCGTCGAAAACGCCTTTGGCACGACGCCGCAGCATGCCGACCTGAACTGGTGTGGGCTTGACTTCAACGCGGCGCAGTACGAGCAGGTCGCGAGCCTCGACGCTGTGGCCTGGCATGCCGAACTTCGCCTCCACGACGAGCTGTTCAAGCAGCTCGCCTACCATCTGCCGACCGAGCTGACCGCCACCAAGGCGGCGATCGAACAGCGTTTCTCAGCCGGCGCGTAGCCCGCCGGTTGCGGCACAGACCGCAGTCCGATTCAGCGAAGCAGCGCCTCGTGGCGCGACGCTGCGGCGTACAGGTCGGCTGCAAAGCCCGGGTCGGTCGCGCTGTAGCTGTGCGCCATTTCGCGCACGCGCTGGGCCTCGACGGCGGCCACTTCGCTCGCTGACATCACCGGCTTGGCGCCGGCGCCCATCGCCTCGCGCCAGCCGAGCGGCAGGATTGACGCCAGCGTCGCCTTGAGGTGCTGGGCGAATCGCCCGCGTTCGAGCTTCAGGTGCATGGCAGTGGTGGTCATGGGAAAGTCCTTCAATGGATGAATAGATGTGTAAATGAGTTGATGCGGTGATGCAGTGATGCGCCAGTGCGCTTCAACCCACCGACATCCGGTTGCTGGCGCTGCGCAGTTCCTTGGCAAGTTCGGGCTGCGAGGCTTCGCAGCGGTCGGCGAAGGCCAGCAAATGGCCGCGCGCGCGTGCCTCGCCTGCCGTCTCCAAGGCCTGCCAAAGCCAGATGCCGACGCCGGCGAAGCGGGAGCGGCGCCCCATCGGACGCGACGGCCGATCGAACGGCAGCGGCATGGCCATGGGCGAGGGTGTGATCGATGGGTTCATTCCGATGTCCTTTCAAATTTGAAGCCAGCCGTGCTGACTTCCGAGCCTGTACATTAGGGTTAACCCGCTAATTTCACCAATCATGTTTGTGAATCGCCGTCATTACCGCGCTGAATGCCCATGCCGTCGGCCCTCAATTTCCGCACCCTCGACCTGAACCTGCTGCGCGTCTTCGATGTCGTGATGGCCGAGCGCAACCTCACGCGCGCGGCAGACCGGCTGGCGATCACCCAGCCGGCTGTCAGCAACGCGCTGAAGCGCCTGAAGGAGTCGATCGGCGAAGACCTGCTGACGCGCTCGCCGTCGGGCGTCACGCCGACGCCGCGCGCCGAAGCGTTGTGGCCCGAGGTCCGCACGGCGCTCGGCAGCTTGCGCGCGGCATTGGCGCCGGGTGAGTTCAACCCGCAAGCCGACCCGGCGAGCTTTCGCATCGCCATCGCCGATGCCGCCGCCGCGACCTTTATGCCGCACCTCGTGGCGCAGATCGAGCAGGCCCGTGCGCTGGCGAACCTGCGGCTGCTGCCGCTGACCTCGCGCGACCCGAGCCGCCTGCTCGAACGCGGCGAAGCCGACCTGGCCATCGGCCACTTTCCTGAGGCCGTGGCTGCCTTGATTGACGCGGGACCCGAGGCAACCCTGCGGCATCAGCTCTTGCAGAAAAGCGGCTATGTCTGCGTGATGCGCCAGGGCCACCCATTGGCGCGCGGCGAACTCACGCTCGACGGCTACTGCGCCGCCCACCACCTGCTCGTCAGCTTCTCGGGCCGGGCGACGGGCCGGGCCGACCTGGCGCTGGCCGCACTGAAGCGCGAACGCCGCGTCGTGCTGAGCGTGAACCAGTACTTCACGGCCGGCAGGGTGGTGGCGAAAAGCAACCTGCTGACGGTGCTGCCCGCAGCCTTCGTCGGCGCGGCCGGGTTCTGTGAAAAGGTCGTCACCCGAGCGTTGCCGTTCGAGCTGGAGCCTCTGCACACCACGCTGCTGTGGCACCAGCGGCACGACCGCGTCAGCAGCCAGGAATGGCTGCGCTCGCGGCTCGTCGACGCGGCACAGCTCAGCGCCGAATGACCGCGCGCGTGGCATCGATTCGCTCCCGCTGCGAACCGGGGCAGCGCGCGAATCCAAGCACAATCGGCGTCCATCGCCGAAAGCCCCCATGTCGCTCACCACCCGCCCCCTGACGCCCGCCCGCGCCCACGACCTCACCGACGCCGAATTTGCCGAGCTCGACGACCTGCTCGCCGACACCCCCGAGCCGCTCGAGCCGCTCGACGCGGTGATGCTCGACGGCTACCTGTGCGGCGTCATCGTGCAGCCGGTGCTGCTGGAGCCGCCGACCTGGCTCGCCCATGTGTTCGACTTCGACGCCACGCCGCTGCCCGACGATACCGACGCCGCCTGGCTGGAGCGCACGACCGCGTTGATCCTGCGCCGCCATACCGCGCTGAACCGCGCCATCGTTGAAGACGGCTGGTTCGACCCGCTGGTGCTCGAATTCGACGCCGAGCACCCGCCCGCGCCACTGGCCGAAGGCGAGGTCGATCCGATGGCAGGCCTAAGCCCCGTGTCGCAATCGCTGATGCCGTGGGTCGCCGGCTTCCAGCACGCGGCACTGTGCTTCCCGGACCTGTCGGAGATGCCCGATGACGCGGTGATGGCGGCGCTGGCGCGCCTGTACCGGCATCTGCCGACCGAGACCGACGAAGAGCGCGAGGTCGTCGCCACGCTCGACCGCGAGCACCCGCTGGCCACGCTCGACGAAGCGATGGAAGAGCTTGTCGTCACCATCGCCGACCTGCACGACCTGACGCGCGATGCGCGCTACAAGGTCGACACCGTGAAGCGTGAAACGCCGAAGGTCGGCCGCAACGACCCCTGCCCCTGCGGCAGCGGCAAGAAGTTCAAGCAGTGCCACGGCGCGGCTTGACGCGGCCGGCAGTATTTACTGTCCGTCGGCGCTGACCGATGCGCCTGCAACTGCTGTCCGACCTGCACCTCGAAACCGAAGTGTTCGAGCCCACGCCCGCGCCCGGCGCGGAGTTGTTGGTGCTGGCCGGCGACATCGACAGCCGTTGGGCCGGCTACGAACGTTTTCGCGGCTGGCCGGTGCCGGTGATCTGCATCGCTGGCAATCACGAGTTCGACCGGCGCGAATTGACCGAAGCCTGGCCGGCGCTGCGACAGCATTGCGCTGCCCTCGGCATCAGCTTGCTGGAACGTGAGAGCCGCGTCATCACGGACGCGCAAGGCAAGCGCATCCGCTTCGTCGCGACCACGCGCTGGTGCGACTTCGACCTGTTCGGCGAGGCCCGTCGACCGCGCGCGATGCGGGCCGCCGGCTATTACATGAACGTGATGCGGGCGACGCAGCATGGCGCGCCCTTCAATGCGGTGGCCGTGCGTGAAGAGGCCCTGGCGTGCCGAGGCTGGCTCGCCGCCGAGCTGCGACGGTTGCCCGGCCTTCAAGGTGAATGGGACGCCACCGTCGCCATCACCCACTTTGCCCCGAGCCTGCGCAGCGGCGACCCGCGCTATGGCGACCAGCCCGGCAGCGCCAGCTTCTGCAACGCCGACGACGACCTGCTGCCGCTCGCCAGCGTCTGGCTGCACGGCCATGTGCACTGCCAGCACGACTACCGCGTGACGCATGCGTTAGGCAGCACGCGCGTCGTCTGCAACTCGCGCGGCCACGCCCGCAAGGGCGAAGCTGCGGGGCACCAGCCGGGGCTCGTGATCGAGGTCTGATCGAGGTCTGAGCGAAGAAAGAGGAGATGCACAAAGCTGTATATTCATCCAGCCATTTCGCATGCCACCCGGGCAACGTTGCGTCCACCCGATGCAAACGCTGCGCTCCTTCAAATGGAACTCGATCGCAAACTCGCCATCCTCGCCGACGCCGCCAAGTACGACGCTTCGTGCGCGTCCAGCGGCAGCAAGAAGCGCCACTCGGTCGGTGGGCGCGGCATCGGCTCGACCGAAGGCTCGGGCATCTGCCACAGCTACGCTCCCGACGGCCGCTGCATCTCGCTGCTGAAGATTCTGCTCACCAACTTCTGCGTCTACGACTGTTTGTACTGCGTGAACCGGGTCACCAGCGACGTGCCCCGCGCCCGCTTCACGACCGACGAAGTGGTGCAGCTCACGCTCGACTTCTATCGCCGCAATTGCATCGAAGGCCTGTTCCTCAGCTCCGGCATCATCCGCAGTCCCGACTACACGATGGAGCAGGTGGTGGAAGTGGCCCGCGTGCTGCGCGAAGAGCACGACTTTCGCGGCTACATCCATTTGAAGACGATTCCCGAGGCATCGCCGGAACTGCTCGCGCTGGCCGGCCGCCATGCCGACCGGCTCAGCATCAACATCGAGCTGCCGACGGTGCAGAGCCTGGCCGAACTGGCGCCCGAAAAAGACGGCGCCGGCATCCGCCGTTCGATGGCGCGGCTGGCGGTTCACATCAGCGATGCGCGGCAGGCGGCGAAGCCGAAACCGGCCACCTCGCAGATCATGCTGCCGCCGCGCCGTGCCAAACCGGCGCGCTTCGCACCGGCCGGGCAAAGCACGCAGATGATCGTCGGCGCCGATGCCTCATCGGACCGCACCATCCTGCTGACCAGCGCCACGCTGTACGGCTCGTACCAGCTGAAGCGCGTCTACTACTCGGCCTTCAGCCCGATCCCCGATTCGTCGAGTGCGCTGCCACTCAAGGCCCCGCCGATGGCGCGCGAGCACCGGCTTTACCAGGCCGACTGGCTGATGCGCTTCTACGGCTTCGCCCACGACGAGATCGTGTCCGCCGAGCACGGCATGCTGGCGCTCGATATCGACCCGAAGCTGGCTTGGGCGCTGGCCCACCGTGCGCAGTTCCCGGTCGACCTGAACCGCGCGCCGAAGGAAATGCTGCTGCGCGTGCCGGGCCTGGGCGTGAAGGCGGTGCAACGGCTGATGCAGTCACGCCGCGTGCGGCGGCTGCGCGCCGACGATTTGTCGCGCCTGAACGTGCCGCTGAAAAAAGTCCTGCCCTTCGTGCTGCTTGACGGCCACCGGCTCGGCGCGGAGCTGAGCGATGCGCGGCTCGCCACGATGCTGCGGCCAGCGGCGCTGCCGCAGCAGGCCTCGCTGTTCGATGCCGACTGACGCTTCGCTCGGTCACGGCCTGCACGCGGTTCGGCTCGATGGCCCGACCGACCTCGACGGCTTTCGGCGCGCCTGCCGATCGCTGGTGGCGCAGGGCATTCGGCCCGAGCAGGTGACCTGGGAGATCTCGGCGACATCGGAGCGCGAGGCCGCCGCCGAGCCCGACCTGTTCGGCGGCGCGCTGTCGCAGGCCAACGAGCACGACGCGGTCGACGCTGGCGCTGGCACGGCGCACGACGACATTGCTCCGGGCGAGGCCCAGGCGCTGCGGGTTCCCGCTGCGTTTGCCGCGCTTTGCGGCAGCGCGATCCTGCACCGCGACCCCGCCCGCTTCGCCCTGCTGTACCGCCTGCTGTGGCGCTTCCAGCGCGAGAGCGGCCTGCGCCAGGACCCGCTCGATGCCGACCGCATGGCCGTCTCGCGCCTGGCCCATGCAGTGCACCGCGACCTGCACAAGATGAAGGCCTTTGTGCGCTTCACACGCATCAAGCCGGATGCTGAATCCGCACCCGACAGTGAGCCCGACGGCCCCGCCGCCCTGCCGCTGCACGTCGCCTGGTTCGAGCCCGAGCACCACATCGTCGAAGCCATCGCGCCCTTCTTCATGCGCCGCTTCACGCAGATGCACTGGGCCATCCTGACGCCCGAACGTTGTGTGCGCTGGAACGGCTCACGGCTCGAATTCGGCCCCGGCGCCGGGCGCGACCAGGCTCCGCCGCCTGACGCTGGCGAGGCGCTCTGGCTCACCTACTACCGCAACATCTTCAACCCGGCGCGGCTGAAGCTGAAGATGATGCAAAAGGAGATGCCCAAGCGCTACTGGAAGAACCTGCCGGAAGCGGTGCTGATTGCGCCGCTGGCGGCCCGGGCGCACCAGCGCAGCGCCGCGATGATCGCCAGCGCACCCACCATGGCGAACCGGCGGCGCGTCGTGTTGATGGCGCCCCTTGCCGTGCCGGCGCTGGCCGTCGCGCGGCCGACCAACATAGCTGAACTGCGCGCCGCGACCGACCGCTGCCGCGCCTGCCCGATCGGCGAACACGCGACTCAATCCGTCGTCGGTGAAGGCCCGCTGCCGGCGCGGCTGATGTTCGTTGGCGAGCAACCTGGCGATCAGGAAGATCTGCGTGGCCGGCCCTTCGTCGGCCCGGCGGGGCAGTTGTTCGAGCGCGCCATCGGCGAGCTCGGCTGGGCCCGCGACGCGATCTATGTGACCAATGCCGTCAAGCACTTCAAGTACGAACTGCGCGGCAAGCGCCGCATCCACAAGACGCCGTCGCAGCAGGAGGCCGCCGCCTGCCTGGACTGGCTCGAGCGCGAGATCGAACTGGTCCAACCCGCGGCGCTGGTGGCCCTGGGCGCCACGGCGGCCCGCTCGCTGTTGGGCGCGCCGGTGGCGGTGATGCAGGAGCGCGGCCGCTGGCAGGCGCGCGCCGATGGCCGGCAGGTGTTGATCACACTGCACCCGGCGGCGCTGCTGCGCACCGATCCGGCCGAACGAGCCGCCGCCTACCTGCGCTGGCTCGACGATTTGCGCCTCGCCGCGCCGTTCGCGCCGGGTCCGACGGGCTAGCTGGGCTAGGCGTGTGAGCGGCGCAGGCCGGTGTCAACGCGGGCCGCCGGCGCAGCGCGCGGGCTGCGAAGCCGGTGGCCATGCAGCCCGTCGAAGCAGGTCGAGAGCAGCATGTCGACGATCTGCTCGTCGCTGAAATTGGCGCTCTCTTTCAGCACCCCCAGCACCGGGTCGCAGGCGCGCGCGAACATCGTGTACAGGATCACCTCGGCTGGCAGCGAGGGGTCGAGCCGCCCCGAGCGCTGGCCCGCAGTGATCCATTCGCCGAGCCGCTCGCTGACCAGCATCAGGCGATCGAGATAGCTTCGGTTGCTGGTCAGCGCGGTGCGCAGCGCCGAGTTTTGCGTCGGCAGAGAGGGCATGTCGCCAGCGAGCTGAACCTGCATGGTCCAGCGCACGACTGACTTGAGCTGATCGACTTCATCACCCGCAGGCTCGGCGCGCAGCGCCTCGATCTGCGCCAGCGCATGGTCGAGCACCCGGATCATGGCCGCCGCTGCCAACGCCTCCTTGGAACTGAAATGCTTGTACAGGCTGGCCTTGGCAATGCCGACTTCGGCAGCAACCTCATCGACCGTCATCGCATCGAAGCCCTTCTCGGCCAGCAGTCGGTTGGCGGCGACGACGATGGCTTCCTCGCGCGCGATCAACACCTGTTCCTTAAAAGACTTTCGCACCATCGCAACATTCTAGGCGTTGGCTCGGCAAATCGAACGGGCTGGTCGCAATATGACCGCACAGTTCACGCAGGCCGATGCTGGCCGGGCGCGCGGCCATCACCCCAGTTGCGAATGGTTGCAAGCGAGCGCCGCGTTTCCCCCTTCGGATGGATGGAAGGATCGGCGATCCTGGCCTATCGTCTCGGCACCGGTCGGCGCAAGCCTTCCGCTCACTCGGCTCATTCAACAGGCGGGAACGGCACATGATCGCGGCAGCGTTGAAAGCACTTACCTGGGGCACGGTGGCCACCGCAGTGGTCAGCGCCGTGCTGCTGGCCGCGAGCGACAGCGGCATGCTGCGCGTCGAGCGCGCTGCCGACAGTGCAGCAAGCCCGTCGGTCGCTCTTCCGGCGGCCGGGCCGGCTTCGGTTCGAAACGGCGCGGCTACCGCAACCGGCCCGCAGCACTTGCGTCATTGACCGACGACTGCCGCCGGCGCTGCCTGGGTCGCGAGCGTTCCGGGTGGTAACGAAGCCAAGCGGGTCAAGCGAATCACATGAGTCAGGGCGCCGCAACATACTTGTTGCCGTTCGCCTCGTAGCGCGCCACCGCCTTCTTCAAATCGGTGTATTCCTCACAGGTAAAGGTGCAGACTTTGTCGAGCGTGCCCAGGCGCTGCTCGGCCTTCGGCAGGTTGCCGGTCATCAGGTACCGCTCGCCAGAGTAATCCAGCGCCGCGCGGTACTGGGCCGGGCCGGATTATTGCAAGCTTGTCTGCATACGACAGCACGGTCGGAGCTTGCTCGGTCGGGGCCATCGAGCCCCGGCGGGCTCGTTAAGATCGCGCCTCCGGCGGGCTTTGCCGCAGTCACCTTCTCAGCATGTTCTGCGCCATCGATTTCGGCACCTCCAACTCCGCCATCGCCATTCCCGGGCCCGGCCGCAGCACCGGTGCCGACGACCCCGCGACCATGCACCTCGTCGAGCTGGAAGCCGGCCAGGTCACGATGCCGACGGCGGTGTTCTACTTCGCGCCGACCTCCGGCGCCGTCGAAGCCGGCGGCCCGCCGCGCGCCTTCGGCCGGGCCGCCGTGGCTGCCTATGTGGACGGGCTGGACGGGCGCCTGATGCGCTCGATGAAAAGCATTCTCGGCAGCTCGTTGATCGATCAGACCACCGATGCGGGCGGGGGCCGCGGCGTGAAATACCTCGACATCGTGGCCGGCTACCTGAAGCACCTGAAGACGCGCGCCGAAGCGCAGGCCGGTGCGCCGATTCGCCGCGCCGTGATCGGCCGGCCGGTTTTCTTCGTCGATGACGATCCGCTGCGCGACGCACAGGCCCAGGCCGCGCTCGAAACTGCGGCGCGCCAGATTGGCTTCGACGACATCCACTTTCAGTACGAGCCGATCGCAGCCGCGTTCGCCTACGAGCGCAGCGTGCACACCGAACAGATCGTGCTGGTGGCCGACATCGGTGGCGGCACGTCGGACTTCTCGGTCGTTCGGGTCGGGCCGCTGCGCGCCGCGCGCCCCGACCGCAAGGCCGACATCCTGGCCAACCACGGCGTGCATGTGGCCGGCACCGACTTCGACCGGCGCGTCGAACTCGCCGCCATCCTGCCCGCGTACGGCTATGGCGGGTTCGGTCCGGGCGCGGCCGGGGCGCCGGCCCGCGAGGTGCCCAGTGGCGTGTACTTCGACCTTGCCACTTGGCACCTGATCAACACCGTCTACAACCCGATGCGGGTGGCCGAGTTGCGCGGCATGCGCGGCTTCTATGCCGACCCGGTTCACCACCAGCGGCTGATGATCGTGCTTGAAGAGCGCCTCGGCCACGAGCTGGCGGCGCGCGCCGAGCAGGCCAAGATCGACGTCGCCGAAGGCGGCACGACGCGCATCGACCTGAGCCACACCGAGCGACACCTGAGCGCCGCGCTGACCGAGCACGCAGCGGCCGAGGCGATCGAGTCCGATGTGCTGCGCATCGTCGCTGCGGCGCGCCACGCCGCCGCGCAGACCGGGCTGGCACCGACCCAGATCGACGCGCTCTACTTCACCGGCGGCTCGACCGGTCTGCGGCGGTTGGCGGGGCGGATCGCGGCGGCCTTCCCGAGCGCACGCGCGGTGCATGGCGACCGCTTCGCCAGCGTCGCCACCGGCCTGGGCCTGCACGCGCAACGCTGGTTCGGCAGACCGGGCGCCGCGACGTCTTGACCGCGCGGCAGCGCGTGCGCCGAGCCGTCAGCCCAGCACCGCCGCCATCGCCACCGCCGTCGCCTCGACGTTCGACGTGTTCAGCCCGGCAACGCAGATGCGTCCCGAGCGCACCATGTACACGGCGTGCTCTTCGCGCAGCCGGTCGACTTGCGCCGCCGACATGCCGGTGTAACTGAACATGCCGCGCTGGGTCAGGAAGTAGCCGAAGTCGCGGCCCGGCAGCTTGGCGCACAGCACCGCATGCAAGGCCTTGCGCATCGCCAGGATGCGCTCGCGCATCGCACCGAGTTCGATCACCCACGAATGCCGCAGCTCGGGGTCGGTGAGCACCGTGGCAACGACCTGGCCGCCGTGGATCGGCGGGCTCGAATAACTGCGCCGCACCGTGAACTTCATCTGGCCGAGCACCAGCGCTGCCTGCGCCGCATCCGGGCAGACGACGCTGAGCGCGCCGGCGCGTTCGCCGTACAGGCTCATGCTCTTCGAGAACGAGTTGGCGATGAAGAAGCTCAGGCCGGCGCTGGCCAGCGCGCGCACCGCGCGAGCATCGGCCTCGATGCCGTCGCCGAAGCCCTGGTAGGCCAGGTCGAGGTAGGGGATCAGGCCGGCGTCGCGCAGCACCGGGATCAGCGCGTCCCATTGCGCTGCCGTCAGGTCGACGCCGGTCGGGTTATGGCAGCAGGCGTGCAGCAGCACGATGCTTTTCGGCGGCAGGCCACGCAACGTGGCGAGCATTGCGTCGAACTTCAGGCCACCGCTGGCTGCGTCGTAGTACGGGTAGGTGTTCACCGCAAGGCCCGCGCCCTCGAACATCGAACGGTGGTTGTCCCAGGTCGGATCGCTGACCCACACGCCGCTGCCGGGGAAATGGCGCGCAATGAAGTCGGCGCCCACCTTCAGGCCGCCGCTGGAGCCCACCGACTGGATCGTCGCGACGCGCCCCGAGGTCACGGCCTCATGCTCGGCACCGAACAGCAGCACCTGCACCGCGCTGCGGAAATTGGCCGCGCCTTCGATCGGCAGGTAGGGCTTGGGCCCGCCCTTGGCGACGACCCGGCCTTCCGCGCGCCGCACCGAATCGAGCACCGGAATGCGCCCGGCATCGTCGAAGTAGATGCCGATGCTGAGGTTGATCTTGTACGGCCGCGGGTCTTTGTGGAAGTCCTCGTTGAGGCTCAGGATCGGGTCGCCGGCAAAGGGGGGGATGTGCTCGAACATGGCCAGGTCGGACGAGGGTGGACGTTCGGTGAAGGCGGTGTCAGGCGTGCGCCGCCAGCGCCGCCTCGATGTCGGCACGGATCGATTCCGGCTTGTCGGTGGGCGCGTAGCGCTTGCGCACCGCACCGTCGCGCCCGACCAGGAACTTGGTGAAGTTCCACTTCACGGCCTTGCTGCCGAGGAAGCCCGGCGCCTCGTTCGTGAGCCATTTCCACAGCGGGTGCGCAGCGCCGCCGTTGACCTTCACCTTGCTCATCATTGGAAAGCTGACGCCGTAATTGAGCTGACAGAACGAGGCGATCTCGCCGTCGCTGCCCGGGTCCTGGGCGCCGAACTCGTTGCTCGGGAAACCGAGCACCACCAGGCCCTGGTCGCGGTAGCTTTCCCACAGCGCTTCGAGCCCGGCGAACTGCGGCGTGAAGCCGCAGGCGCTGGCGGTGTTGACGATCAGCAGCACCTTGCCGCGTTGCGTGTCCAGATGTGCGGGCTTGCCTTCAATCGACAGCGCTTCGAAGTCGTAGATGCTGGTGGGTGCTGCGGCCATGAGGGTCCTCGTGAAGGCGGGTGTGACTTGTCGCGTGCTGCATGCCACGCGACGCGCAGCCCGATGGTAGCGCCACGCCCCAAACGCCCGCGACAATTCCTGATGACGAAGCCCCCAGCTCCCGCATGTGCCACCCCTCCTCCCGTCGCTGGCGCTGCGGCCGTCTCGATCGCGATCCACGGCTTCAGTGCGTTCGAGCACACGGCGCTCGCCTCGTTCTTCCGTCTTGCCGAGCCGCAGCCAACCAGCGGTGCGTCCGCGTGCCCGACGGCCTACGTGCTGGTCGATGACGCTGCGCGTGCTGCGCTGCTGATCGTTGACGCCGACGATGGCGCTGCCGTAGCCGCCGCGCGCCGCAACGGCCGCCTGCACGACGCGGTCTTCATCGGCGCGCTGGCACCCGCCGGCGCGCGTGCCTGGCTGCCCCGGCCGATCGCCCCGATGCACATTGTGCGGGCGCTCGATGCGCTGGCGCAGCCGCAGCGCAACGCGGCACCCGACCGCATGACCGCCAGCCCGCCGGCCAGCGTCGACGTGCTGCTGGCCGACCTTGGCGGGCCGATCGATGCCACCACCCGCATCGCCCCCACATTGCCCCAGCCTGGCGGGTCGGGCCGGGTCGTGCTGGTGGTGGACGACAGCGCGATCGCGCGCCGCTTCCTGGCGCTGCGCCTGCAGCGCTTCGGCTACCGCGTGCAGCTCGCCAGCAGCGGCGAAGAGGCGCTGGCCTGCTTCGAACGGCAGACGTTCGCGATCGCCTTCGTCGACATCACGCTCGACCCGTCGAACGCCGGCGGCATAGACGGCCTGCGCGTGTGCCAGACCATCAAGCAGCGCCACCAGCCCGAGGTCGTCAGCGCCCTCGGCGGAACCGGCGGCGCCGGCACCGCCGTGGTCATCGTGACCGGCCAGACCGGTGCCACGGCCCGGGTGCAGGGCTCGCTCGCGGGCTGCGATGCGTTCCTGACCAAGCCGCTGATGGCGCCAGAGTTCATCGCCGCGCTGCGCCTGGTGGACCCGCTGTTTCAGTGGGCGGCACCGACGTCGGCAGCACTGCCGGGGGCTCCGACGGGCTGACCGCCGCCAGCAGCGCCGCCACGAAGATGAGGCCGCCGCCGAGCAGCGACTGCGCGCTCAACTCGCCGCCGCCCAGCCACACCGCCGAGCCCGCCGCGAACACCACTTCGGTGAGCATCACCACCGAGGTCACGTTGGCAGGCAGGCGTGCCGCACCGAACTGCAACGACAGGTTGCCGGCCAGGAACAGCGCCGCCATGACCAGCACCAGCACGACCGAACCGAGCTGTGGCGCCGGCGGCCACGGCACCGCGGCGGCCCCGGTCCCCGTCGTGGTCAGCAGCAGCGCCAGCGAGCCGGCCAGGCCGGCGCCGCCAAGAAACATCGCCAGCGCCAGCGCTTGCGGCGGCCGGCCGGCTTCGCGCCGCAGCATCACGTTGTTCAGCGCGAACGAGGCGCCGCCGATCACGCCGAGCCAGTCGGGCAGCGAGCGCGGCCACGGCACGCCGCGCCAGCCACTGCCCGGCGGCCAGAGCACGACCGCCGCGCCGAGCAGCGCCAGCAGCACGCGCGCGCCGGCCTGCGGTGTGATCGGCTCATTCAACAGCGCGCGCGCGAACAACACCGTCCACAGCGGCATCAGGTAGAACAGCAGCACGACGCGCACCACGTCGCCCGCCACCACACCCCAGTTGAACGCGGCGTTGGTCGTGCCCGCCGCCAGCATCAACACCCACAGCACCGGCATGCGCAGCAGCTGCGCCAGAGCGCCCGGGCGCAGCAGCAGGATCACCGTGGCGGCCACGGCATAGATGATCGCGGTGGCCCACAGCGGGTGCAGGCCGCGCTCGGCGAGCTGGCGCAGCGGCCACCACGACGTGCCCCACACCAGCGCGTTGAGCGTCAGCGCCGCCGCCGGATGCAGGTTCAATGTTTGTCGCTGCGCGCGATCGCCAGCAGGTGCTCGACCTCGGCGCGGTACTTGACACGGTTCGACTGGTGCCAGCGGTAGATCAGCACCATCGTGCCGGCCACCACCAGGCCGAAGATCGTGATCGTCGTGAAGGCACCGAGGCCGAACTTGGTCATGCCGGTGAGGAACGCGCCCAGGCCGAGAATGCAGGCCTGCTCGTTGAAGTTCTGGACCGCGATCGAGCGGCCCGCGCCCATCAGGTTCGCGCCGCGGTGCTGCAGCAGCGCGTTCATCGGCACGACCAGAAAGCCGCCGATCGCACCCAGCAGGATCAGGAACGGCGCCGCCACCCAGACGTTGGTGAGGAAGTTCAGGCCGATCATCAGGATGCCCATCAGCGCACCGAGCGGGATCACGCTGGTGGCCTGGTCGAGCCGCATGCGCATCGACGCCACCACCGCGCCCACCGCCGTGCCGATCGCCACCACGCCGACCAGTGTCGAGGCCTGCGTCACGTTGTAGCCCAGCGCCACCGCCGCCCAGGCGAACACGATGACTCGCAGGTTGCCCAGAATGCCCCAGAACAGGGTCGTCGTGGACAGCGAGATCTGGCCCAGCTTGTCGCCCCACAGGCGCGCGTTGCAGCTCGAAAAGTCTCGCAGCAGGATGCCCACGCGGCTGGCCAGCGGTTGCAGCGGCGCGTCGGTGCGCGGGATGCGCAGGTTGAAAGCCGCCGCCACGCCGTAGAGCACGCAGATGATGGTGATCGCCGCCTCGGGCGCCGTGCCCACGCCGGTGTCGAAAAACGGCATATCGAACGCCAGCAAGTGCCTGGAGATCACCGGCCCGACGAGCTGCCCGCCGAGCACCACGCCGAGGATCACCGACAGGATCGTCAGGCCCTCGATCCAGCCGTTGGCCTTCACCAGTTGCGAGTTCGGCAGCAACTCGGTCAGGATGCCGTACTTGGCCGGCGAGTACGCTGCCGCGCCGAGCCCGACGATTGCATACGACAACAACGGGTGCGCGCCAAACAGCATCATCAGGCAACCCACCACCTTCACGCCGTTCGAGATAAACATCACCCGGCCCTTCGGCACCGCGTCCGCAAACGCACCGAGGAAGGGCGCGAGGATGACGTAGAACAGCGCGAACATCGGGCTCAAAGCCGGGATCTGCCAGGTCGGCGCGCCCGTCGACTTGAGCAGCTCGATGGCAGCGACGAACAGCGCGTTGTCTGCCAGCGAGCTGAAAAACTGCGCCGACATGATGGTGTAGAAACCTTTTTTCATTCGCTCAACGACTGCCTGTCGCGCTGTCGGCCGGGGGTGCGCCGCGCGTGTCTCCTTGCGGCGGCGTTATAGCACGCACCCCTGCCGCAACCGGCCAGCGAAGCCCGCGCGCCTCCGGGGTCGGCTGGCAGAATCCGGGCATGCCACGCCGCGAACTTTGAAGGGCCGTGAACGATGCCACGTCCCGTCCAAGCCATCGTCCACACCGAGGCGCTGGCGCATAACCTGCGCCGTGCGCGCGCCGCCGCGCCCGACGCGAAAGTCTGGGCCGTCGTGAAGGCGAATGCCTACGGCCATGGCATCGAGCGGGCCTTTGCCGGCCTGCGCGGCGCGGACGGCTTCGCATTGCTCGACCTGTCGGAAGCCGAGCGCATCCGCGCCCTCGGTTGGCGCGGACCGGTGCTGTTGCTCGAAGGTTGCTTCCAGGCGCGCGACCTGGAAGCCTGCTCGCGCCTGAACCTGTGGCACACCGTGCACCATGAAGCGCAGATCGACATGCTGGCCGCGCACAAGACGCACACCCCGCAGCGTGTGTTCCTGAAGCTGAACAGCGGCATGAACCGGCTCGGCTTCACGCCCGCCGCGTACCGCTCGGCCTGGCAGCGGCTGTCGGGGCTGACGCAGGTCGACGACATCACGCTGATGACGCATTTGTCCGACGCCGACGGCGCGCGCGGCATCGCGCACCAGCAGGCAGTGTTCGAGCAGGCTACCCACGACCTGCCCGGCGAACGCACCATCGCCAACAGCGCCGCCACCTTGCGCTTCGCGCCGCAGGACGAGACGGTGCGCTACGACTGGATCCGCCCCGGCATCATGGTCTACGGCTCCTCACCCGACTTCCCCGCCACCAGCAGCGCCGATTGGGGTTTGCAGCCGACCCTGAGCCTGCGCGCCGAGGTCATCGCCACCCAAGCGCTGCGCGCCGGCGACACGGTGGGCTACGGCGGCCGCTTCACCGCCGAATGCGACATGCGCATCGGCGTGCTCGCCTGCGGCTACGCCGACGGCTACCCGCGCGTCGTGTTGGACGACACGCCGGTGCTCGTGGACGGGGTGCGCACGCGGCTTGTCGGCCGGGTGTCGATGGACATGATCACGGTCGACCTCACGCCCGTGCCCGCCGCCGGGCTGGGCAGCATCGCAACGCTGTGGGGCCGCAGCGTGGAAGGCACGCTGCTGCCGATCGACGAGATCGCGCAGGCCGCCGGCACGGTCGGCTACGAGTTGATGTGTGCGCTGGCGCAGCGCGTGCC
>JANXZA010000110.1 GCA_025355745.1 Rhizobacter sp. | reverse complement strand
AAGCTACCGCGAGACCTACGCGCAGAACCTGAAGCGCGAGTTCCCGCGCATCCCGCTGTACGGCGACAGCGAAACCACCTTTTGGCAATGGGCCGCGTGGGGCGAGGCGCTGATGGCGCTGCACATCGGCTACGAGCAGGTCGCACCGTTCGCGCTCGTGCGCACCGACGTGCCCGACGCGAAAGTGCGTGCCGCCGGTCAGTCACCCAAGTGCATCCTCAAGTCCGACAAGGATGCCGGCCGCATCGTCATCGACAGCGAGACGACGCTGTCCGGCGTGCCGCGCGAAGCCTGGGCGTATATGCTCGGCAATCGCTGCGCAATCGACTGGGTGCTCGACCAACACAAGGAGAAGAAGCCGAAAGACCCGACCATCCGCGCCAAGTTCGACACCTACCGTTTCAAGGACCACAAGGAGAAGGTCATCAACCTGCTGATGCGCGTGACCACCGTCAGCGCAGAGACGGTGCGGATCGTGGCGGCGATGAAAACGGGTCCACGCTGATGGGATTCGACCAGGGTGTCATGGGGAGTGATCCCACTGGCGTGAGTTTCCCCTCGCAGGCCTGGAATTCGACCGATGGACGCGCAACAAATCCGCATCAGTCTGCATGACGAATCCGACGGGTATGAGATCAGCCCGGATCGAGTGCCGCTGTCCAAGTTGCGCAACTTCACCAAAGACGCAGACGAGTTTTTGCGCGGCGAGCGTGGAGAGGTGGACACCTCCGAACTGGACGTGGCTGTAGTCAGTGGATCGCTGGGCGTGCTCACCGCGCCGACTGCGCATCCGGGCTTGTTGCGGGACCTCCTGCGCCTTGCAGACTCCGAATCGACCGATGGGTTGAACGCCAGGCGCAGGGCAGTTGTCGAGCGTTGGCAGAAGGCCGCGCATGGCGGACGTGGAGTTCGGATTGAGATCAGCGCCCCGATGCTGGCCAGGCCCGTCGTGATCAGCGCCGTGTCTGACTTCCATGCCAACGACGCTGACCAGTGGGTGCGGGTCGAGCGATATTTGCGGGGTGAGATTTATGAGATCGGTGGCTTGCGCAACGTCAACGCGCACATCCGTCTGCCCGACGGCAAATCGATTCCGGTCGAAGCCGAGCGTGATGTACTTCGTGCCGACAAGATCAACCGGCTCTACAAGCCGGCCATGGTTCGGATTGCTGCCGAATACAACGTGGTCACGCGTGAGTACCGCAATGCGCGGCTGATCGCGTTCGTCGAGCACGACTCGAAGCTGGACCAGAAGGAACTTGATCGGCTGACGCAGCGTGGAGCGAAGGCTTGGCGGGATGTACCCGATGCCAGCGCATGGGTGGAGCATCTGCGGGGGAACGAGGCTTGAGTTCGATCTTGGTCGACACCAGCTTCCTGATCACGTTGGCCGATCCGGCCCGGCGACATCACGAGACGGCCAAGACTTACTTGCGCGAATCATTGAAGGCCAATGTACCGCTGTACCTCTCGGCCATCGTCGCGTCTGAATTTCAGGTCAAACAGGCGGTGACCGATTTGCCCTTGCGCAACTTCATCATCCTGCCTTTCAACATTGACCATGCCATGCCATGCCATGCCATGACGGCCGGCCTGTTGATGCGGTCCATCAGCCGCGATCCGGGCGACGAGCGAAACTCGGTCAAAGACGATGTGAAGCTGATTGCGCAGGCAGTGTGCGAATCGATCACTCACGTGATGACCGAAGATGAACGGACATTGGCCAAGTACATCAAGCGGCTCGCCGATGCGGGGGAATGTTCCTTGCGCGCCATTCTTCTGGCGCATGGCTTCGATGCCGCCTGGCTGAATGAAGGCCAATCGTCATTTCTCGGCACTTGAGTTGCGGCCCTGGTCAAGGCGCGGAGCGACGGAATCGGCCTCGGGCCTGAGGCTGTGAAGGCGGCAACTCGGTACCTCTGCGTTGACGAGACGTTCGAGGTATTGAGTTGATCAACCCGATCGCGGCGCCGAGAATGGCGCATGACCGAACCGGACGCGTCCCACCAGCCCTTCACCGTAGCGATCGCCGCGCTCGAAGCTCAGCGCGCACTGCTCGGCGACGCCGTCGTTGATGCCGCGCTGGCGCCCCTGCGCCACCAGTTCGCGGCGCAGCAGGCGGCCGCGCCGCAGCGGCGTCTGGTGACGGTGCTGTTTCTCGATGTCGTCGGCTCCACCGCGCTGAGCAGCACGCTCGACCCGGAGGACATTCACGACATCATGGACTCCGCGTTGCAACGCTTCAGCGCGCTCGTGGTGCAGCGTGGCGGCAAGGTCTTGCAGTACGCCGGTGACAGCTTGCTGGCCGCCTTCGGCAGCGAAGCCGCGCGCGAAGACGATGCCGAGCGCGCGGTGCTGGCCGGCCTGGACCTTCTGGCCGAAGCCCAGGCCCAGGCCGCGCGCGTGCAGCGCCTGCATGGCCAGGCCGACTTCGGCGTGCGCGTCGGCGCTCACACTGGGCAGGTGCTGCTGGGCGGCGGGGTCGATGAAGAGGGCACGATCCGCGGCTTCACGGTCAACATCGCCGCGCGGCTCGAACAGGCGGCCGGGCCCGGCACGCTGCGCATCAGCCAGGACACCTGGCACCATGTGCGCGGTGTGTTCGAGGTCGAGGCGCAACCGCCGCTCACGGTCAAGGGCCAGGACGAACCGCTGCGCACCTACCTCGTGCTGCGCGCCCGGCCGCGCGCCTTTCGGGTTGCCACGCGCGGCATCGAAGGCGCCGAGACGCCGCTGGTTGGCCGCGACACCGAACTGGCGCAACTCGTCGTCACGTTCGAAGCCACGCTGCGTACGCGCAGCCTGCACGCCGTGACCGTGCTGGCCGAGGCCGGCCTCGGCAAGAGCCGGCTGATGCAGGAGCTGCAGCACCGCCTCGACACCCATCCCCACGCTTGCTGGCTGCTGCTCGGCCGCTCGCAGCCCAGCAGCGCGTTGCAGCCCTACGGCTTGCTGCGCGATGTGCTGGCCTGGCGGCTGCAGATTGCCGACAGCGACAGCGCCGAGGTGGCGCGGCAGCGGCTCGTCGAAGGCCTGGCGCCGCTGCTGGGCGACGACGGCGAGACGCAGGCCGAGTTGCTGGGCTTGCTGATCGGCATGGACTTTTCCGCCAGCCCGCGCCTCGCCGGCTTGTTGAACGAGCCGCGCCTGCTGCGCGACCGGGCCTTCGCCGCCTTCGCCCGCTACGTGGAGCAGCTGGCCGCGACCGACGGCGCGCCGGTGGTGGTGATGCTGCTCGACGATTTGCAGTGGGCCGACGACGCCTCGCTCGATTGGCTGGCGCACCTGCTCAAGACGCCGGCGCTGCCGCTTGCGCTGGTGATGGCCGCACGCCCGGAACTGATCGAGCGGCGCCCGGCCTGGGGTGACGGCGCAGCACAGCACGGGCGGGTGACCTTGGGCGCGCTCGACGCAACCCAGCGTCGGTCCCTCACCGCCGCGCTGCTGCAACGCCTGCCCGAGGGCTCAGCCGCCGCGACGGCCTTGCGCGCGTTGATCGAAGCGCAGGCCGAAGGCAACCCGTTCTACGCCGAAGAGCTGGTGAAGATGCTCATCGACGACGGCGTGATCCTGGTTGAAGGCGAGGCCTGGCGGGTGCTGCCCGAGCGGCTCAGCGCCGCGAAAATTCCCGGCACCTTGACGGGCGTGTTGCAGGCCCGGCTCGATGCACTGGCCGCGCCGGAACGCCGCGCGCTGCAACTCGCCAGCGTCGTCGGCCCGGTGTTCTGGGACGACGCGCTGCGCACGCTCGACCCGAACGCTGTGCCGAACCTGCCGGCATTGCAGCGCAAGGCGATGGTGCAGGCGCGCAGCGAAAGCAGCTTCGAGGGCACGCGCGAAGAAGGCTTCCAGCACCACCTGCTGCACCAGGTGACCTACGACACCGTGCTGAAGGCCGATCGGCGCGACGCCCACGCCCGCACCGCCGCCTGGCTGGCCGCGCGCGTGGGCGACCGGCAGGCCGAATACCTGGCCGTCACGGCCGAGCACTACGAGCGCGCCGGTGACATGAGCCGCGCGCTCGACTGGTACGAGCGTGCCGCCCTCACGGCAGTGAACCGTTTTGCGAACCAGGCCGCGCTGAGCTGCACGACACGCATGCTCGCGATGCCGGAACTGGGCGATTCGCGCCGGCGCCTGGCGGTCGTGCGGCAGCAAATCGCGGTGGCCGACCTGCTCGGCGACCGGCTCCGGCACCGCGCGGCGGTCGACGAGGCCGCCCGGCTCGCCGACGTGCTCGGCGACGACGCACTGCGCGCCTCAGCGGCGATAGGCCAGGCGCTGCTCGCTGATCGGCTCGGCGACCGCGCCACCGCCTGGACCCTGGCGCAGCGAGCGGCTGAGCTGGCCGAGCGCTCGGGCGCCGCCGACACCGCCGCGCTCGCCCATGCCGAGTTGTCGTGGGTCGCACGCGAGCGTGGCGACCTGGCGCTGGCGCACCACCACATCGACGTTGCGTTGCCGTTTGCGACGCGCGCGGCGCAGCAGATGCTGAATCCGCAAGACAATTTGTACGAGGTTTCGCTGCGCCTGGTCGCCGCCCAACTGCACTTGTCGGAATTCGATTTCGATGCCGCGTTGGCGCTGACGCAGGAAGCACGCCGGCTCGCCGAGCAGCGCCAGTTGCGACGCCTGCTGTGCTCGTGCCACGAGGCCCTGGCGCGCTGGGCGCTCGACATGCTGGACCCCGGGCTGGCCGAGCAGCACCTCGACGCCACCGCCGCGATCGCGCAGGACGTCGGTCAGACCGAGATCCTGGCCACCGTGCTGGTGTTGCGGGCCCGGCTGGCGCTGGGGCGGGGCGACACCGACACCGGCACCGACAGCGCGCTTGCATTCACGCAGCAGGCCGAGGCCGTCTTCGTGCGCATCGGCGCGCGCCACTACCGGGCGGAGTGTCTGGCGGTCAGGGCTGCGGTGCTTGCCAGCCGCGGCGACCCGGCCGCCGCGCGCGACGCATTGCAATCCGCGCTCGAACTCTATGCCGCCATCACGGCCGACGCCGACGTGCATGCCTGCCACTTGTTGATCGCCGACAGCTGGCGCCAGCAGGGCGACCTGGCAACGGCGCTGGCGCTTGTCGAAGCCGAACTGCCGGCCCTCGACGATGCCCGCGCGCTCGACGGCGCCAGTGCAGCGCTGCCGGCGCGCATGGCGTGCTGGCGCGTGCTGAAGGCGGTGGGCGATGCGCGCGCACCGCGCCAGCTCGAACTGGCCGTGCTCGAACAGCAGCGGCAGACCGCGAAGATCAGCGCTGCGGGCGACCGCCACCGGGTGCTGGAAGGGCTGGCGCTGCACCGCGAAATCACGGCAGCCTGGGCGGAGCGTGGCGCCTGAGCGTGTGATTGGGTGAGGGCCAGCTGATGCGCCTTGAATGCAAACGCCAACTCACTCACCGCAGAGGCGCAGAGAACGCAGAGTTGCGCAGAGAAATTCATAAACGCTCTTGTGTTCTCGGCGGTCCTCTGCGTTCTCTGCGCCTCTGCGGCGCGTGAGTTTGAATGCGGTGCTCAAGCCTTCAGCAACGGTTTCAGGTAGCGCCCGGTGAAGCTCGCGGCATTCAGCGCCACGTCCTCCGGCGTGCCGCTGGCCAGCACCGTGCCGCCGCCGGCGCCGCCTTCCGGGCCCATGTCGATGAGCCAGTCGGCGGTCTTGATGACATCGAGGTTGTGCTCGATCACGACGATGGTGTTGCCGGCATCGCGCAACTGGTGCAGCACGCGCAGCAGCAGGTCGATGTCGGCGAAGTGCAGGCCGGTGGTCGGCTCGTCGAGGATGTACAAGGTTCTACCGGTATCGCGCTTGCTGAGTTCCAGCGCCAGCTTGACGCGTTGCGCTTCGCCGCCGCTCAGCGTGGTCGCGCTCTGGCCGAGGCGGATGTAGCCCAGGCCGACGTCGAGCAGGGTCTGCAGCTTGCGCGCGATGTTCGGCACGGCGTTGAAGTAGCCGTGCGCATCTTCGACAGTCAGGCCGAGCACCTCGGTGATGTTCTTGCCCTTGTAGAGCACCTCCAGCGTTTCGCGGTTGTAGCGCTTGCCGAAGCACACGTCGCAGGGCACGTACACATCGGGCAGGAAGTGCATCTCGACCTTCAGCACGCCGTCGCCCTGGCACGCCTCGCAGCGCCCACCCGCCACGTTGAAGCTGAAGCGGCCCGGGCCGTAGCCGCGTTCCTTGGCGGTGTTCATCTCGGCGAAGAGTTCGCGGATCGGCGTGAACAGGCCGGTGTAGGTGGCGGGGTTGCTGCGCGGCGTGCGGCCGATCGGGCTCTGGTCGACGTTGATGACCTTGTCGAACGCGTCCAGGCCCTCGATCACATCGACGGGTGCGGCTTCGGCATGGCTGTTGTAGAGCTTGCGCGCGACGGTGGCGTACAGCGTGTCGTTGACGAGCGTGCTCTTGCCCGAACCCGAGACGCCGGTCACGCAGGTGAACAGGCCGACAGGGATGTCGACGCTGACGCCTCTCAGGTTGTTGCCTCGGGCGTTGATGATGCGCAACGTGCTGCCCTCGGCGCGCACCCTTTGCTTCGGCACCTCGATGCGCAACGCGCCCGACAAATACCGCCCAGTCAAAGAGTCAGGATTCGCCGCCACCTCGGCCGGCGTGCCTTGCGCCATCACCCGCCCGCCATGCACGCCGGCGCCCGGCCCCATGTCGATCACATGATCCGCAGCGAGGATCGCGTCGTGGTCGTGCTCGACCACGAGCACGCTGTTGCCGATGTCGCGCAGGTGCCGCAAGGTCGCGATGAGGCGTTCGTTGTCGCGCTGGTGCAGGCCGATACTCGGCTCGTCGTGCACGTACATCACGCCCGTCAAACCCGAGCCGATCTGCGACGCGAGCCGGATGCGCTGCGCCTCGCCGCCCGACAGCGAATCGGCGCTGCGGTCCAGGCTCAGGTAGTTCAGGCCCACATCATTGAGGAAGCGCAAGCGCGAGCGGATCTCGCGCACCACCTTGTCGGCGATCTCGGCTTTCGCACCTTGCAGCTTCAGCGTTTCGAAGTAGGCCAGGCACTCGCGCAAGGTGAAGTGCTCGACGCGGTAGATCGGCTCGCGCTCGCCGCTCGAGGCATCCGCGAGGAACACGTGGCGCGCCTCGCGCCGCAGCCGCGAACCCTCGCACTCGGGGCAGGGCTTGACGCTCTGGTAGCGCATCAGGTCTTCGCGCACTGCCGGCGAATCAGTCTCGCGAAAGCGCCGCTCCAGGTTCGGCAGGATGCCCTCGAACGGGTGCGAGCGCTTCACCGATCGGGTCTTGCCGCTGGCGCTTTCGGCCTCGTAGACGAAGCCGATGTTGTCGCTGCCCGAACCGTGCAGCAGCACCTTGCGGGCCGCCTCGGGGAGTTCTTCAAACGCGGCGTCGATGTCGAACGCGTAATGACGGGCCACGCTTTCGAGCAGCGAGAAGGTGTAGCCGTTGCGCCGGTCCCAACCCTTCACCGCGCCGCTGGCCAGGCTCAGGCTCGGGAAAGCGACGACGCGATCAGCATCGAACACGGTGGTGTGGCCGAGGCCGTCGCAGGTCGGGCAGGCGCCCACCGGCGAGTTGAACGAGAACAGGCGCGGTTCGAGTTCACTGAGCGAATAGCTGCACACCGGGCAGGCGAACTTGCTGGAGAACAGGTGCTCCTTGCTTGTGTCCATTTCCATACCAACGGCTCTGCCATCGGCGATGCGCAGCGCGGCCTCGAAGCTTTCGGCCAGGCGTTGCTGCAGGCCTTGCTGCTGCACGCCGGTCTGGACCTTGATGCGGTCGATCACGACGTCGATGTCGTGCTTCTCGGTCTTCTTCAGCTTCGGCACGTCGGGGGCGTCGAACGAGGCCCCATCGACGCGGAAGCGGACATAGCCCTTCGCCTGCATGTCGGCGAACAGCTCGGTGAATTCGCCCTTGCGATCGCGCACGACAGGCGCCAGCACCATCAGCCGCGTGCCCTCGGGCAGGGCGAGCACGGCATCGACCATCTGGCTCACGCTCTGCGCCTGCAACGGCAGGTGATGATCCGGGCAGTAAGGCGTGCCGGCGCGGGCATACAGCAGGCGCAGGTAGTCGTGGATCTCGGTGACCGTGCCGACGGTCGAGCGCGGGTTGTGGCTGGTGGCTTTCTGCTCGATGCTGATGGCCGGCGACAGGCCTTCGATCACATCGACGTCGGGCTTGTCCATCAACTGCAGGAACTGGCGCGCGTAGGCCGACAGGCTCTCCACATAACGCCGCTGGCCTTCGGCGTAGAGCGTGTCGAAGGCCAGCGAACTCTTGCCCGAACCCGACAGGCCAGTGATCACCACGAGCTGGTAGCGCGGGATGTCGAGGTCGATGTTCTTCAGGTTATGGGTGCGGGCGCCGCGCACCCGGATGAAGGGCGGTTCCAGCGACGTGCGCACGGCGCGCGGAGTGTCGTTCGGGGCTGCGCGTGGGGCTGCCGGCAGGGTGCCGGCGAAGGCTTCAGGAAGAGCAGGCATAGGCGGGCGCAACAAAACCGGACATGATAACGGCGCACCCCCGGCGGGGCGGCCCCCACGCAGCCCGGCGTGCGTTCTAGGGAGGGCCGAGCGCTTCCCCTGAGTCGGTGGACGATCTAACATCGCTTGCGACTCATCACTGCCCGATCCAGCCCACCATGGCCAGTCAACGACAACATCGCAGCCGGCTCGCCGAGCGCCTCGGCAAACTGCGCCGCGCGCTGGGCCGGGGGACGGTGCTGGTCGGCTCGGTACTGGTTGGTTCGGTATTGGGACTCGGGCTTGCGACGCCGGTGAACGCCTCGGTCCAGATCGAGCGCCAGGCGCTCGAAGCGCGCGTCCAGGCGGTGCGCGCGATGCTCCAGGAACCGGCGGCGACCGATGTGATCGGCAACCCCGGCGACCCCGGCAGCGTGGCCGGGGAGGCGGCGCCGCTGCGCACCGCCCAGTGGTTCAACTGGAACAACTGGAACAACTGGAACAACTGGAAGAACTGGGGCAACTGGCTCAACCGCTGATGGGTGACCTGCCCGCCACAGTTCATTGGTTGTCGCGCCGGCCTGCGCTTCGCGCCGCACCCGCCGTGCGATGGCCGGGTTTTGACCCGGCCGACTTTGCGCCCGCCTTGAAGACCCGGCTGCTGATCCTGCAGCCAACGCCGTTCTGCAACATCGCCTGCGACTACTGCTACCTGCCGCAGCGCGACTCAACCGCCCGCATGAGCCTGGCCACCGTGCGCGCGGCTGCGCGCCGGCTGCGCGACGACGGCCTGCTCGGCGAACAGCTCACGGTGGTCTGGCATGCCGGCGAGCCACTGGCGATGCCGGTGGCGTTCTACGCCGAGGCCTTCGCCGCGATCGCAGCAGAGATCGGCGCGCATTGCGAGGTCTCGCACGCGATCCAGACCAACGCGACCCTGATCGACGACGCCTGGTGTGCGCTGTTCAAGGCCCACGGTGTGCGCATCGGCGTCAGCGTCGATGGCCCGGCCGAACTGCACGACCGGCACCGCCGCACACGCGCCGGCAAAAGCACGTTCGAGGCGGTGCTGCGCGGCATGGCGCGGCTGCGCGCAGATGGCATTGAGTTCCACGCCATCGCCGTCGTGACCGCCGCCACGTTCGCGCACGCCGATGCCTTCGTCGACTTCTTCGAGCAGCACGGCGTGCAGGACCTGGGCTGCAATTTCGACGAGGCCGAGGGCTTGCACCTGCGGTCCAGCCTGGCCGGCCAGGAGGCTGCGCACGCCGCCTTCGTCGAGCACCTGCTGAGCCGCAGCATCGCCAGCGAAGGCCGGCTGCGGGTGCGTGAAATCGCCACCGCCTTGCAGTTGCTGAAGGCGCCGCTGCCGGTGTGGACCTGGCGCGGCGAGGCCTTTCCGGACAACGCCCAGGTGCTGCCGTTCGCTCTCGTCAGCGTGGCCCGCAACGGCGACTTCGCCACCTTTTCGCCCGAGCTGCTCGGCCAACCGAATGCGGCCTTCGGCAACTTCATCCTCGGCAATGTCCAGCGCGAAAGTTATCTCGAAGCCGCAGGCTCGACGCACTTCGCGCGGCTCTGGCAGGCCATCATGAGTGGCACGCGTGCCTGCGCGCAAACCTGCAGCCACTTCAGCTTTTGCGGCGGTGGCGCGCCGGCCAACAAGCTGTATGAAAACGGCGATCTGGCGAGCACCGAAACGCTTTACTGTCGCACCATGGTCAAGCGGCCGTTCGATGCGGTGCTGCGTCGGCTGGAGCACGACGCGAAGTCCGCGGCCGCCGCGCCGGGTCATTGAACACCACAACACACACACCAGGAGTTGGCATGGCGGGAAAGTGGTTCAAGGACTGCACTTACAGCGCGTTCATCAGCTACGCGCACGCGGACGATCGGGGCTGGAACGACTGGGTCACCTGCTTCAGCAAGGAACTCGACATGACCTTGCCGACGCGGCTACGCGGCATCCCCGTGCCCAAGGTGCACCTGAGCGGCAAGAACGGGCCGGTGGCCGGCGACCTGGGCGACGAGCTGCGCGCGCGCATCGCCGACTCGTTCGCGATGATCCTGGTGGTGCACGACAACTACGCCGAATCGGGCTGGTGCCAGCAGGAGCTGGCGTACTTCAAGTCGCTGTTCGGCGACGAGGGCTTTCGCGAGCGGTTGTACATCGTCGCGCTGTCGCAAAGCGCGATGGACCAGGTCATGGCCACCGACGCCTGGAAGCAGTTGTGCCCGGGCTCGAACCTGGTCTACATGCACTTCTTCCAGGACGATGACCCCGACATGCCGATCGGCATCTACTCCGACAAAGGCATCGTCGCGAACGCCTTCTGGACTCCGTTTGTGCGGCTGCGCGAAGACTTCGCGAAGAAGATCAAGGGCAACTACGAGGCCGGCAGCGGACGGACCCCGCTGACAGTGGAGTTCGCGGCGGCGGGGTTCGCGGCTGCATCGGGCGCCGCCGCGCTGACCACCACCCCGGCACCTCCGGCCCCCATTGACGACTCGGTGCGCATCTACATCGAGAGCAATCAGAACGAGGTAGATCACTGGGAGTCGGTTGGCGCACAGGCGGTGAAAAGCTGGGATGCCGTGGTCGCCGGCATGGCGCTGGCGCCGCCGCTCTACGTGCGCCCGAGCGGCCTGCCGATGGACCGCATCGACCAGTACCCGCGCCTGGACGACGCCGACGGCGTGATCCTGCTGTGGGGGCAGAAGACCTCCGACTCGCTGGTCGCGCAGATTCGCAAGGTCGAGCAGAAGCTGTCGGGGCGCGACCTGGCGCCCGGTGTCGTGGCCTACCTGATGCCGCCGCAGGGGGTGGCCGACCAGGCCATGTCGGCCTTCGGCTGGCCGGTGGTGCGCTTCAACGCGCCGCAGGCGCAGGGCATCGAGGTGGTGGCGCAGGACGCGCCGAAGCTCGAAGCGTTTCTGCGCAAGGTGCTGGATCGCAAGCAGCAGCGCCGCAAGGCGGCGAGTGAAGCGTTGTCGGTGGTGCAGCCATGAGCGGCGGCGTACTGGGCGAGGTGCGAGGCGACGTGCCAGGCGGCACCCAGGGTGCTGCGGCCGCCGGCGACGCCGTGCGCCTGCCGAACGAGCCCTATCCGGGCCTGCGGCCGTTCCTGAACCACGAGTCGCTGCTGCTGCTCGGCCGCGAGCGCCAGGTTCGCGAGGTCATCGAACGCCTGCAGCAGACCCAGTTCGTCGCGGTGATCGGCGGCTCCGGTTCGGGCAAGTCGTCGCTGGTGCTGGCAGGCGTGGTGCCCGAGCTGCGCAGCTTCGGCATCCCCGGTGCCGGCGACTTCTGGTTGCCGATGGCCTGCACGCCGGGCACCAACGCGACGCCGGTGCTCGCGCCGGTGCTCGCGCCGGTGCCGCCCGGCATGGCCACCGCGGTACCCGGCGCCTCGCCCGTCGGCCTGCTGACCCCGGCCTCGGCGCCGACCCCGATCACCCGCCTGGCGCGCAAGTTCTCCAAGCTGCTGCGCCCGGCCGGCACGCCCGCGCAGGAAGCCGAGCGCCTGGTCGAGATCGCGGCCGTGTTCCGCCAGGAAGCCGGCTTCGCGCGGCTCGTCGACACCTATGCCGACGAGCTGGCGGTGGCCCCCGGCCCGGCCGCCGCCTCGGTGCGCCTGCTGTTCGTGCTGGACCAATTCGAAGAGCTGTTCCACCCCACCAACAAGGGCGTGGAGGACGCGCGCCTGCTGGTCGAGCGCGTCATCGACCACTTCTTCAACCCGCACCCGCGCTGCTTCATCGTGCTGACGATGCGCAGCGAGCACCTGAACGATTGCGCCGGCTACCTGGAGCTGCCGGATGCGATCAACAAGTCGTCCTACCTGGTGCGCCGGCTCGACGAGGCCGAGTTGCGCGAGGCCATCGTCGGCCCGGCGCAGCGCTACCTGCGGCTGCTGCAACGGCGCAGCCTGGCGGGCGCGCCGGCCCTGCCCGAGGCGGTCGAGTTCGAGCCGCGCGTGGTCGACCGCCTGCTGCGCGACGTGCACGCCATCACCCACGACCCCGACCACCTGCCCTTGCTGCAACACCTGCTGGCGCGGCTCTGGGAGGCGGCGTTCGCGCGCGAGGCGTTGCCGGGCGGCATGCGCAGCGGCGAGCCCTGCGGCGTGCCCGCGAAGATCGTCTGGGACGACTTGTGCAATGCGGTGCAGGCGGCTGGCGCAGCCACAGCCCTGGCAACCGCCACGGTCGTCGCCAGGGTGCCAGGCGATGCCGTGCCGCTGCCCTTCGACGACACCACCAACGCGTTGCGCGCCAGCCTCGAGAACTGGGCCGAGGCCGTCTACCTGCGCCACCCCGAGGCGCAGCGCACGATGCTCGATTCGGTGCTGCGCCGGCTCGCCTTCAAAGACCCGAACACCGGCATGTACACGCAGCAGCGCATCGATGTCGATGATCCGGCGCTGTTCGGTGGCGCCGCGAACCCGCGCCAGACGCTGCGGGCGCTGATCGAAGACGGCTTCGTCGGCTCGGTCGACTACCTGTTCTGGGACGACGAAGACCCGCAGCGTGTGACCCTGAAGGTCTCGCACGAATCCTTCATCCGCGGCTGGTCGCGGTTTCGCAAGTGGGCCGACGAGGAAGACCGCCAGTTCCAGGTCTACCTGCGGCTGCTCGACGACTGCGACCGCTGGACGACGGCGCAGTGCGCTGACGACGCACTCAGCGGCGGCGAGACCTTGCGCGTCTATCAAGACGCCGCGCTCGAAGCCGCACTCGCCGACCCCGACCGCCGCAGCCGCCTCGAGCGCCTGCTGCGGCTCGATCGCGACGGCCAGCGCGTCGCGCCGATGGTGGCGCAGGCGCAGGGCTTCCTCGCCCGCTCGGTGCAAAAGCGCGACCAGCGCATCGCCGCGCGCGAGGCCGAGCAGCAACAGCAGCAACTCGCGAAAGACGACGCTGCCCATGCCGAGCGTGCGGCCATCGTGGCGCGTGCCGAGGTCAAGGTGCAGGGCGAGAAGATCCGCCGCGTCAAGCTCTGGCGCTGGGGCATGGCGCTCGGGCTGCTGGCGTTCGGCGTGCTCAGCGCCTCGGAGTGGATGCTCGCCAAGCGCGAGCGCACCCTGCACCGCGGCTATGCGCTGGCGGCCGAAACGCAGGTCGGGCTGCAGCCACAGATGGTCGGCTTCGATTCGGGCCAGGTGGCGTTGCGTCATGCGTTGATGGGCGCGTATTTCTTTCAGAACGGGCGCGCGCTGTCCACCGGGCTGGCCGCGCTGCCGCCGATGCGCTGGTTTTATTCGCCGCGCCTGGACGGCTTGCAAAGCACCGAACTGCTGGGCGAGGTGCGCAGCATCGCCAGCCTGCGCTCGGTGCTGCGCGGCGCGGTCTGGCCGGTGGCACTGGCGGGTGCAGCCGAGGGCGCGGCACCGAGGCCGGTTGCGGGCGCGAGCGGGAGCGGGAGCGCGAGCGTGGGCCCGCAGACCGGCCCGAGTCCGGTCGCCTGGCTCAAGCAGGCCGCACCGCAAGCCTGCGGCTCGGTGTTTTCCGGTGCCGACGACCGCAGCGCCGGCTTCGCCGAAGCGCAGTTCTACGCCGGCCCGTCGCGGGCCGACCGGCGCGGCCTGATCGTCGCGGCGCCCAGTGTGCAGGGGGTCGCCTTCTATGTCGGCCGGATGAGCCCGGACGGCTTGCGCTGCGAGCTTGACAACCAGCTCATCTCGGCGCCGGCCGACGCGGTGCAGGTCGGCGCGGCGGCCGACCTGTCGAGCCTGGTGTTCGAATTCGAGCGCCACTTCCAGGTCTACGCCATCGTTTGGGGCGACCCGAACGGCGTGCAGGTGCGCCCGCGCGTGGTGATCCAGAAGCTCGGCGCGGAGTCGCTCGGCGAGAGCAACGAGCGGGTCAAGAAGCTGGCGTCGGCCTACAGCGCGTTCGCCACCGACATCCGGATCGCCGACCGCACCTTGCGCGTGTTCGACATCGAACCCACCCCGATCGCCGCAGCCGATGCAATCCGCAGTGAGCCGCTCAGCAAGGCACCGGCGCAAGGCGTGTGCGCCGAGTTCGCGAAGGCGCAGCACATCGACACCGCGCAGGACGACCTGTGGTCGGTCTCGGCCGGCGGCGCCGCGCGCACCTACTGCCTGCATGTCGAACGCGCTCGCGGCGGCGCGCCCGACGAGGCGGGGCGTCCGTACCTCGGCAGCCTGTATGCGTTCGACGACGCGGCCCAGGCCGGCGACGCCAACAAGCACCTGCCGCTGTTCAGCGAAGAGGTGCTGGGCACCGCCCGGCCGGGCAAACTGCGCATCAGCGTCGAGGCTGAGTGGTTCGCCTTCGAAGGCGAGAACCAGGAATGGCGCGCCGTGCCCTGGGGCTTGCGGGCCTGGCGCAGCCTGGCGAACAGCGTCGTCGCGCCGCACAACGACATCGCCTCGATGCAGGAGACGCAGCCCTTCAGCCTGCTGCTCGGCGACACCTTGGTGGACCGCATCAGCCTGCTGGATCGCTTCCCGGTGGCGGGCCGGCTGCCGCTGAAGATCGGCAGCGCGATGGCGGGCGCGGGGCCGCGCTGAGCCTGCGGGTGAAGCGGGGCTGCCTGCGGGCAGCGGGTCAGCGCGTGGCTTCGTCGAGTGCCTTCGTCAGGGCTTCGGTCGCGGCTGCCGAGAGCGCCGCTGTCGATGTTTGCGGCGCGGCGTCGCCAGTCGTTTCGATCAACACACCGGGGCCGAAGCTCAGCGTGGCCTGCAGCACGCCATCGCGCAGCAGCCGCAGTGCGGGCGGGCCCAGCCGCGCCGCGCCGGCGGTGGCCGGGCGCCACTGCAAGGCGGTGGCGCGTTCGGCTTCGGCCAGCCAGCGCTGCAGGTTTGGTGTCATGGCTTGCGCCTCAACGCTGCCGGTGTGGCGCTGCCAGCGCCAGCGGTCGGGCTCGCGCAGCACGGCCGCGAGCAACGCGGCGAGCGCTGTGTGGCCGGCATCGGCAGGCCGAACCAGGGCCAGTGCCGAGGTCGCCGCGTTCGGGCCGGCGTTGGCCTGCGAGGGCCCGCGCCGAGCCGATTCGGCAGCGGCGCCAATGGCCCGCGTGAGTGTGTCGTCGGTCAGCGCCCTCGAGGCGCGTTGTCGCTGATCCATCAACGCCTGCGTGGCGGCCGGCGGTGCCTCGATGGCGGACGGGGCCGGGGACGCGGCGGGTGGTGGCATCGGCAACGTCGGGGTCGAGTCCGAGCTCGACGTCGACGCGGCGTCGTTGTTGGCCGCCTGCGGCGCCGCTTCAGGCCGGGCCGCGCGGCCCGCCCGAGGCGCGCTTGGCAGGGCCTTGTCGGCCTGCTGGGTGGACGATGGCGGCGGCAGCGGCATTGCCGGCGCGGGTGTCGCGGTGGGCACCGCAACGCGAGCCGAGGTCACCGCCGTCGGGGATGCGGGATCGACCTTGGCCTGGCGCTCTGATGCTGATACTGATGCCGATGCCGATGCCGGCGCAGCCACCGGTTCGCCGGGCAACACCGCGTCAAGCGGCCGGCCCCACCACAGCACACCGGCGAGGGTCGCGACCGTCACGCTGCCGAAGCCGGCAGCCACCGGCGGCCGGGCGAGCCAGGCCCAGGCCGAGGCCAACGGCGAGAGATGGGATCGGCGGCGCGCTGGCGCCGTGGGTGCCACGGCCAAGCGCGCGCTGCGCAGGATCGCGTCACTCAACGCCGCCGGTGCATCGGCGCTCGCGTCGGGTGCGTGGTGCAGGGCGTGGTCAAGCCAGGCGTCGTGCGCGTCGTCGGCGCGCGAGTCAGCGTTGGTGGCGGCGCCGTTGTCAGGGACGTGCGGGTTCATGGCGTGGTCACGGTGTCTCGCTGCCGAGAGGTGCGAGGTACGCGCCCATGCACGCGCGCAGCTTCTTCATCGCATAGCGCAAGCGCGTCTTGGCGGTCTCGAAGCCGACCTCGAGCGCGCCCGCCATGTCGTCCAGCGCCAGACCATCGTCGTAGTGCAGCAGGAAGGCACTGCGCTGCGGCAGCGGCAACTGGTCCAGGCACACCAGCAGGCGCTCGCCGGCGCGGCGCCAGAACGCGATGTCGTCGCCTTGCGGCGCGGCGCCCGGGGGTGCCGGCCAATGCTGCCAGGCGATGGCATCGGGCTGCCAGGGCTCGGCGGCATCGGCATCGGCCGCAAACGCTTCGATCGAGACCTCGCGGCCGCTGCGCCGCAGCACGTCGATGGCGCGGTGATGGGCGAGCGTGAAGAGCCAGGTCCGAAAGCTCGCGCCCTGCGGCGCCCAGCTTGCGCGTGCGGTCACGACGCGCAGCCAGGTGTCCTGGAACACCTCGTCGGTCTGCGCGGCATGGGCGCTGCCGAGCAGGCGCCGCACGAAGCGGTACAGGCCGGCGCGGTGGCGCGCGTAGAGCTGCTCGAACGCCGCCGCGTCGCCGCCGGCGTAGGCCGTCATCAAGCTTGCATCTGCGGGTTCCGGGGGGCTGTGCATTGGCGCCGAGTCTGCCTCATCCGACCTTGATACGGCCCACGGGCGCGGATGGGGTGAAGTGTTTTCACCGAGGTGATTTTCGGACCCGCGCCGCCTCCGCATTGACCCCGCGCAGGTGCTGCGGCCGTATCACCGGAGCGCATCGACCTGCTGGCAGGCGCGGCGGATCTCATCACCCACCCAAGGTCAACCCAAGGACATCTTCATGAACACCGGCATGGACTTCAAACGTTTCGCGGCCGCGCCGACGGCGCTGTTGATCTTCGCCCTGGCCGCTTGCGCGGCATCGTTCGAGCCGCGCACGGCGCATGCCATGGCACCGTCCGACACCTGGCCGCCGCCGTGGCAAGACGTGGCGACGCCGCCCGCTGCCGACTTCACGCCGCCACGCTTCGAGCCGCCCTCCGCCAGCCATTGCCAGCGCCCGCCGTCGACGCGCGAGGTCTCGGGCCTGGGGTTCGGCCAGAACGCTGCGGGGTGGCGTTCGAGAACGGACTACGGCGCCGCTGCGGGGGCTGCGGCTGGGGCGCTTGAAGCGCGCGCCGCTGCCGCCGACAAGGCGATGTCGATTACTGCGGCGCGGAGCGAGACTACAGCCCCCGCCGCGCTCGCTGCCGCACCGCAATCTCAGGCGCCACTTCAGCCGCCACTTCAGCCGCCACTTCACCTTCAGCGGCCGGCAACGCCGGTCGTCACCGCCGGGGTCGTCGATGACAACGCCGACTTCGGCGAGTACCTGGCCTACCGCCAGCGCAATGCCGGCCAGGCGGTGCGCGAGCGCGACATCAGCGAGCGCTACCGGCTCGAAGTCACCGACGCGCAAGGCCGACCGGTGCACGACGCCGAAGTGGCGGTGCAACGCCCCGGTGTGGCCGAGCCGGTGATGTGGGCCCGCACCGACACGGCCGGCCGCGTCTGGCTGCATCCGCGCGCTTTTCTCGCGCCCGGCGTCGCGCCCGGCTTCGAGACCGACCGCGTGCTCGGCGTGGCGGTGCGCAAGGGCGGCCTGCAGGCCCGCGCGACCTTGCTGCGCGGCCAGGCGCAGGCCGTGCAGGTGCGGCTCGGCGGTGTGGCCAGCGCCGCGACCGGCACTGTGGCTGACGCGGCTCAGCGCCCGCGCCTCGACCTGGTCTTCATGGTCGATGCCACCGGCTCGATGGGCGACGAGATCGACAAGCTGAAGGCGTCGATACGAGTCATGGCGCAGCAGATCGCGCAGCTGCCCGGCCAGCCCGACATCTGCTACGGGCTGGTGGCGTACCGCGATCGCGGCGATGTTTTCCTGACCCGCACGCACGACTTCACGAACGACCTGGGCGCCTTCCAAAGTCTGCTGGCGCGGGTCCATGCGCAGGGCGGCGGCGACACGCCCGAAGCGCTGAACGAAGCGCTGCACGAGGTCGTGCACGGCTTGAGCTGGCGCGCCGATGCGGCGCGCCTGGTGGTGCTGGTGGCCGATGCGCCGCCGCACCTCGACTACGGCGGCCCGCAATACGACGTCGACATGCAGGCCGCACTCGCCAAGGGCATCAAGGTGTTCGCGGTCGGTGCCAGCGGCCTGGACCCGGTGGGCGAATACATCTTCCGCCAGATCGCCCAGTACACCGCCGGTCGTTTCGTGTTCCTGACCTACAAGGACTCGATGAACCCCGCCAGCGGCGCGGGCACGCAGACCGTCCACGATGTGAAGAACTACTCGGTGCAGACGCTCGACCGGCTGGTGGTGCGGCTGGTGCGCGAGGAGCTGGCGCGGCTGGCGCGGTCTTGAGTAGCGAAAGCGCAGCTTGTACAATATAAAAACTGCGACTTGATATTGTACAAATGACACTTGCCCGCACCGCCGCCGTACTGCTGAGCCAGATGGCGCGAGGCTTCCCGGTCATCGCCATCACCGGCCCTCGCCAGTCGGGCAAGTCGACCCTGGCGCGCGAGGCCTTTCCCCACCATCCGTACATCACGCTCGAAGACCCGGACACGCGCGCCCTGGCGCGCGCCGATCCGCGCCGCTTCCTGGCGCGCTTCCCCAGCGGCGCGGTGCTCGATGAAGTCCAGCGCGTGCCCGAGCTGCTGTCGTACCTGCAGGGCCGTGTCGATGCGAATCAGCGGATGGGCGAATTCGTCATCACCGGCTCGCAGCAGTTCGGCGTGATGGACGGCATCACCCAGTCGCTCGCCGGCCGCGTCGGCCTGCTGCAGTTGCTGCCGCTGTCGAACCCCGAGCTGCAACCGAGCGCGTCGGCCGGCGCGTCGCTCGAAGATCGGATGTGGCGCGGCGGTTACCCGGCGCTGCACGCGCAGTTGCGCGATCTGGCGCCGCCGGTCTGGTTCGCGGGCTACGTGGCCACCTACCTGGAGCGCGACGTGCGCCAGGTGCTCAACGTCGCCAACCTGGCGTTGTTCCAGCGCTTCGTGCTGATGTGCGCGGCGCGCTCCGGCCAACTGCTGAACCTGAACAGCCTGGCCGCCGATTGCGGCATCTCGCAACCGACCGCGCGCCAGTGGCTGACGGTGCTGCAGGCGAGTTATGTGCTGACCCTCCTGCCGCCCTACCACCGCAACTTCGGCAAGCGGCTGGTGAAGACGCCGAAGCTGTACTTCCTCGACACCGGCCTGCTCTGCCACCTGCTGCGCGTGCCCGACGCGCTGGCCTTGCAGACGCATGCGCTGCGCGGTGCGATCTTCGAGACCTGGGTCGTCACCGAAGTCATCAAGCACCGGTTCAACCTGGGCCTCGCGGCCGACCTGTATTTCTGGCGCGACAACCACGGCACCGAGGTCGATCTGGTGTTCGAGGACGGCGCTCGGATGCAGGCGGTCGAGATCAAGTCCGGCACGACGTTCGCAATGGATTGGCTCTCTGCACCACGCCGCTGGAGTGCGATGGCGGGCGAGGGTGCGGCACAGCCCATCGTGGTCTACGGCGGCGCGGAAAGCTTCGAGCTGGACGGGGCGCGTGTGATGAGCTGGCGCGCGACCGGCGTGGGGGAGTGAAGACTTTCGACTCACCACCGCAGAGGCGCAGAGGGCGCGGAGTTACGCAGAGAAGACAAGTCATTCCTTGAATTCACTCTGCGACTCTCTGCGTCCTCTGCGCCTCTGCGGTGCGTGAGTTGGCTCTTCTTTTTCCTTCGAGTGGACAGCAGCCTACCCGCCCAGCACGCGCAATATCTCGCGTCCGTAGGCTTCGAGCTTCTTCGCGCCGACGCCGCTGATCTGGCCGAGCGCGTCCAGCGTGTCGGGGGCGGCCTGCGCCATCTCGGCCAGCGCGGCGTCGTGGAACACGATGTAAGCCGGCAGGTTGTGTTCGCGCGCGATCTCGGCGCGCCAGGCCTTCAGTGCGTCGAAGCGTGCCAGGCCGGCGTCGTCGAGCGGCAGCGGTGGCGGCTTGTCCTTGCCGCGCGTGGCCTTGGTGGTCTTGCCGCCTCGGTCGCCCCGCTCACCTCTAGCGCGCTTCGGCGCGTCGGTCGCCTGGCGCAGCAGCATCTGCACCTCGCCGCGCAGCACGTCGCGCGCGGTCGGCGTCAGTTCCAGCGTGTTGTATTCGCCCTCGGTGCGCAGGTAGCCCAGTGCGATCAGTTGGCGCAGCACGACGCGCCACTGCGCCTCGCTCACGTCGGCGCCGACGCCGAAGGTCGACAGGCTTTCGTGCCCGTACTGCGCCACCTTGTCGGTCGGCTTGCCGCGCAGCACGTCGATCAGGTGCCCGGCGCCGAAGCGCTGGCCACGGTTCTGATGGAAGCGGTAGACGCAGCTCAGCGCCTTGCGCGCGGCCTCGGTCGCGTCCCAGGTGGCCGGCGCGTGCAGGCAGTTGTCGCAGGCGTTCTGATGCGCCGCGCAGCGCTCGCTGGCCTCGCCGAAGTAGGCCAGCAAGCGCACGCGTCGGCAGTCGTGGGCCTCGGCCAGGGTCAGCAGTGCGTCGAGCTTGCCGCGCTGGTTCCGCTTGAATTCTTCGTTAGCCGGGCTCTCGTCGATCATGCGGCGCTGGTTCACCACGTCGGCCAGGCCGTAGGCCATCCAGGCGTCGGCGGGTTGGCCGTCGCGGCCGGCGCGGCCGGTTTCCTGGTAGTAGCTTTCGATGTTCTTCGGCAGGTCCATGTGGGCCACGAAGCGCACGTCGGGCTTGTCGATGCCCATGCCGAAGGCGATGGTCGCCACCATCACGACGCTGTCTTCGCGCAGGAACCGGTCTTGATGGCGCTTGCGCACGCTGGCGTCGAGCCCGGCGTGGTAAGGCAGCGCGGTGATGCCTTCGCCGCTCAGCCACGCGGCGGTCTCGTCGACCTTTTTGCGCGACTGGCAGTAGACGATGCCGGCGTCGCCCTCGTGTTCGTCCTGGACGAAGCGCAGCAGCTGCTTGCGCGCATCGTCTTTCTCGTGCACCGCGTAGCGGATGTTCGGACGGTCGAAGCTGCTGATGAAGATGCGCGCTTCCTGCAGTTGCAGACGCTCGATGATGTCGGCGCGGGTCAGGTCGTCGGCGGTGGCGGTCAGTGCGATGCGCGGCACATCGGGGTAGCGCTCGTGCAGCACGTTCAGCGCCAGATAATCTTCGCGGAAGTCGTGGCCCCACTGACTCACGCAATGCGCCTCGTCGATGGCGAACAGGCTGAGCAGGCCGCGCTCGTGCAGCGAATCGAGCTGGCCGAGCATGCGCGGCGTGGTCAGGCGTTCGGGCGCGACATACAGCAGCACGAGCCGGCCGCTCATCATTTCGCGCTCGATCCGCTGCGTCTCCTCGAACGTCAGGGTCGAGTTCAGGAACGAGGCGTGGACGCCGGCTTCTTCGAGCGCGCCGACCTGGTCGTGCATCAGCGCGATCAGCGGGCTCACCACCACCGCCACGCCGCGCTCGGCGCGGTGCCGGGCGATGGCAGGCACCTGGTAGCACAGGCTCTTGCCGCCGCCGGTGGGCATCAGCACCAGCGCATCGCCACCGCCACAGACCTGCGCAATGATGGCCGCCTGCTGGCCACGGAAGGCCGGGTAGCCGAAGACCTGTTGCAGCACCGCCAGCGGCGCGCTGGCGCTGGCGGGCTCGGTGAACAGGGCGGCGGGCGGCATCGGGGTGGGATGGTAGCCGGCAGCGCGCAGACGGCCGCGCAGCGGCCCTGCGCCCGCCGCCGCGCATGGCCCGCGCCGGCCTCGTCGGGCGGTGTCCACCTGCGGCAAAACCTGTGCCGCGACCCGGCCGTGGGAGCCTGATCGCAGCCCAGCGCTGGCTATCATCGCTGCCTGCGCACCCCCCAACAGCCGCACCCCAACCCCATCCACGCAACGCGCAGCAGGAGCATTCGGCCATGGCCTCGATCAACAAAGTCATCCTTATCGGCAACCTCGGACGCGACCCGGAAGTCCGCTACACGCCCAACGGCAGTGCAATCTGCAACATCGGCATCGCCACCACCCGCAACTGGAAGAACAAAGACTCCGGCGAGCGCCAGGAAGAAACCGAGTGGCACCGCGTGACGATGTTCGACCGCTTGGCTGAAATCGCCGGCGAGTACCTCAAGAAGGGCCGCCCGGTCTACATCGAGGGCCGATTGCGCACCCGCAAATGGACCGACAAGGACGGCGTCGAAAAATACACCACCGAGATCGTCGCCGAGCAGATGCAACTGCTGGGCGGCCGTGAGGGCGGCGGCGGTGGCGGTGGTGGTGGCGGCAACGACGAAGGCGGCGGCTACGCCGCAGGCGACGACAGTGGCCGGGGCGAGCCACGCCGCAGCGCCCCGCCCGCATCCCGCGCCGCCGCGCCCAAGCCGATGGCCGGGGCCAAGCCGGCGGGCAAGCCCGCGACCGGCTTTGACGACATGGACGACGATATTCCGTTCTGAATTGCCGCCGCCCGGGGTCGCGCCATCGCAGGCCGGCGGCATGCTGTCGGTAGCCGACCCGCTGCGCGGCGACTTCAAGCATAGCGAGTACGGCCGGGGGATCCTGCCGTTGAGCGTGCTGCGGCGGGCTGGCTCTGCCACCCGGCCGACCCGACGCTCAGTTTTTCTGGCCCGCTGCGGGCAGGACCGCCAGATCGCTGGCCGGTGCGGCGGACGGCAGCGCAGGTTTGCGCGTCCCGGACGATGACGTGGCGGGCGCCACCGCCGCGACGTCGGTGGCCACGGTCGCCGGGCCGATCGAGCCCGGAGAGGCGCCGGCCCAGAGCTTTCTCAGCCGCGCCAGTTCCTGGTCGTACAGGCCGTTGATGCGCGCCAACTCGGCGATCTGGTTGACGGTTGCCGAGCGCTGCGCCTCGACGGTGGCGTCGTTGGTATCGAGTTGCTGGCGCAAGCGCAGCGGCAGCGGCTTGCCCCTGAAGAATTCGGCCTCCTCGACCAGCGGCCGGCGCTCGGCCGCCAGCTCGCGCAGCCTGGCCTCGGTCGCGCGCGTCGCCCGGCGCACCGTCTCCAGCGCCTCCTCGCGGGCCTTGCGGTGCGCCGGCTCGTCGGCAAAGCGCAGCACCAGGTTCTTGTCGCGCCGCACCGCATCGCCCTGCTCGGCCCGGCTGCGCGCGGCCATGCGCTCTGTCGCCTCGCGTTCAGCCCGCTCCTCGGCGGTCAGGGTCGGCGGCACGACACCGCGCAGGGAGCCGTCGCGGTTGAGCATGCGCTGCTCCTTGCTGCGGCACTCGGCGATCGGCCGGTCCGAGGTCAGGCGATTGCCCTTGTCGTCGGTGCAGCTGTAAATCGTCGGCGCGGCAGCGGCGTCGGCAGCCCAGGCAGGCGTGGTCAGGCCGGCAGCCAAAACCAGGCCAGCGAGGCAGGCGATCTGGCGCGGGGCCAGGACGAAATCGGCGGACAAGGGCCGGTACACGGTTCAGACTCCATAGCGGTCGCGGTAGGCGGCCACCCGTGGCAACTGCACTGCCAGGGTCGGGTCGCCGCCGGACTGCAGATAGTGCAGCAGGTCGGACAGGCCGGCAATCTTCACAACAACCAGTTTCAAGTCATTGGTCACAAATTGCACGGCGGACTGCGCCAGATCGACACCGTTCTCGGCCGATTTCTCCTGCCGGTCGAGTGCGATCGCCACGCCCACCGCAGTCGCCCCGGCCGCGCCTATCAGGGCCAGCGACTCGCGCACCGAGGTCCCGGCCGAGATCACGTCGTCGACCACGACCACGCGCCCGGCCAGCGGCGCGCCGACCAGGCTGCCGCCCTCGCCATGGTCCTTGGCCTCTTTGCGGTTGTAGGCAAAGGGCACATTGCGGCCCAGCCGCGCCAGTTCGATCGCCACCGTCGCGGCCAGCGCGATGCCCTTGTAGGCGGGGCCAAAGAGCATGTCGAAGGGCAGGCCGGAGTCGATCAATCGGCGTGCATAGAATCCGGCCAGACGGCCGAGTTTTTCACCGTCGTCGAACAGACCAGCGTTGAAAAAGTACGGCGACAGCCGACCGGCCTTGGTCTTGAATTCGCCAAAACGCAGCACCCCGGCATCGACCGCGAAGCGGATGAATTCCTGGGCCAGGCGGTCGGCGCCGCCTGCGGTCGCAGGTTCAGGCATAGGGGGCATCTTGGCGTTTCGATTGGTCACACTGAACTTGAACGGCATCCGCTCGGCGGCGAACAAGGGCTTCGTCGAATGGGCCGAAAAAACGGCCGCCGATTGTATCGGGGTGCAGGAGATCAAGGCCCAGGCCGAGGACCTGGCCGGCCGCTTTGAGACCGTGGCCGGATTGAAGGGCCAATTCCATTTGGCGCAGAAGAAGGGCTACTCGGGCGTCGGCCTGTACAGCCGCAAAAAGCCCAGTGCGGTCATCGTCGGGCTGGGTGACGCCGAGTTTGACGCCGAGGGCCGCTATGTCGAGGCCCGCTTCGACACCGCCAGGCGCAAGCTCAGCATCATCAGCTGCTACTTTCCCAGCGGCTCATCCGGCCCCGAGCGGCAGGAGGCCAAGTTCCGCTTCCTGGCCATCGTCTACCCGCACCTGCTCCAGCTCAAGGCGCAGCGCGAGTACATCTTGGTCGGCGACGTCAACATCGCCCACCAGCAGATCGACCTGAAAAACTGGCGCAGCAACCAGAAGAATTCAGGCTTCCTGCCCGAGGAGCGCGACTGGCTGACCAAACTGCTGACCGAGGCCGGGCTGGTCGACGTGTTCCGCACGCTCAACCCGCAGCCCGAGCAGTACACCTGGTGGAGCAACCGCGGCCAGGCCTGGGCCAACAACGTCGGCTGGCGGCTGGACTACCACCTGGCCACGCCGGGCGTCGCCGCCAAGGCCAGGCGCGAATCGATCTACCTGGACCAGCGCTTCAGCGACCACGCGCCGCTGCTGATCGACTACGACTTCAGCCTGTAGCGGCGGCCGGTCTCACTTCACCGTCGCCGCGCCGACCTTGCAGGCGACCTCGTCCTGCGAGCCGGTGCCCCCCGAGCAGCCGATCGCGCCAATCAGCTTGCCGTTCTCGACCAAGGGGATGCCGCCACGCGAGGCGATCACCCCGGGCAGGGTGATCAGGTAGTTGTTGCCGCCCTGGATGCCGCCCTCGAAGACCTTGGTCTCGCGCCGCAGGATGGCCGAGCTGTGGGCCTTGGCCTGCGAGATCTGGATTGAGCCAAGCTGGGCACCGTCCATGCGCTGGAAGGCGACCAGGTTGCCGCCCGAATCGACCACCGCGACATTGAGCTTCCAATCGCGCCGCTTGGCCTCGGCCACTGCCGCCTGGATCGCGGCCTCGGCCCGGTCCAGCGAGATCGGCGCGCCATAGGGCAGGTCAAACGGCATCTTCTCGGGCACGTTGTCGAGCGGGTTGGGCGCCTGGGCCTGGACGGCCAGCGCCAGGCTGGCGGCGCCCAGGACGGTGGCCAAACGGAGTGCAAGGGAAGGACAGGGCATGGCAGTGACTCCTGGGAGGATGGGTGATGGCGGGCGATCATAGGCAGGCCTGGCATAGCATCGCCAAGGTACTTACCCGCCGATCCCGCCGCCATGTCACTGCCTGCCGATGCTGTCCCAGCCCTGCCCTGCGGCGCCTGGCCGTCGCCGCTGTTGCCTGAGCAGGTGGCGGCCGGCGCGGTCGCGCTGGGCTATGCCGAGGCGGTTGCCGGCCGGCTCTACTGGACCGAGGGCCGGCCGGCCGAGCGCGGCCGCACGGCGCTGCTGTGCCGCCAGCCCGACGGCAGCATCGCCGAGCCACTGGGCGCCGATGCCCATGTGCGCAGCCGGGTGCACGAGTACGGCGGCACGCCCTACCTGCCGCTGGCCGACGGGCTGGTCTATGCCCAGTTCGAAGACCAGCGCCTGCGCTGGCGACAGGCCGATGGCCAGTCGCCGCTGTTGACGCCGCCGGGCTGCCGTTATGCCGACTTCTGCGCCGCGCCAGACGGCGCCAGCATCGTCGCCGTCCGCGAGGACCACCGCCATCCGGGCGAGCCGGCCAACGCGGTCGTGCGGCTGCGCCTGGATGGCGAAGACGGCGCCGGCCAGTTGCTCTACGGCGACAGCGATTTCGTCGCCTGGCCGCGGATCTGCGGCGCCGGCCGGCAACTCGCCTGGGTCGCCTGGGACCATCCGGCGATGCCCTGGGACGCCACCCGGCTGATGGTCGCCAGGCTGGGCAGCGACGGCCTGGAACAAGTCCGAACCGTGGCCGGCGGCCCGGCCGAGTCGGTGCTGGAGCCGCAGTGGGCCGACGACGGCAGCCTGTACTTTCTGTCTGATCGCAGCGGCTGGTGGAACCTGTGCCGCTGGCAGGACGGGGCAGTGGCGACGCTGACCGCAGTGACATCTCTGGCAGCCGATATCGGCGGCCCGCTCTGGAACCTGGGGACGCGCTCGTACCTGCTGCTGGCCAATCGCCTGGCGCTGCTGCGGGTCAGCCAGGGTGGCCGCGACAGCCTGCAGTTGCTGAACCTGGACGACGCCAGCGTGTCGCTGCTCAGCCTGCCCTTCGTCAGCTTCGGCTCGCTCGGCCTGCTCGATGACCGGACCGCGTTCACCATCGCCGCCGCCGAAGACGATCTGCCGGTGCTGCTCACGCTGGACCTGCGTGACGGCAGCCACAGCGTCGTCCGCCGCAGCGGCGATGCGCCGCTGGCCAGCGCCGCGGTCTCGCGCGCCCAGGCCATCGCCTTCGCCACCGCGCCAGGCGCCGACGGCGCGGCGCACCAGGCCCATGCCTGGTTCTACCCGCCTTGCCTGCCGGGACAACGCCCGCCCGAGGGCGAACTGCCGCCGCTGATCGTGCTCCTGCACGGCGGGCCGACGGCCTGCGCCAGCGCCGCGCTGAAACCGGCGGTGCAGTTCTGGACCAGCCGCGGCTTGGCCGTCGTCGATGTCAACTACGGCGGCTCCAGCGGCTTCGGCCGGCCCTACCGGCAGCGGCTCAACGGCCAATGGGGCGTCGTCGATCTGCAGGACGCGATCGCGGCGGTCGACCACCTGGCCGCCGCCGGCCGCATCGACGGCCGGCGCGTGGCGATCCGCGGCGGCAGTGCCGGCGGCTTCACCGTGCTCTGCGGCCTGGCCTTCAGCCAGCGCTTTGCCGCCGGCATCAACTACTTCGGCGTCGCTGACCTGGAATCGCTGGCCCGCGACACCCACAAGTTCGAGTCGCGCTATCTGGATGGCCTGGTGGCGCCGCTGCCGCAGGGCCGCGCCATCTACCAGGCGCGCAGCCCGGTACGCCACATGGGCCAGTGCCGCGCCGCCCTGCTCACCTTCCAGGGCAGCGACGACATGGCCGTGCCACCGCAGCAAAGCCGCGACATCAGCGCCGCCGCCCGCGCCGCCGGCTGCCCGGTCGCCTACCTCGAGTTCGCCGGTGAGGGCCACGGCTTTCGCCAGGGGCCGAACATCGTCCGCGCCTGGCAGGCCGAGTTGGTCTTCCTTGGCCAGGTGTTCAACTTTGTCCCGGCGGGCGAGCTGCCGGCGCTGGCCATTGACAACCTGCGCCCGGCCTGAACCCGACTTCTATACTGGCCCGCGCCAGCCCATGCCGGCGCCAACCGCAGCAGCCCAGCGACCGATCCGCCCATGCCCGCCGTGATCCACAGTTTGCTGGAGACCGACCTCTACAAGTTCACGATGTGGCAGGCGATGCTGCATCGCCACCCGCAGACGCAGGCCGAGTACGTCTTCATCTGCCGCAACGCCCGCGACTACCCGCTGGCCCACCTGATACCCGAAATCAACGAGCAGCTCGACTTGCTCTGCACGCTGCGCTTTCAGGCCGACGAGCTGGCCTACCTGAGCGGCCTGCGCTTCATCAAGAGCGACTTCGTCGACTTCCTGCGCATCTTCCAGTTCCAGCGCGACTTCATCCAGGTGCGCGACAACGAGGGCACGCTGGAGATCGTGGCGCGCGGCCCGCAGGTGCATGTGATGGGCTTCGAGATCCCGGTCCTGGCGATCGTCAACGAGCTGTACTTTCGCCACGCCGACCAGGCCCCGGCGCTGGCCGAGGGGCGGCGCCGGCTGGCGGCCAAGGTCGCGCTGC